>CAZVEW010000035.1:0-18179 GCA_964625955.1 uncultured Vicingus sp. | reverse complement strand
CCGCTACTAAAGAAACCTCATTAGCATAAAACTGATGGGGTTTTTTGCGAAGAATTTAAATATTTACAACCCAACAACAAATGCACCAATAATACCTTTATTTAACAAACTAGTCCTAAGTTTTCTAGCCTCTTCTTTGCTATATGAAACACCATATCTTATTTTCATTAAGCCATTAATTTGTTTTTTAGAGATTTGGGAAAGCAATAAATTATGCTGTTTACAAAAAACAGTTAGTTTATTTTGCGAGAATTTGGCAAGTGCTAATATTTGAACGGTAAATTTATTAGATATTTTTGCTGTTTCAATGGGAAGATTATCTTCCTTATCAGGTTGATTTTTAGTGTTTTCTACAACACTTACTGCTTCTTTTGGTAAACTTGTATCTTCCTCTGAGGTTGTTTCTGCAACATTTTTTTCTTTAGTTATATCTGATGTTTCTGTAGTTGTTTCTTCCGTAATATCTTTAGGACTTTCATTATTTTTTATAACATCATCAATCTTAGCATTATCATCTACCGATTTTACGCCATTATCAGCAATTAAATTCCCTTCTAAAACAATGGGCTCTAACGCTAACGTTTGTTTTTCTTCATTTTTAGAGTATTGAAATTCGATAGGAATATTTAAAGGAGTATTCAAAGGTTGAGTAACTATCCCTAAATAAATTACGATTTTACCATCATTAGGAACTCCCATGATGTAAAATCTAATATATTCAGCATTTCTATCAGAGAAAAAAGTGTTTTTAGGCGATGGTTTATACGCCTGTTTATCAGAAACCATGTAATTAATTCTTGCAATATCAACACCTTGTAAACCTGTTATTGTGGTTGTAATATTATATTCGTTGGTTTCTCCAACCCTTTTGACTGTTTGAGTTGATTTGACACCTTGAGAGAAACTAGATAAGCTTACAGAAACAAGAAGAAAGATTATACTTATTATTTTGTGCATAAATTTTTTATATTAAGAAAAGTTTAAAGGTATAAAATATTTTAAACTAATTGCAATTTCAGAGGAAGGAGTGTCTTTTAAGCATTGTTAATCAGCACAATACACAAAAATAGTTAATACGTAAAAGCAAGATATGGTAAAAGTTCGAGTTCTTTGTGATTTTCTAATGCCTAGAAGTTATTGTCGGCTATTTGATGTTCTCCCTGAATTAGAGGTGTTTATGAAAACCCTTTTTACTGTACTTAAATTAACTCAAAATCAAGTTGTTTTTTTATTAAATCGGCTCGTTTTACTTTAATGCTAACTTCATCTCCCATCTGGTATTCTTGTCCTGTTTTTTGACCTCTAGCACAATAATTATCGGCATCAAAAGTATAATAATCGCCAGCAATATCTTGCAAACGAACCATTCCTTCACACATATTCTCTATAATTTCCACATATAAACCCCACTCGCTTACCCCAGAAATTACGCCATCAAATTCTTGTCCTATCTTATCTTGTAAAAACTGGACTTGTTTATATTTAATAGATTTTCTTTCGGCATCGGTTGCTAATAATTCCATGCTTGATGCATGTTTACATTTTTCTTCAAAATCAACTTGATTGGCAGAATTTCCGCCATCTAAATAACGCTGTAAAAGTCGGTGAACCATTACATCAGGATATCTTCTAATGGGGGATGTGAAATGAGAATAATAAGGAAACCCTAATCCATAATGCCCAATATTTTTAGTGGAATAGCTTGCTTTTGACATTGTTCTAATAGTCAATTGTTCAATCATATTGCCTTCATTTTTCCCTTTTACATCGTTTAGCAATTGATTAATAGAATTAGAAACATTTTTGCCTTCTGCACTTAAATTATAACCGAATTTTTTCACAAAGTTGGCTAAAGAAAGTAATTTTTCTTGGTTAGGTTCATCATGAATACGGTAAACAAAAGTTTTTGGTTTGCCATGTTTTGGTTTACCAATAAACTCTGCTACTCGTTTGTTTGCCAACAACATAAACTCTTCAATTAATTTATTAGCATCTTTACTTTTTTTAAAGTAAACTCCGAGTGGGTTGCCATCATTATCTAAATTAAACTTTACTTCTACTCTATCAAAAGCAATAGCACCTTTTTTAAATCTTTTTTCACGAAGTTGTTTGGCTAATTTATCTAAAACTAATATTTCTTCCGCTAAATCTCCTTTTTTTGTTTCAATTCTTTCTTGGGCTTCATCGTAGGTAAATCTTCTATCTGAAAAAATAACTGTTCGTCCAAACCATTCATTTATTATGTTAGATTTCTCATCTAACTCAAAAACAGCCGAAAAACACAATTTTGTCTCTTGAGGACGTAAAGAACAAGCTTGGTTTGATAAAATTTCTGGCAACATTGGCACCACCCTATCCACTAAATAAATGGAGGTTGCTCGGTTGTATGCTTCGGCTTCTAAAACCGAATTTTCTTTGATATAGTAAGAAACATCTGCAATATGAACACCAATTTCCCAATTGTCATTTTTTAGTTTTTTTATGGATAAAGCGTCATCAAAATCTTTGGCATCTTTTGGGTCTATGGTAAAAGTGGTGGTGGTTCTAAAATCTCTACGTTTTTTTATTTCCTTTAAAGAGATATTTAAATCGAGGTTTTTAGCTTCTTTTTCTACTGTTCTAGGAAACTGATAGGGTAAGCCATATTCTGCTAAAATGGCGTGCATTTCAGTATCGTTTTCGCCAGGAATTCCTAAAACTTCAATTATTTTGCCGTAAGGATTTTTTCTTTCGGTAGGCCATTCGGTAATTTTTGCAATGGCTTTATCGCCATCTTTTGCTCCTTTTAATTTTTCGTTAGCAATAAAAATATCTACAGGCATTTTAGCATCATCAGTAACTAAAAAAGCAAAATTTTTAGATTTTTGAATTATTCCTACAAATTCTGTTTTAGCCCTTTCAACAACTTCAACAATTTCACCTTCTATTTTTCTGCTATTTTTTCCTGAAAAGATATTAACTTTTACAAGGTCTCCATTTAAGGCATTTCCAATGTTCTTGGCATTAATGTAGATGTCAATTTCGGTGTCTTCAGTTACTACATAAGCAGCACCACGAGCAGTCATATCAACTCTTCCTTTAACAAATTTTTGGTCAGATTTTAATTTGTATTGCCCTCTTTTTGTTTCGTACAGTTTGCCTTGATTAACCAGTTCATCTAAAATAATTCCTATTAAACGTTTGTTAGCAATATCTTTAAATCCAAAGGCTTTACTAAGTTGCTTGTAATTAAAAGATTGAGTAGGGTTTTTATCGAAAATAGTTACAATATCTTGCAATAAATCGTGTTTAAATGAACCTTGTTTTTTGTTTGTTTGTTTTTTCTTTTTAGTCATGTATTAAAATAATGCCTAAAATAGGAATAAAAAATAGATTATTGTTTATTCTGTTGCTGAGAGCTTATCAAATAATTCTTTATGAAAATCAATTAACTCTTGTGGAGGATAATAAAGATTGGCTCCCCATACAATTTTATTAATCGTTAAATTTCCTTCTTTAATTTCAATATAAGTAGAAATATTACCAGGCTCGTTAATTGCAACTCCTTCTAAGCCAAGTTGTTCAGCTTTATCTAAAAAATAATTTAAGTCTTGTTCCGGGAGTTGTTTTACATAAATTTCTCTATCGTAATTAAAGTCTCGTTTATAAACTTTTCCGTTTTCATATAGAATGTATTCTTCGTAATTACCTGTAAAACCGCCACCTTTACCAACACAATATTTCCTTTCGTTGTTTATTACTTTTGTCGAATTTGCATTATTATTAGTTGTTGTTGCTGTTGTTTTACAAGCAATAATACAAACTGCGATTAAGGTAATTAAAAGGGTTTTATTTATTATGGAATATTTTTTTTTAGACATCTAAATACTAAAAGTAGCCAAAGTTAAGTTATTTATACATACTAATTTAAATTATACGATTATGAACCAATTTCAAAGGACAAATAAACAGATGAAAAAATTACGAGGTATATTTTTTCAAATAGGATTAATTATTGCTGGAGGACTAACATTGCTGGCATTCGAATGGAAAAGCTCTTACATTGTTGTTATTCCAACAAATACAGATCCTGTCGTTAGCGTTGAAGATTGGGATATTGCACCAATCTTACCAAAAAAAGAAGTTATAAAAAAAGTAAAAGTAGAGCGTCCTAAAGTTGTAATAGACCCACATCAATTTACCCCAGTTGATAATAAAACAAAAATTGAAGAACCTATTGATGTAAAAAAAGTAGTGGTAACGCCTGTTTTTAATCCAAACGATTGGAAAATCAAAGAAAAAGAAGACCCAACACCTCCTGTAACATGGGCAGAAGTAATGCCAAAATTTGTTGGTGGAGAAAAAGCCTTATTTAAATATTTAGGACAAGCCATTAAATATCCAAAAATGGCAATAGAAAATAATATTGTTGGTACTGTTTATGTTCAGTTTATTGTTGGTAAAAGTGGTAAAATTAGAGATGTAAAAATATTGAGAGGAGAAAGTGAATTATTAAACCAAGAAGCCATTAGGGTAGTAAAAGCCATGCCAAAATGGAAACCAGGCAGGCAGCATGGCAAGCGGGTAAGTGTAATTTATAATTTACCTATAAAATTTGCATTTAAAGAGGGATAAAATCATAAACTTTTAGTTCTTCCACCATCAACGGGAATATTTACACCACTAATATAACTGGCTGCAGGAGATGCTAAAAACGCAACGGCATTTGCAATTTCTTCTGCTTGAGCAATCCGTTTTAATGGTATTTGATTTTCCATGTCTTGCTTAATTAAAGTCGCATCTTTTCCCGTTTTTAAAGCTTTATTTGCTATAATAGATTTTAAACGAATGGTGTCTGTTGCCCCAGGTAAAACATTATTTACAGTTATACCAAATTCACCCAATTCGTTTGCCAACGTTTTGCTCCAATTAGCGACAGCTCCTCTAATAGTATTAGAAACACCCAATCCGTTTAATGGTTGTTTAACTGAAGTAGAAATTAGGTTAATAATTCTACCGTAATCACTTTTTTTCATGCCATCTTTAACTGCCTGAACAAGTATGTGATTACAAATTAAATGACTAGAAAAAGCATGTACAAATTCATCAATATGTGCATCTGCTATTATTCCACCAGCGGGACCACCTGTATTGTTTACTAAAATATTAATTGCTATTTCGTTAATTTCGATAAAGTCCTCTACCACTAATTTTACTTGTGGAGGTAAACTAAAATCAGCAACTAAATAATGATGTTCTTGTCCTTTTGAAACATCTAACTCCTTTCTAACAGCTTGTAATTTTGTTTCGTTACGTGCAAATAAAATTACATTAGCCCCTAATAAAGCTAATTCTATTGCAATTGCCTTTCCTATTCCTTGTGTACTCCCACAAACAATAGCATTTTTACCTGTTAAATCTGTATCCATAGCTAATTATTTTAATAACACAAAAATACAACTTTTAAAAGTGATTAATTTATGATTTCTATTAGGAAAGAAAATGTTTTTATATCTTTATACACACTTACAATAACTCATGAAATTTAATCATATAGAATATAAAAAGCCTTTCTTTAAAATAAATGAAGGCTTGAATGATTATTTAATCAAGCAATCTCGAAGTATAGCAATTCCTTTGCAGTATGAGGATTTATTACATTACACAAATTTAGTTCCTTTAGAAGATGCTAAAGGAAAACCAACCCTCTGGAATAGGGCACTATATAACGCTAATGAGATAGATTTTTTATATGCTAGCCTAGTAGAAATTTATCGTTTATTAATTTCTGATGGAAGTAAAATAGATTATTTAACTGTTGATGGAATTGATTACTGCTCTTACGGAAACTCTAAGCCATTTCGAATTAAAATTATTAACCAGTTAAATGATAATTACGATTATTACTACATTAAAATTGCTGATTCCTCTAGGGTTTATGGTTTGGAGTTGGAACACCATTTTTCTCCCAACAAAATGCACTATATTTATTATAAAGATACTTTAATTGAAGAGCATATTATTGGCTTACCTGGCGATCAATTTATTGAAGAAGTAATCACCAACCACAGAGAAATAAACGAAGTTAGATTGGCTAAAGAATTTGTTAAATTTAATGAAAGATGCTTTGTGAGGCTTCTGGGGGATATGAGGGCGTACAATTTTGTGATAGTTCTTACACAAGATTTTGACAAAGAACAATATCGAATTAGAGCCATAGATTTTGACCAACAATCCTATGAGAAAGCTTTACGGATTTACTTGCCTCAATTTTATAAAGATAACCTATTTTATGTTAAACTTACTCAAAAAGCACTTTCTAAAGAAGCCATAGAACAATACCAAAAAGAAGAAAAAGCACTTTTAAAAAAACGTTATTTTAATGGAAGACCCCAAATTGACCACTTAATTAGCGTGTTAAAAAAGGACACTATTTCTACAGATGAACATATTAATTATTTAAAAAAAGAGTTGAGTAAGCATCATGAAACCCCTAATTTTAAAAAATGTAAAAGTATGGGAGAATTACTAGAGCTTAATATTTTAAAAATGCTAAATCTTTAAAAACTGCCAAAAAAAGTTCATTTTTCTTTAATTATCGTAAAAAATCACCCAAAATGATGACGAAAAGGTGTTGTTTTTTTTGAACATTTGCACTCCATCGTGTTAATCACAAAAAACAAGTAAGCAAATGAAAACAATTAAACAATTTATTTTAGGAAGTATAATTATACTTAGCTACTTTAATGCTGATGCACAATTATCAGGAACTTACACTATAGATACTACTGGATCTGGTAATTTTTTATCTTTTACCGAAGCGGTAGATTCATTAATTTCTCAAGGCGTTTCTGGTCCTGTTGTTATTCAAGCAAACGATGGAACATATAACGAACAAATTGTAATACCACAAATTACAGGTGCAAGTGCTACCAACACCATTACATTTCAATCTACATCTATGGACAGCTCATTAGTAATTTTAACTTTTAACGCTACTTTTGGCAACAATTACATTGTATATCTGAATGGTGCAGATTATATTACATTTCAGCATATAACATTAAAGGCTCAAAATGTTGCTTTACAGCGAGTGGTAGTATATGATAACAATGCAAATAATAATACTTTTAGTAACAATAGCTTTGAAGGTATAACTTATACAGGAAATTATGGGTCTGATAGAAGTTTAATTGTCTCTGATAATACAACTAACGATACGAACAACACATTTACCAATAATATTTTTTTAAATGGTAGAGGAGGGATTGATATAGTAGGTGTTAGTGACTCAAGTTTAGAAGAAACCTTAACTATTAGTAATAATCAGTTTATAAATCAACTACAATATGGTATTAATCTTAAATATGTTGGTCACCCTTTAATTAATGCCAATATTTTTCAGTCAAATTCTACTACTGGTGGTTATATAGGAATCTCCATAAATTATGCCGCAACACCAGTTATTATCACAAAGAATAAAATAGATGTCCCTATCGCAAGTGTTGGCATTATTTTATATTTTAATTTAAATACTACTGGCATCCAAAGTGTTATTGCAAATAATATGATATCTTTAGGAGGAACAACAGAGAGTAAAGGATTATACTTATCAGTATGCAGAAATATTCAGGTCGGATTTAATTCTGTTCTTAATTATAGTACCAATCTCAATTCGAAAGCAGTTTATCTTCAAAGCAACAACAATAATATGTCTCTAAGTAATAATATATTTGCAAATATAGGTGGGGGCTATGCTTTTTATGCTTCTCAACCTGTTGGTAATGTTACATCTTCCGATTATAATGACTTTTATACAACAGGTGCCGTTCTAATGCACATGGGTGTTGATTATGCTACCCTTTCTGCGTATCAAACAGCATCAGGGTTCGATATGAACTCTTTTAATGTTGATCCATCATTCATTTCTCAATCCGATTTACACACAAGTAACCCAACATTAAATAATAATGGTGTTCCTGCCTACGGAGTTACTGATGATATTGATGGAGATATTAGAAATGCCACAACACCTGATATTGGAGCAGACGAGTTTACACCAATAACCTTAGATGCATCTATTTCCACTTTTAATGCACCCATCGCACCAATATGTAGTGTAACAAATAATGTAGAAATAAAATTATTAAACGCTGGATTTGATACAATCAACAATGTAACCATTAATTGGGAAGCCAATGGCATTCTTCAAACTCCTTATAATTATACGGGATCACTTTCCTCAGGGTTAGATACCAATCTTGTTATTGGGAGCTATACTTTTAGCAACAATTTAGTAACTAATTTTAAAATATGGGTAAGTAGCCCGAATGGTTTATCAGACCAAAATAATAGTAACGATACTTTAGTTTCGAATAATTTGCTATATCCAGCTCTTAATGGAACGTATACCATTGGAGGAACTTCTCCTAATTATGCAACAATAACCGATGCTGTTAATGACCTTAATGCTTATGGAATATGTGGTAATGTTATTTACAACATAAGAACAGGCACCTATAACGAACAAATAAGTATAGCTCAAATTGCAGGCACATCTGCTACCGATTCTGTTATTTTTCAATCAGAAACAGGAATAAATACAGATGTTGTTATTTATTATAATAATTCTACTCTAAATAACAATTATATTTTTGAATTTAAAGGAGCAGATTATGTAACAATGAAAAATTTAACATTAGGTGAGACAACTCCCACTTTTTCAAATTTTGGAACTATCTTTTATTTAAATAATAATGCCCAATACATTAATATTTTGAATAACATATTAAATGGGAGGGTTGTTACAACTAGCTATAATGTTTATGATGTTATAGCTTCAGACAATACAAACAATACGAATACAACCATTAAAAATAACAAAATTAACAGTGGTAATATAGCTATTAATTTAAAGGGATATAGCTTCGGATCACCAGGTAGAAACTTAACAATTGAAGGAAATACTATTGATAATTCTTATAGCGGTGGAATTGAACTTAATTATTATGATAGCGTTATTATAGCATCTAATATGATTATGACGACATCAAATAATTCTTCGTATAAAGGATTAAAATTAATGGGTGTTTTGTATAAGAGTTCTGTCTATAATAATAAAATTTATGGAAGTGTTGGCTCTTATGGTATGTTTTTGCTATATTGTGTTGGTACGCAAACACGTCCATTTTACGTATATAATAACATGGTTCAAATAGGCGGAACAAACTTAACTTATGGTATCTATAATTTTCAAGGCAGTCGTATGGTGATTTCATATAATTCAATTAATGTAAATTCTACCGATACAACTTCAGTAGCTTTTTCAATACAAGGAACTAACGGTGGCACCCAAACTTATCAAAATAATATATTTGCAAATACGGGTGGAGGTTATGCTTTTTATACACCTAATACTTCTTTAATAAGTGGGTCAAATTATAATAACCTTTATACAACGGGAAGTATTTTGGCAAATAATGGTATTAGTGATTTAACAAACTTAACTATGTGGACTGATTCTACAGGTTTAGATGCTAATTCAATTTCTGTTGACCCATTATTTTTCTCTCCTTCAGATTTACACGTATGCCAAGCATTATTAGATAGTGCAGGAACGGTAAACATAAACTTTACAACAGATATAGATAATGAAGTAAGAAATACTATTGCTCCAGATATAGGTGCTGACGAATTTTCTCAAAATAAAACAAGCACATCGACAACGATATGTAATGGTGATAACTTTTTACTCCCAGGAGGAACTTATGTAAACACAACGGGAGTTTATATCGATACATTTACGGCTGCTAATGGTTGTGATAGCATTATAGAAACAACATTAACAGTAAATACCGTTGATACATCTGTTACACAAACAGGAAACACAATAACTTCAAATGCAACAACTGCAACTTATCAATGGTTAGATTGTAATAATAGTTATGCCATTATAAGTGGAGAAACAGCTCAAAACTATGTAGTTACAACTAATGGAAATTACGCTGTTGAAGTAACTCAAAATGGATGCGTAGATACTTCTGCCTGTGTTAACGTAATTGTAACGGGAATAAATTCAGAAATAAATAATAGTCAAATACAAGTTTATCCTAATCCAACAAATGGCGTTTTAAATATAAAATTTACTACTAAATTTATAGGATTTGTTGAGATACTTAACTTAAGCGGTAAAATTATTTTAGATAAACCCATTAATAATAACTCCTTTATAAAGTTAAATGTTCAAAACATAGCTAAAGGGATGTATGTGTTAAGATTAACCAATGTAAATATAAATCAACAATATAAGTTGGTGATAAATTAATTTACGGCAATTATATTTATAAGCTATTAATATGAGGTATAATTAGATAAATATCATCTTAAAATAAAGTTATGAAAAAACAGCACAAAAAAAATGTATCGACAATGAAAAAATTAAGTACTAAATTTTTATTTCTTATAGGGTTTTTCCTTACAGGATTAGCAGTTGTAGCTCAACCGAGTGATGCTACAATCCTTAACGCCTTAAAAAAGAATGCTAGTAGCACCCTAATCTCACTAAAGTTAACTGGTGCTAGAAAAGGCATTGTTCAAGAATTTGAGAATGGTGTTAGAGTGAATAACTTTTATCGATATTATAAAAGTACGATGAAAACGGAATATGCAGGTGTAAACGTTATTTATAGAGGTGGTGTAAAGTATGGTTATAGAGGAGGTTCGTGGAAATTTATTCAGAAATTAATTGGCGATAATAGTTATACGGGCATTAGCAACCCTTCATGGGCAACTATAAAACCCATATTAACAGCACGTTTAGATAAATTATTAGGAGTTCGTTATTATAATATTGTTGGAGAAATTACCGATTTTCGTTTAGCCGATAATCCAGCATGGTATTGGTACGATTTAACTTCTGTAGAGTTTGTTATTACCATGACTTATTCTGAAAAAATTAGCAATACAGAGCTTCAAAAAACCAGACAGAAATATAAAATTCGCTTGTACGCAGAAAAGTATAAAGGACCTTGGAATAAAGATTTTCTTTCTTTAACCAAAGACCAAGGTGAAAACTTGGGCGTAAAAAAGTACTCTTCAGACGAGCTTAAGGCCATGAAAACACTAGGTCAGATAGATGTTCAAAAACGTGCCGATGCAGAAATAGCAGCCCTTCCAAAAGTAACTATTCCTCCTTTTGCTAACCATGGAGAATTAGTATATTATGTGCATAATTTATTATTAACAGCCGATAAACCAACCATTGAAGCGAACTTAAGAAAATTGCTTGCTTCCGGTTATTTTGATCCAAATTTAAAAGGGGTTCCAACCCAATCGGGATTAAATTTAATCAATAAAATTGTGAATCAATCGGTTGATTATCGAAAACAATACTGCAAAAAACCACAAACTAAACATAATCAAACTAATATGACGGAATGGTACAATAAAGATGCGTCTTCCTATTCTAGGCTTTCGAGCCACGACCTTGGTAATGGGAAACGTGCTATTTCAGAAATATCATTAAGTGTACCTAAAGGAACAAGTGCATTAGGGAAAAAATTGGCAGCCATGGCATGTAAAGTACGTTCACATCCGTTAAAAAGAATGTTTGCCACTAAGCTAAAATCTAGTATGGGATCTCCTGTTTTTTGTAAATATGGAAAAAGTGAATGGTATTATATTGGTACACTTGCAGGAACCTCAAATGGCGGCTACAAAATTAAATGGTTAGATAACTCTACTACTATTGAGGCAGTTGCTTCGGTTTGTAATTTTGAACTAATTCCAGGTGATTTGGTTTACATTAAAAACAGTAGTGGACAAATTGTACAACGATGGATTACAAAAAATGATGGAAGTTATGTAGTTCAAGTAGAAGACTTAAATGGAAGAATTAGTTCGATAAACTTAAAAGATTTACGCTTTAAATAATAATTTATATTGGGTGTTTTGATGTTAAATTAAATTAATCTTTATTATTTTTATTAGTTCTTTAATTTCACTTTTGTATACGAAATAAGTGAAATTAAAAATGAACAAAAAAGAATTTCTATCTTTGTTTTCTATGGTTAGAAATTCTTTATTTTTTGTATTCCTTTTACTCTTCAAACTAAATGTTACAGCTACCGTATTAGATAGTTTACAACAAGAATTAAAAAAAACAGAAGGAGCTAAAAAAGCTGATGTACTCAATTATATTTCCTACGAATATTTACATCTTAACCAAAACACATCACTTAAATACGCCCAAAGAGCCTTAAAAATTGCTCAAAAAGTAAACAATTTACCAACAATTGCTCAAAGTTATTATCGCATAGGAATAGCTTACGACTTAATGAGTAATTTTAATCGTGCCCTCTCTTTTTATAATAAAGCCTTAAAAACCAATGAACAACTTAAAAACCAAGAAAAAATTAGTGGTTGTATAAATAGTATAGGTGGTGTTTATTACTATATGGGAAATTATAAGAATGCTTTAAAGTTTTACTTAAAATCGTTAACTATTAGAGAAAAACTTCTTAAAAAAAATAAAACCATCAAATTTGAAAAAATTGTGGCTCAAAGCTATAACAATATAGCCATGATATACAAAGTCCAAAAAAAATACCCAAAAGCCTTAAAATATTACCAACTATCACTTAAAGTAAAGAAAAAAATAAACGATCAACATGGTATTATTGCAAGCTTAATGAATGTTGGTGCTGTTTATTTGGCGTTGAAAGATTACAAACTTGCACGTAATATCTTAGAGAAAGCGTTAAAAATAGCAAAAAAAGAAAACTCGATAGAAGACGTTGGTGCTATACTTGTTAATATTGGTCTTACCTACAAAACACCTAAACAGCTTCATTTAGCATTAAATTATTTTAATCAAGCAAAAGAAATTTATGATACGCTTCAAGCACCTTATACACTAGGATGTATTTATACTAATATTTCGGCAGTTTATATAGAACTAAACTTACATAAAAAAGCTATCTTTTATGCTAAAAAGGCTTTAAAAATAGGAAAAGAAATACAATCGTTAAGAATACAACAAGAAGCCCAAAAATCGTTAGCAACAAGCTTTACTAATTTGCATGATTTTAAAAATGCATATATCCATCAAAATCAACTAATTATACTAAATGATAGTTTGCTAAATATAGATAAAAATAGAGCATTGTTAGAGTTATCAACCAAATATGAAACACATAAAAAACAACAACAAATAGAATTGCTAAGTACTAAAAATCAATTACAAAAAGCGATAATCGCTAAAGAAGAAGATAAAAATATAATTTTATTATCGCTACTAGGACTTTTTATTTTTATTTCAGCAACAATTATTATGGTAATACGGCAAAGAAAGAAAATGGTAGAAGAAAGAAGTGTATTAAGAATTCAAAACCATATAAAAGAAATTGATTTTTTACACGCTCAATTAGCCCAAAAAGTTAAAAAAAACATACCTCTTAAAATAAAAGTTGAAGGAGAAATTATTAATGAATACTTACATAGCCCATTATCAGAAAGAGAAATTGAGGTACTAAAACAAATTGTAACAGGAAAATCTAATCAAGAAATAAGCGATATGTTATTTGTCTCAGTAAATACCATTAAAACCCATGTAATGCACATCTATAAAAAATTAGATGTCCAAAACAGAACCCAAGCAGCAGCAAGAGTAATAGATTTACAAATTCTTTAGTTGTAAAAACAAAAATTCTTTTATTTCATTCTCCTACTTCTGTTTAGTACTTTTGCCACCATGGGAACACTCATAAAAAATGCTCAAATAGTTAACGAAGGAAAAATTTTTAAAGGACATCTTTTAATTAAAGATGAAAAAATTGAACATATTTTTACAATAGATAAAGATATTACACACCTTGAATTAACAAGTAAAGTAATAGATATTCATAATAATTATTTATTACCCGGAGTTATTGACGACCAAGTCCATTTTAGAGAGCCGGGATTAACACATAAAGCCACTATTTTTACCGAATCTAGGGCAGCAGTTGCTGGCGGAATTACTTCCTTTATGGATATGCCCAATACTGTTCCCAACGCCTTAACGCAAAAATTATTGCAAGATAAATATGATATTGCAGCCAACAATTCTTTGGCTAATTACTCCTTTTACATGGGCGTTGCCAACAATAATATGGATGAAGTTTTAAAAACAGATCCTAAAACTGTTTGCGGTGTGAAGGTTTTTATGGGTGCTTCTACAGGAAATATGTTGGTAGATAATCAACAAACATTAACCCAACTTTTTTCAAAATGTAAACTATTAATTGCCGCACATTGCGAAGATGAAACAACCATCAGAAAAAATAAAGACATTTATAAAAAAAAATATGGCGAAGATGTTCCCATTGAATGCCACCCAAAAATTAGAAGCGAAGAAGCTTGTTATTTGTCTTCCTCGTTTGCCATAAATTTGGCAAAAAAATACAATACCCGTTTCCATTTGTTTCACTTATCTACTGCAAAAGAAATTAGTTTACTAGCAAACAAAACACCATTAAGAGAAAAACGAATTACTGCCGAAGCTTGCATACATCACCTGTGGTTTTCCGATGAGGATTATAAAACCAAAGGAGCATTTATTAAATGGAATCCAGCCATAAAAAAACCAAGCGATAGAGATGCCATTTTAAACGCAGTTATCGATGGAACAATAGATGTAATTGCTACTGACCACGCACCTCATACCATTGAAGAAAAATTAAGTACTTATTTTAAAGCTGCCTCTGGCGGGCCAATGGTGCAACACGCTTTGGTTACCATGTTAGAACATTACCACAACGGAAAAATTAGCTTAGAAAAAATAGCAGAAAAAATGAGCCATGCCGTTGCCGATTGTTTTAAAATTGAAGATAGAGGCTTTATTCGCGAAGGTTATTTTGCCGATTTAGTAGTGGTTGATATGCATAACCCTTGGACAGTTGAAAAAGAAAATATTTTATATAAATGTGGCTGGTCGCCTATGGAAGGACAAACCTATCAATCAAAAATAATGCAAACTTTTGTTAACGGACATTTAGTGTTTAACATGGGAGCAATTGATGAAGATTTTAGAGGAAAACGAATGACTTTCGATTTTTAATTATAAACACAAAATAAAATTTCGATTTTAAGCCAAATAACAAAAGAATTGTTTTAGCTTTAAAAGCTATCTTAATATGCTTCTTTATTACTACTTTTGTTTAAATTAATCTCTTAATTATGAAAAAATACACCCTGCCTCTATTATTTGTTTTGGCGTTAATAACCTCTTGTAAAACAAATAAAACAACTACTTCTAACACAAAAAGCAAATCAGAAACGAGCACAAAACAACCTACAAATCAAGTTAAATCAGTTAACAATTATGATGTTAAATAAACTACCTTGCTAATTATAAATATTCACTTTTTTACGACAAAAAAATTACAAAATGATTAAAAAAATAATTTTACCATTAATTACCGTTTTATTCTTTTACGCTTGTAAAACTACAAAAACTGTTACACTTCCAGAACAAACTGTTCAAGTCGAAAATCCAAATAAAATTGCCGAAAGACCAATTTACCAAGCATCTAATACCATAAAATTCGATTTAATTCATACCAAATTAGCGGTTAAATTTAATTGGGAAAAAGCTTACATGTATGGTAAAGCCGAAATAACCCTTAAACCACATTTTTACCCTTCAAACCGTTTAGTTTTAGACGCTAGAGGTATGGATATTAATAAAGTAGAATTAGTTGGAGAAGAAAATACAGCCTTAAAATATGATTACGATAATGAAAAATTAATTGTTCATTTAAGCAAAAAATATACTGACAAAGATACCCTTAAAGTTTTTATTGATTACACCGCCAAACCTAACGAATTAAAACATGGAGGAAGTGCTGCAATTACCGATGACAAAGGACTGTATTTTATCAACCCAAAAGGAGAAGATAAAAACAAACCCCAACAAATTTGGACACAAGGCGAAACACAATCTAACTCAGCTTGGTTCCCGACAATAGATTCTCCCAATCAAAAATCTACCGAAGAAATTGCCATTACTGTTGCCAATAAATACAAAACCCTATCAAACGGTATTTTAAATCACTCCGAATTAAATGGTGATGGAACAAGAACCGATTTTTGGGCACTAGATTTACCGCATGCCCCTTATTTATTTATGATGGCTATTGGTGATTTTGCTATAGTTAAAGACAAATGGAAAGATGCAGAAGTAAATTATTATGTTGAACACAAATGGGAAAAATATGCCAAAGATATTTTTGGTTTAACACCAGAAATGATTGAATTTTTCTCGAAAAAATTAGGGGTTGATTATGTATGGCCAAAATACAGTCAGGTAGTGGTAAGAGATTATGTGTCAGGAGCTATGGAAAACACCACCGCTACTATTCATGGTGATTTTGTTTACCAAACAAAACGAGAAATGATTGATGGTAGTGCCAGCGAAGATGTTATTTCTCACGAATTATTTCACCATTGGTTTGGCGATTTGGTTACCTGCGAATCATGGTCTAACTTACCCTTAAACGAATCTTTTGCCACTTACGGAGAATATTTATGGAACGAATACAAACATGGAAATGATAAAGCAGACGAAGGTTTGCAAAAAGATTTAAATGTTTATCTACAACAAGTAAGACAAGGACAAGTAAATATGGTAAGGTTTAATTATGAAAATAGAGAGGATATGTTTGATGGTAATACCTACCAAAAAGGAGGTAGAATCTTGCACATGCTTAGAAAATACGTTGGTGATGATGCCTTTTTTGCCTCTTTAAAATTTTATTTAGAACGTAATAAATTTAAAGCGGTAGAAATGCAGCAACTTCGCTTAGCCTTCGAAAAAGTTACAGGCGAAGATTTAAATTGGTTTTTTAACGAATGGTTTTATGCCAGCGGTCACCCAATTTTAAATATTAGTTACGATTACAACGATTCTACAAAAAACCAAACCGTTACAATAGAACAAATGCAAGATTTAAGTAATACACCTTTATACCTTATACCAATTAAAATTGATTTTTATTTTGATGGAAAAAAAGAAACTAAAAAGCTGGTAATTGACAAACAAAAAAATGTTTTTAACTTTAAAGTAGATAAAAAACCAAATTTAGTCAACTTTGATGCCGATAAAATGTTATTGTGCGAAAAAGTAGATAATCATAAAGATATGAACGAATGGGCATACATGTTTCATCATGCACCAAAATATTTAGATAGGTACGAAGCAATAAAAAAACTTCAAAAATCGACAGAAGAAATTGCAACCAACACCATTATTGATGCCCTAAGTGATAAATACGCCACCATTAGAAGAATTGCCATCAGAGGCATTAAAAAAGCCGAAAAAGCATCGCCTGAAAAAGTTAAAACAAAATTAATGGATTTAGCGAAAAACGATAGTAATTCTCATGTTAGAGGAGAAGCTATTGCTACTTTATCAAAATATTTTAATGCTGATGCTGATGTAAAACAAATTTTTACAAATGGTGTTACAGATCAATCTTATTATGTAATGAGTAAATCGTTAAAAGCTATTTCTGCCAACGATGCTAATGAAGCCTTGAAAATTGCTAAAAGCCTAGAAAAAGACGAAAATAAAAATATAATTAATGCTGTTGCAGCTATTTATTCCACACACGGCAATGCCGAGCAACTAAGTTTTTTCACATCAAATATGGAAAAGCTAAACGGCTTTAGTAAATATAGTTTTATCATGTCTTTTTCTGATTACCTAAAAAAACAAGATAATCAAACCGTAGAGAAAGGTTTACTAACCTTAAAAAGTATAGCTTTAAATGGTGATGCTTGGTGGATGAGAATGGTAGGAATAAGATCCTTAACCAATTTAGAAACTATGTATGGTGACAGAATTCATGTTTCGGAAACAGAACGTAAAGATTTAAAAACGGGCTCTGATAAAGAACTAGAATTACAAAAAAATATAGATGACGATAAAAAACTTAAAAATGCAATAAAAACAATAATGGACGAGGTTAAAGCTACCGAAAAAAATCCTCGCTTAAGAGCTATGTTGGGACTGAAAGATTAAGGGGGAAGTTCTATAAAAACAACCTAAGTTCAACAGTAGATGTACTATCGAAATCGGGTTGTTATACCAGTTTAACATCAAAATACCCGATATAAATCATTTCTATTTTCCTTTTTTATCGTTAAAAATTATTTCCGTA
>CAZVEW010000034.1:12150-18602 GCA_964625955.1 uncultured Vicingus sp. | reverse complement strand
ATTACAGGCTCTTTTTCAACAAAAAACTTATCTATAAGTTATTGGGACTACAAATTTACTTTACAAAAAATAGTTTTTATCTGTTAATTTCATACTACTTTTACCTTTATTACTACCAGCATATCTATCTCCTTCTCCTCTAAAAAAAACGATAAGAACTATAAAAATTACAAAAACTAAAATTAATACAACCATAATCGATTAATTAATTGAATTCGTCTACAAATATAAGCCTTTTGTCGAAAAATACAAACTTATCGGTAAAAAAATACATTTTATCGAAAAATAATTCCTATTCGTCTAATTAACGTGAGTTCGATGTAAGAATATATTGATTTGATATGGTTTTAATGAATAAGTGAAGCCCTTTAACTCCCTCGGGGTAGTTCATTCTGCTATTTTTTCTTGTATTTCATTAATAAATTAGGGTAATCGGAAATAATTCCATCAACGCCTCTTTTTATTAATTTTTTAATTGTAGCTTCATCGTTTACTGTCCACACGTGTAATTCTTTACCAAATTCATGTACTTTGCTTATAATAGCTTTGGTGGCGTAAATGTGTTTAACAATAATGTCATCTACAAAATAATATCGTCTTAACGGTCTAATATTCAGTCCCTTATCGAATGACAGAGGCAGGTTGGCGTGTTTTCCTACAAATAGTTTTCCTACTTTAATTTCTTTATCTAATTTATGTATTCTAAACAATGCTCTATCATTAAAAGAAATAATTTTACACCAGTCTTTTGCATTATTAGTTTTAATAATATTAATAAGGTGCCGCTCGATGTTGGGGTAATACATGTAACTGTATTTTGTTTCTATTAGTAGTTCGGCTTTTCCATCAATTAAGTCTATTACTTGTTCTAATGTTGGTACTTTTTCGTTAATGTAAAATTTGTTGAATTTAACACCTGCACTTAATTGAAGTATTTCATCAAGGGTTTTGTTTTTTACGTATCCAGTGCCTGTTGTTGTTCTTCTTAGGGTTCTATCGTGTAAAACTATAATTTGGTTGTCTTTTGTTTGTTGAACATCAATTTCTATTCTGTCAACACCTAAATCTAAACCTAATTGAATGGCTGCGAGTGTATTTTCTGGAGCTAATCCGCCAGCACCTCTATGTCCTGTTACTGTAATGTTTTTGTTTGCTTTCAAGGTGGCAGTAAAAGTAGCAAAATTAAACTAATTCTATTTTAGTATAATCTTTTAGCTCGTTGTAAACACTATCTCTTTCTATTGGCTGCCTGCCAACGTTTTTAATTAAATCTATCATCTGATTTGAAGTCATAACAGGTTTTTGTTCTTCTGCTCCTGCCATGGTATAAATTTTTGTAGAATCATCAACTGTTCCATCAATATCGTTTACACCGAAAGATAGAAGTAATTGAGTAGTTTTTCTTCCTATCATTGGCCAATAGGCTTTAATATGGTCAAAGTTATCTAAAAAAATTCTTGTAATGGCAAACATTTTTAAATCGTCAATAATGCTTACTTCTTTAATGTTAGACATTTGGTTGTTTTTGTTTCTAAATTTTAATGGGATAAAAGCATTAAATCCGCCTGTTTTATCTTGTAATTTTCTGAGTTGGTTGAGGTGGTCTATCAGGTGTTTTGGTTTTTCTATGTGACCATATAAAATGGTAGCATTTGATGGCATGCCAACTTTATGGGCTGCTTCGTGTATTTGCAACCACTCTTCTCCTGTGCATTTGTCTTTACAAATTTTAGTTCTAATTTCTTCATCAAATATTTCGGCACCGCCTCCGGGTAAAGAACCTTGACCAGCGTTGAGCAATATTTTTAATCCTTCTTGGTAGCTTACATTGGCTTTTTTACACATGTAGTGTAATTCTACGGCAGTAAATGCTTTTACGTGTAATTCGGGTCTAATTTTTTTTATATTTGATATTAGATTAGTGAAATATTCCAACCCCATTTTTGCGTGTACTCCTCCAACTATATGCACTTCGGTAATGTCTTTTCCGTTATAGGTTTTAACTGCTTCGTAAATTTGTTCTTCACTCATTTCCCAAGCGTCATAATCGTTTTTTTCTCGTAAAAATTTTGAGTAGGAGCAGAATTTACAATCGTAAACACAAATATTAGTAGGTTCGATATGAAAATTTTTATTAAAGTAGGTTTTGTTTCCGTGTTTTTTTTCTCTAACATAATTGGCTAGCATGCCAACAACACCAATTTCAGTAGTATTAAAAAGATAAATTCCTTCTGAGGGAGTTATTCTTTGGTTGGCAAAAACTTTTTTGGCAATACGTATTAATTTTTGGTCGTTTATGCTTTCAATAACTTTTTCCATGCTTACTTTTTTTGCAAATTTAAGCATATTACGCTGCATTTTGGCACTTGTTTTAAGTCGTTTTTTTATAACTCCAAATAGCTAAACTATTAATAATTATTGCGTAAACGAGTGTTTTAAGTAATTGAGGAGTAATATCCGTAAGATTAGAACCTTTAAGCATTACCATTCTCATTACTTCTACAAAATATTTTATGGGATTAAATTCGGTTAAAATCTGAGCCCATTTTGGCATGCTCTCAATAGGAGTAAAAAGACCACTCATTAAAATAAATATGACTACAAAAAACCAAGCAATAAACATAGCCTGTTGTTGTGTGTCGGTAAAATTAGAAATGAATAATCCCATTCCTAAAATCACTAAAATGTAAATGGAGGTATAAAAATACATTAAGCCTATACTACCAACCATAGGTATATTAAAAATAATTTTTGCAATGCTTAATCCGATAGTTAGCAAGCCCATGCCAATTACCCAAAATGGGAATAGTTTTCCAATAATAAACTCATGTTTTTTAATAGGCGTTACGTTCATTTGCTCTAATGTTCCTATCTCTTTTTCTCTAACTACATTCATTCCCGATAAAAATAAAGTAATCATTGTTACTAATAAAACCAGTATACCAGGAACCATAAATGTTTTGTAATTAAGTGTTTTGTTAAACCAAAAAGATGGAATACTTGTTATGCTTTTGTACCTGTTTTGCATGTCGGAAGGCTGCAATAATTTGAGTTGTGCATTTTTATTAAAACCTTGCACAATTTGATTAATATATACATTTTCAACACCTGCAGCTGCTCCATCAATGGCATTAATTATTATCGACAAATTTGCTGTTTTATTTTTTAAAAGATTTTGTTCAAAATGGTTGGGAATTTCAAGTATCACATCAACATCACCTTTTAACATTGCTGCATTAGCCATTTTTTGCGAAGAAAATTCTGTTGTTACATTAAAAAATGTAGAAGCGTTAAATTTCTCAATTAAAGAACGAGAAAAAGAGGTTTTATCATTATCAATATAAGAAAACTTAATGTTTTTCACCTCAAATGTTGCGGCATTAGAAAGAACGAGAAGCTGTATAAAAGGCATAATAAAAATAAGCGGAAGCATGGCTTTATTTCTAAAAATTTGCTTGAACTCTTTTTGTATGATATATTTAATTATTTTCACTTGTTTAATGTGTTAATGATAAAATGAGTGAATGTTAATATTAAATCATTCGCTCCTTGTATCTTTTTAGCATTGTTATTCCAATCTAATTTTATATTTTTTAATACTTAAGCCCATAAAAAACACAGTCATTCCTAATAAAATCAATGTTTCTTTCCAAACATAAGTTAAGCCAACTCCTTTTAATATTATCCCTTTTACGATAATAATGAACCACTTTGCAGGAATAATGTTGCTAATTACTTGTAGTGGATAAGGCATACTGGTTATCGGAAAAATAAAGCCCGACAATAAAATTACAGGCAACATCAGCCCCATTAAAGAAATCATCATAGCGGTTTGTTGGGTTGCAGCAATGGTAGAGATTAAAATTCCTAAAGCCAAAGATGAAATAATAAATAAAACACTTTCTGCACCTAACAAAAAGAAACTTCCCTGAACAGGCATCTTAAAAATAAAGATACTCAGCAAAATAATTACAACTGCATTAATTACCGATAAAAACACATAAGGAACTACCTTGCCAATAATTACTAAAGCTGGTTTTAATGGCGATACCAATAAAATTTCCATTGTTCCCAACTCTTTTTCTCTAGTAATAGAAATGGAGGTCATCATTGCTGAAACAAGCATTAAAATAATGGTCATTACGCCCGGAACAAACATAAAAACACTTTTTAGTTCTTGGTTATACACCATGCGAGTTTCGGGTATTATTTGATAAGGTATTTTTATGTTTTTATTTATTCCTTGCTGGTAGTTGCGTAAAATTGAACTTATAAAATTATTAATGGTATTTGCTGTGTTTGGGTCTGTTGCATCTGCAATAATCTGTACTGTTGCATTGTATTCTTTGCTTAATTTTTTACTAAAATCTTTTTCAAAAACCAAAACTGCTTTTATTTTTCCTGTTTGAAAAATAGCTTCAATTTCGTTTTCAGTTTTTATAAATTGCTTAATGCTAAAATACTTGGAAGAAGAAATTTTATTGATAATTTCTTGTGTAGTAACATCTTTCGATTTATCTAAAATAGCAATATCAACATTATTGATTTCATTGGTAATGGCGAAACCAAAAAGCATAATTTGGGCAATAGGCATTCCAAAAAGGATAAACAAGGAGCGTTTATCTCTAAAAATGTGGTAAAACTCTTTTTTTACAAAGCCTATAAATCGTTTCATCCTCTTGCTAATTTTAAAAACACATCGTTCATGCTATCCACCTTAAATTGTTCTTTGAGTTTTTTTGGTGTGTCTAAAGCTTCAATTTTTCCGTCAACCATAATAGACACCCTATCACAATATTCGGCTTCATCCATATAATGAGTAGTTACAAAAACGGTTGTGCCATTATGAGCTGTTTTGTAAATCATTTCCCAAAACTGCCTTCTGGTAATTGGGTCAACACCTCCTGTTGGTTCATCTAAAAAAATAATTTTTGGGTCGTGCAATAATGCTACTGAAAAAGATAGTTTTTGTTTCCAACCCAAGGGAAGAGACCCAACTAACTCATTGGCAACATCTTGTAATCCCAGTTCGTCAATTAAAAGTGTTGTTTTTTCTTTAATTCTTGAGCGAGTTAAACCATATATTCCCCCAAAAAAAGTACTATTTTCTTTTACTGTTAAATCGTCATATAAAGCAAACTTCTGACTCATATAACCAATGTTCTTTTTAATGTCTTCGGGATTTTTATACACATCAAAATTGGCAACTTTTGCTTCTCCTGAACTTGGTTTAGATATTCCTATCAGCATCTTCATTGCGGTAGTTTTACCTGCTCCGTTTGCTCCTAAAAAGCCAAATATCTCACCTTGTTTTACGTTAAAGGTAATTTTGTTTACAGCGGTAAAATCTCCAAATATTTTGGAAAGATTTTCTACTTGTATGATGTTTTCGTTTTTCATTGTGTCTTATTTATCACCCATCTTCATCTCCCCTCAAGGGGAGAAGTCCTCTCTTGAGATTTCGAATGTATTCGAACCTATTGGGTGGGTAATATTTCATTTTGCCAATTCCATAAAGGTATCTTCAATAGTTGTTTTTGTTTTTTGGATATATATTTCTTTTAGTCCTATTTTTTCTAAATAATTTTTTAAATCAGAGGGGTTAAAATCTGCTCTTTTATCGGTATAATGTACAAACTCTCCAAAAGGATAGACACTGTAACTGTGTTCATATTCTTTTAAGCTCTCAATTAATTTGTACTTATTATTTGCATCAACATCATAAATCGTTTTTGGGTAGTATTTTATAATTTCTTGAGGGGTATCTACTTGTAAAACTTTGCCCCCTTGAATTAAAGCAATTCTATCGCACAAAGCGGCTTCATCCATATAAGGTGTAGAAACCAATATGGTTATTCCTTTTTGTTGCAAGCGTTTTAACATTTCCCAGAATTCTTTACGAGAAACAGGATCCACTCCTGTTGTTGGCTCGTCTAAAAACAACACTTTAGGTTGATGAATTAACGCACAACTAAGGGCTAGTTTTTGTTTCATTCCTCCCGACAAATCTCCTGCTTTACGAGTTTTAAAAGGTTCTATTTGAACATAAATATCTTTTATTAAGTCATAGTTTTCTTCAATGGTTGTTCCGAAAATTGTAGCAAAAAAGTCTAAATTTTCTTCTACAGTTAAATCCTGATACAAGGAAAACCTACCCGGCATATAGCCTACGTTTTTTCTAATGTCTTTGTAATTGTTAATTACATCGTAATCTGCAACGGTAGCAGTGCCTTCATCAGCCAAAAGTAAGGTGGTTAAAATTCTAAACAATGTTGTTTTTCCTGCACCGTCAGGACCAATTAATCCAAATAATTCTCCTTCTTTTACCTCGAAAGAAATATCTTTTAGTGCGGTTATATTTTTAAAAGACTTGATAATATGTTGAATTTGAATCCCCACTATTTACTGATTACTATTTACTGATTACTATTTACTGATTACTATTTACTGAT
>CAZVEW010000034.1:0-12050 GCA_964625955.1 uncultured Vicingus sp. | reverse complement strand
ACTATTTACTGATTACTATTTACTGATTACTATTTACTGATTACTATTTACTGATATCCACATCTCTGCAGGCATCCCAATTTTTAAACTTCCATCGTTTTTCACATCAATTTTAAGTGCATAAACCAAGTTTACACGCTCTTCTTTGGTTTGAATAATTTTGGGAGTAAACTCCGCTTGGGCAGCTATCCAAGTAATTGTCCCGTTATAACTTTTCATTTCTTCGCCCTCATCTATTTTAACGGTAACTTTTTGTCCGATTTTAATAGTGGATAACTGTGCTTCGCTTACGTACACACGAAGTTGCATAGTACCTAAATCGGCTATTTTGTACAATGGCTTGCCAAAGTTTGTAATCTCAAAAGGCTCGGCATATTTTACTAAAACCGTTCCGTTAATAGGGTTGATGATATTACTTTTTGTAATTTGATCTTCTACTTGTTTTAACTGTGCATCAATGCTTCTTAACTCATTTACAACGGGTGCATTTTGGGCTTCAACACTTCTGATTTGTTGCTTAATAACATCTATTTTGCCATTTACATCATCTAATTTTTGTTGTGTTGATGCTTCTTCTTTCAACAACTTTTCAATCCTGTTTTTAGAAGTAGTGGCTGTTTTAAGTTGTGCTTTTAATACACCTATTTGAGATAGAACTCCAGCAGATTTTGAAGTAATTACATTTCTTGCTACAAATAATTGTTCTTTTTTTAAGGATAGCTGAACGGTATCGATGTATCCAATAGCAATCCCTTTCTTTAAGTTTTGTCCTTCCTCTACATCAAAAGCCAATAATTTTCCATTACTTTCTGCCGAAATAGTAGTTTCTGTGGCTTCGAAGTTTCCATAGCCATCAGCTTTGTTGTTGCTATCGCAAGAAGCCAAAACGATAGTGAAAGCTATTATTCCTATTAGTTTTATATTTTTCATGGTCTTTTGTTTTTTTATTTTTCAAAAATTAATTTCCTTGCGTTGTTTTATAGTTTGCTTTTGCTAATAACAACTGAATTTGATGTGTTTTTAAATTATTTTCAGCTTCGTATAAATTGGTTAATTCGGTTACATAAGCCGAAGAAGTAATCACCCCATTTTTTAATTGAGCATCTGCTGTTTTTAATATTTTTTTTCTCAATTCAATAATGGTTTTGTCTGATTTAATAAAATCTCTGATTTTATCCATTTCCGTTTGTTGTTGTTGAAGTTCTATATTAGTATTCAGCTTAAAAATTTCTTGTTGGTTGTCAATAATATCTTTATTTATTGCCAGTTCCATTCGATGTTTTTTTGTTGCATTCCAATCAAAAACATGCCAATTAAGCTTTATTCCCACTAAATAATAGGACTGAAATGTATTGTCTAAAAAGTTTAATGCCGGATTTCCATAACCAGTAGTTGCAAAACCAACCAACTTAGGCACATTATTCTTAGCTACAAGCTCTTCTGATATTGTTATTTGTTGCTTTTTTAACTGAAACAAAGAAAGTTCCAAACGTTGTAAATCTCCACCAATATTGGTGTTAATTTCAGGGCTATGGAAGATTGTGGTTAACGGTATTTCTTTTCCTGTTAATTGAGCTAATGTTGTAATTAAACTTTTTCTGTTTTCATTAACTTCAATTATTAGCTGATTTACTTTTAATAACTCCGCTGCTAAAATATTATCTGACGAAGGTAGTATCACTCCATATTTAATTCCGGCTTTTATTTCGGTTAACTTGCTTTTTAATTGAGATTGTTTGTTTTGCAATAATTCGTTTTTTTCTTGTAATAATAATATGGGGAAATAAAGTTGGTTAACTTGCTTTTTTAATTGATACAACGAAACTTCCAATTGTTTTTGTTGTGTTTTTAGTTCGCTATTTTTTGCTTCAACAGCAAGCTCAACTCTTCCTCCATTATAAATTAACTGACTAACAGAAAGAGCTACCTTATATTGATCTTTATTCGGACTGGGAATAGAAATGTTAGGATTAAAATCAGGAACTGCCGTAACATCCGATTGGTAAGTGGCTTCTGCAGAAAAATCAAGCACAGGCAATTTTGCTTTTTTAATTACTTCAACTGCAAATTTGTTTTGCTCATTAAAAAGGCTGTTTTGTTTTGCTAAAGGATAGTTTGTGTTTACCAGTTCGTAACATTTTTCTAAGGTAAATTCTTCTTGAGCAGAAATGCTAAAAGACATTAACGTTAGCAGTACAATAATTAATTTTTTCATGATTCAATTTTTATTGCATTAATAATAAAATCGGCAGCGGTAGTTTTTCGCTCTTCCAACAAAAGTTGATATGCTTTGTCGTCCATATTAGCAAACCCTTTTAGTAAAGGAGCTCCAATAAAAGGAAAAATACTCAAGGACATAATATTAACAAATAGCTGCTCAGGTCTTATCTCTTTAATTTTCTTTTCTTGAACTAAATCAGCAACTTGTTTTTTAAACACAGTAATATTTGGAAAGTGTTTTTCGGCTACTAATTGCTGAATAAATTGAGGATTATTATTTAATTCCTGAATAATAAAATTGGGTAAGTAAGGGTGTTTAATTACAAACGATATGTAATTGTGTGTAAATTCTCTTATTTTTTCTTCTAAATTTAAATCTGAATTAATAATGGCGTTTAATTTAGGTGCCATTAAACTAAAGGCTTGCTTAAAAACAGCTTCAAAAAGCAATTGTTTACTTCTGTAATAATAATGTAATAATGCCTTGTTTATACCTGCTTCGTTGGCAATTTCTTGCATTCTTGCACCAAACAATCCTTTACGTTGAAATATTGTTTTAGCCGCTTCTAATATTTCTGATTCGGTGTTGTTTTCTTTATTTTTAACCATAAGGTTTAACCATTTAGTTAACAAAAGTAACAATTATTTTTAACCATTTGGTTAAAAATATGAAATAAATTACTCACAGTAAGAAGTGGTGGTGATTATATTGCTGACTATCAATGGATTATTGATGTTTTATGGAGAAAATAAAAATTTGTTCCTTATCTTTTTTCATGTAATATTTTTCTCGAGCAAATTTTTCAAGTGTTTGAGGATTACTTGTAAGTTCTTGTAATTCTGTTTTAGTTTTAAGAATTTCTTTTTCGTAAAATTCTTTGTCTTTCTTTAAACTATTTAATTCTTTTTGGTAACCTAATTGAGTTATAATATCGTTTTGGTCAAAAAATAGTATATACATTGTTACAAATAAAAAAGTTAATGCATATTTATTCTTAAGCCAGTATGGTATCTTTTCAAACACAAACCAAAATTAATTTAACTTAATAGGTAAAACTTAAAAAACAAAACTAACTAATTAACAATTTAATGTTAAAGTACTTATCTTTGCAAAAAAAAATTATGATACAACGAATACAATCTCTTTTACTTTTATTAGCTGCTATTTTAGGGATAGCATTCTCATTTTTACCAATTCTTAACTATACAACTCTTCAGCACCAAGAGTATTTAATGAAGGCATACAACACTATTGATGTTAAAAGTTTAAGTGTTGTTTTTAAAAATATGGGAATTGGTTTTTTAGGCGGTTTAATTATTTTAATTACATTGATAGTAATTTTTTTATATAAAAGTCGTCAATTACAAATAAAGCTTGCTAAGCTAAATATTTTATTAATTGCTTTACAAATTACAGCAATAGTTTTTTATAATGAGGCTGCTGTAAAAGTAATTGCTAATGGGACAAATAATATCATCACATCATTTAAAATAGGAAGTATTCTTCCTGTAATTAATTTAATACTAACTTATTTAGCCATTCATTTTATTAAAAAAGATGACAAGTTAGTTAAAGCTGCTGATAGGTTAAGATAACCTAAAATCTTTACTTCTAAAATCCAAAATGAAATTTTATATTAAGCTGCCTAGAAGTTAAATAATTTGGCACAGCATAAGATCTTGCCGTAACATCCTCTACCCATAGGTAAGAAATTACATTATTAATTTGTAGTAAATTAAAGACTTCAAGGCTTACCCAAATACTTTTGAAAGCTTTAGTTATACGTCTTTCTTTTATTTTCTTTTCTTCACTTTTTATAACATAAGAAAAGCCTAAATCAACCCTTCTGTATGCTGGCATTCTTAAAGTAGCTTTATATCTTGCGTGATTTTGAAGAGGTCCAAAAGGCAAACCAGTTCCATAAAACATGGCAATATGCATTTTAAAACTCGGTAATTTGGGAATATAATCTTGAAAAAACAGACCGAAACTTACCCTTTGGTCTGTTGGACGCGGAATATAACCAGGCTCTACTTTCTCAGTCCTAACAACAGTATTATTAGCTGTAAAACCAGGAACTATTTCTTGGTTATCACTATTATAGTTCTTATAATAAAAATCATCGGTTAAATTTTCTTCCGTTTTCATTAACGACATGCTAAACCAAGATTGAACCCCTTTTACAAATTCGCCATTAACTTTAAAATCTAACCCTGTCGCGTAAGCATTAGCATTATTGGTTGCGAAATATCTAATCCTCACATTATCAACCTCATAAGGAATAATATTTTTCATGTATTTGTAATAAATTTCGGAGACTAATTTAAAAGGTCTGTTCCAAGCTTTAAAATTATGGTCAGAACCAAGTACAGCCTGATAAGATAATTGTGATTTAATATTTTTATTGATGCTGCCATCAAATCCACGCATTTCTCTGTAAAAAGGTGGTTGGTAATAAACGCCTCCAGATAATCTAAACAAATAATCTTTTTTCCAATTGGGTTTAATAGAAAACGAACCTCTCGGACTAAAAATAAACTCTTTGTTAAAATCCCAATAAGCACCTCTTGTTCCTAATGTAAAAGTGTAAGAAGTGGTGTCTCTATCCCATTGCCAAGAACGTTCTATATAAGCGTTATACCTATTGCTATTTAAATTAATTTTGGATTTTAAAACATTATTTAATGTTAATAATTGATTGCTTTGTGCAGCAGGGTCGATATATCCAACAGAGTCAGATGGATGAGGGGTAAAAAAATCAGCAGAATCAATAAACCCCCACTCACTAATTTTATCCTTAATTAGTTCGTGTTGATATTTAACTCCCCAATAAGTAGTAGCATGTTTAGTAAAAATTTTGCCTTTATGTTCCACATTAAAAACGTTAGCATCTAAGGTGTTCCTTGAATGATCGAAAAAAGAACCAACACCTCTATTAAACTTAACATTTCCAAAACTACTACTTCCTATATCTCTTTCTAGTTCATCAATTCTATAAGCTCCTTCAATATCAAAGTTTTCATCTTCGAGCGTACTAAAAACAGAAGAAATAAATTTTAGTTCTACATTTTCTTTTGGTTTAAAAGTATTGGTTATTGCTCCAAAATAGGTTTGAAATTGGTCAACTTCTTGTCCATCAAAGAATACGGTTAATTGTAGTGCTTGATTAATTGTCCCGAATTCTGTTTGTCTAGTGCTGGGAATAAATTTATATCTATTTAATGCCATGTTGCCTAAAAAACCAACTTCCCATTTTTCAGTAATATCATAAGTAAGATAAGTTTGGATATCGAAAAAAGAAGGTTTGTAATCGCCATCAGTATCTAGACTTTTTAAAACATATTGATTGGTCTTATAACGGATACCTGTAAGATGTGTAAAACGATGATTTTTACTTGCTCCCTCTATATTTAATGATGCTCCTTGCAAGCTAAAAGAAACTGAACCGGCAAAAGCTTCTGGCTCTTTATACTGTACATCTAAAACAGAAGACATCTTATCGCCATATTTAGCTTCAAATCCTCCTGCAGAAAATTTTACGTTATCAACCATCTCTGAATTGATAAAACTCAACCCCTCTTGCCTGCCAGCTCTTACCAAAAAAGAACGATAAATCTCAATATCATTTACATACACTAGATTTTCATCAAAATTTCCTCCTCTTACAGAATATTGCGAGCTTAATTCGTTATTAGAGCTAACTCCTGGGAAAGTCTTTAAAATTGCTTCGAAGCTTTCATTTGGACCTGCAAAATTACTTGCTAATTTTGGGTCTATTTTGGTGATATTTCTAGATCTATTGGCTTCTTCTTCAAACTTAAATTCGCCAATTACCTTAACCTCTTTTTTGATTATCGGACTAAATTCTATTTTTTGATTAGCTTTTAAGTTAAATATATTAACAATGGTTTTATATCCAACATAACTAATACCAACAGTAACATCTTTATTTGCTGGGATTTTCAAACTAAAATAGCCTTTTTTATCAGCTTTTGTACCTCCTGCAACACCAACAATTGCCACATTTGCACTTTCTAAATACTCGCCTTTAACATTTTTTAATGTTCCAAAAATTGTTGCAGTTTCCTGTGCTTTAGTAGCAATGCTCAAAATTAAGAGGATGGATATAAAGGATACTTTTTTTAAAATCACAAAATGGCGTGCTTATATTAAGGCGTTAAAATTAGCCAAAATTGTTCAAATCAATTAACTTATTTTTTAGCATATTATTACATCTATTCAAAAAAAAATAATTATTTTACTGAGTAAAAAACAAAAAACAATGTATAATAATTCTTAGTATTATTAACCCGACAGTAATTAATCGGAATTTTTGCTTCTTTTAAATTGATGAAAATTTGCTTCTTTTAAATTGATGAAAATCAGAGTCTTGAGGTTTTAAGTCCTGCGGTCTATTTCTCTCTAGTTAATAAAATTATAATCTTCTTTAAAGCATGCAACCTTTAGTATTAAATTCCGTCTATTATGTATTACACTTCTTAATCATTCTACACAAAGCTTATGAAACAACTTGTGCGTTTTCTGAAACTGAGCTCGTTATTATTATTGCTATCAAGTAACTTATTTGCTCAAAATTTTTCAACAAAAGGAACAGATTTTTGGCTAGGATATATGGAAAATTATTCAGGTCCAACTTTATACATATATATTAGTTCAGATATCGCTACTTCAGGAATCATTAATATGCCTCTTCAGGGGTGGTCTCAGAATTTTACTGTTGCAGCAAATTCAACTGTGCAAATTACCATACCAACAAATTTAGCACAAGTAACAACAAGTGATGTTATAGAAGGAAAAGGAATTCATATTACCGCAAATGATCCTGTTACCGTTTATGCTTTAAATTATGAATCTTACACCTCAGATGCCGCAATTATACTCCCAACCAACACGCTTGGTGTCGATTATTATGCCGTAAATATTAATCCTGCCATAGGTACAGGAACCATGCCTTCAGAAGTTCTAATTGTTGCCACTTCTAACAATACAGTAATTCAAATCACGCCAACAGCCACTACTGATGGAGGAAATGCCGCGGGAGTACCTTTTAATATAACACTTAATCAAGGACAAACTTATCAACTTAAATCTAATGGACAAGATTTAACAGGAACAACAGTAAAATCTGTTTCTGCAGGTTGTAAAAGATTTGCTTTATTTGCAGGAGTTAGATGTACAGATGTTGGTGGATGTCATTATTGTGACCATCTTTATGAAGAGATGTATCCAACTTCTACTTGGGGAAAAAAATACATAACAACTCCCTACTTAACAAGAAGTGGAGATATATTTAGAATTATAGCAAAACAAAACAACACAACTTATACAATAAATGGAGGTGCTCCAACCACCATAAATGCAGGACAATTCTCTCAAGTTTTGTTATCTTCAGCCTCCTATATCGATGCCGATGCTCCTATTATGGTTATGCAATATAGTCGTGGACAAGATTGTGACGGAGCTAATGCAGATCCTTTTATGATTGTCCTTAGCCCTATAGAACAAACACTTAAAGATATTACCTTTAATGCATTTACCTCTAGTGTTATCTCTTCCTATTACGTTAATATTATTAGTAAAACAACAGCAACCAGTAGTGTACTTCTTGATGGAAGCCCAGTTGGTGGTCTTTTTTCTACAGTACCAGCCAATACTAGCTATTCATTTGCAAGAATTGGTATTGGACAAGGGAATCACACCATAAATTCTGATAGTGGGATTATTGCTTATGTTTATGGCTATGGTGCATACGAATCTTATGGTTATGTTGCTGGTGCTAGCCTAAACAATTTAAATGCAAATTTTCAGATTGTTGCTAAAGGAGACACTATTAGCTACGACCAAATTCCTTTTGCTCAATTATGTCCAAATACAATGATTAATTTTATGGCAGATACTAGTAGTAATATTCTTGGATATGATTGGGATTTTGGAGATTCAAACACAGCCTCAGGAGCTAACGTAAATCATACTTATCCAAATACAGGAGCATATACTGTAAGTTTAACAATTTATATCTCGAATATTTGTTCTGTTGATACCGTTTCTATAAATCAAATCGTTAATATTCAAAATACACCACCCCCAACAATTGTTTTTCCAAATCCTGCAACAATCTGTCCAGGAGATTCTGTTTTATTAACCATTACAGGTCCAACAAACTCTTCTTATTCATGGAGTAATGGAGATACTACCATATCCATAAAAGTTTCACCACCTTTTGATACAGCCTATACTGTTACTACAGTTAACTATGGATGTATTCAAATTGATACAGCAAAAGTTATTGTAAATAATCCTACAACAATTCCTGCTTGTAATGTGATATATGTAACTCCAACAGGAACAGGTATAGGATCTCAAGTTGATCCCACAGATTTACTGTCAGCACTTGCTATGTCCACTTGTAATGGAGCGGTTATAAGAATGGCTATAGGTACCTATCTTTTTAATAATCCTATTACATCAATTACATCATTTACAACAATTGAAGGAGGTTTTGATCCTTCAAATAATTGGCAAAAAACAAGTTTAGCAGGGGCAACTATCATTAAAAGAAGTTCAAGCAACCTCGAAGGTCCGTCTTACGCTCCTAGGCTTACAGCTATTTATTTAAATGGTATTCATGATTTTAGATTACAAGATTTAACCATTACTACTGTAAATGCACCAACTGCCCCAGATAGTTCAGGAATTTCTACTTATGGTGTTTACCTTACGGGTTGTTTTAATTATAACATTGTTCGATGTCAGCTATTTTCAGGAAATGCTTCAGCCGGTAAAAATGGTATTGTAGGGACAACAGGAGGAAGTGGAACAAACGGAGGTGTTGGAGGATTTGGGGATGAAGACGGTACAGGAAGTCGCTCTGGTGGTGCTGGAGGAATCGTTGCATGGGGTTCATTTGGTGGCAATGGAGGTAATAGTGGTAGTGGAAATAACAATGGTGCTGGAGGTACAAGTGGATTTGGAGGAACACCAAGCGGTGGTGGAGGTAGTGGTACGAGTTCTAATGGTTGTCCTGGATGTGTTTTTTCTGGAGCAGGTATGTGTGGAAGAAATGGAAGTAATGGAAGTAATGGAACAATTGGTGCTTCTGGTCTAAACGGTACACAAGGTACTTTCTCCCCATTTTTCTTTTTACCAGGAGGTAAAGGAAATTTAGGCTTTAATGGTACTAATGGTAATGGCGGAGGCGGAGGCGGAGGCGGAGGCGGTCAAGGCTGTTTCTTTTGTGTAAATGGTGCTGGAGGCGGAGGCGGAGGCGGAGGTGCTGGTGGTCAAGGTGGTAACGGAGGACAAGGTGGCTATGGAGGAGGCGGTTCTTTTGCTTTAGTATTAATAAACAATAGTAGCAATGGAAAAATTATTGATTCTTATATAAATGCAGGAAGTAGTGGAGCTGGTGGAGCTGGTGGAGCTGGTGGAGCTGGTGGTGTTGGTGGAGCTGGTGGAGCTGGTGGAAATTTTAGTGGAAGTGGCGGGTGTCCTGAAGTTGGAACTGGAGGAAATGGAGGAGCTGGAGGAGCTGGAGGAGCTGGAGGAACTGGGGGTAGTGGCATATCTGGAATAAGACAAAACATCTATAGTGTAGGCGGAGTACCATTGGTAATTGCAGATTCTATTTTTAACCTTGCCACACAACCTGTAATAAAGGTTGACAATGTTACCTGTACCGCAAATCAAACACAATTTTATAGTAATTCTAACACATGGAACCTTGGTAATGGAGCAAATCCAATGACGGTAACAGGAGATACTGTTGTCACACAATATGACAGTACAGGTTTTCAAACTATTCTTTATGGATCGGATACTTATACAGGGTTTGTAAATATTATTGTTAATGGAGCAGGATTATCTCCTCAGATAACAACCAATGTGCAACAATTTGGAGGAGAATACCATGCTTGCAAGGGAAGTTATGCTAATTTCCAATCTATTTTACAAGGTATTAACTACACTTATTATTGGAATTTTAATGGAGCAAGTACCCCCGATACTTTCGCAATAACTACCCCAAATTTAGATAGCCTATTACTAGATTCTGTTGGCATATTTAATATTACACTTCAAATAGAAACTCCTTGTTGCGGATTGTCAATCTTTAAAGACACTATTACATTATATGTTGATTCTCTTCCAACCCCACAGATAGTAACAACAGATAGTATTTGCTATGGAGATACTGTAAGTTTAAACGCAAGTGGAGGCTTATCATATCTATGGGATAACGGAGATACTACATCGAGTATTACGGTAAGCCCTTTATCTACTACTATGTATCATGTTCAAGTTAATAATTATGCTTGTTCTGTTTTAGATTCTACTTTGATTAATGTAACAGTGAATACTTTATATATTACAGGTGGAGATAAAATTTGTGCCGGAGACTCTACCACTTTAACAGCTAATAGCCCTAGTGGAGCTACTTTTCAATGGACAGGAGGTATAACTGACACCTCCCAAAACATTATTGTAGCACCAACAATCAATACCTCTTACCAATTAGTATCAAACCTTAATGGTTGCCTTGCTTATGATTCTGTTACGGTTATTGTACAAGGAGTGTTGGCTAGTATTGTTGGTGATACAGCAATATGCTTAGGTGATACTGCTTCTTTAACTTCATTGGGAGGGAATATCTTTCTATGGAGTACTGGTGATACCACATCTTCAATTAGTATAACCCCTACGCTTACTACAAATTATTATGTTATAGTTAGTTGGGATAGTATTGGTGCAACGCCATGTAGTAATACCATAGACACAGCATATTTTACAGTAACAGTAAATACATCTAACATATCAGTTAACACCTCAAATACTTCAATTTGTAACGGAAATTCTGTTGTCTTAACAGCAACTGGAGGAGCAACATATCTGTGGAATACAGGTGATACTGCGTCTTCAATTACGGTGTCACCCTCCAATAATACAAGTTATACGGTTGTTGCTATTAGTAACCAAAATTGTTATAGTATTCAAGATACAATAAATGTTACTGTTTCACCTTCACCAACGTTAAGTCTAGATTCTGTGATTAATGCAAGCTGTCATGGATTGTCTGACGGAGCTGCATATATTTCAGTGATAGGAGGAACATCTCCTTATGCTTATCAATGGTCAAATGGTAGTACATCTCTTAATATGACAAATGTTCCAGTAGGAAATTATACGGTGTTAGTTATTGATTCAAATGGATGCAGAGATTCTTTAGCAACAGTTATATGGGAACCAGATTCTGTAATAGCACTATTTACCGCTTCACCAGATTCAGGTGTAGTACCATTAACGGTTAATTTTTTAAACAATAGTACAGGAGGGCAGTATTATAATTGGACATTTACAGATTCTTCGATAATTGATACAACAAAAAACCCAAGCTACCTATATACCAATGGAGGTGTTTATAATGTTACTCTTGTTGTTTCAAATCAGTTTGGGTGTACAGATACTGTGAATTACACAATAACGATTATAGGAAAAGCGATTTTATTAATACCTAATGTCTTTTCCCCTAATAATGATGGAATTAATGATCAATTTTACATTAAATCATCTTACCTTAAAAACCTTCAGGTTACAATATTTAATAGATGGGGAGAAGAAATATATCAAATAACTACGCCCAATCAACGTTGGGATGGAATGACTATTTCAGGGGTTAAGGTACCCGAAGGTACTTATTTCTACATTTTAAAGGCCGAAGGATATGATAATCAGGTTTTTGATAAAAAAGGATCAATAACATTACTTCGGTAATTAAAAAATGTACTTAATTGATTATGTTAGTATCAAATAATAT
>CAZVEW010000033.1:8697-18787 GCA_964625955.1 uncultured Vicingus sp. | reverse complement strand
GTAAATTGCACAACTTTTATTACTAAATTATTAATGCACTACGAGTTAATTTATTATAGTCTAATCCCGTTTCTTCCATACCATTTATTTAATGCATCAATAAAAATAAGCTAATGGATTAAAAAAGAAGTTAAGTTTAAATTAACAGAAAATTAAATTAGACTAAAATAGCTAATTACAGGATTAAGCTCATTTTTTGAATGACCTACATCAATAAAAATGATTTTACCTTTGCATTTAAAGTGGACTATTAATAATATCTTTGTAATTATGGAATTTACTAAAAAATACTATAACAATTTAACAACGTACTCCCGTTTAATTACTAGAGAAGTTAAGGTTGGTAATGTTGGTATTGGAGGGGAAAATCCTATTCGAGTTCAATCCATGACCACCACAGATACGATGGATACTACCGCAACTGTTGGGCAAGCCATTAAAATGATTAAAGCAGGTTGTGAATTGGTAAGGATTACAGCTCCAAGCATAAAGGAAGCAAAAAATTTAGCAAATATTAAGGCAGCATTAAGCAAAAGAGGTTACAAAACACCATTGGTTGCCGACATTCATTTTACACCTAATGCTGCTGAAATTGCTGCCACAATTGTAGAAAAAGTAAGAATTAATCCGGGAAATTATGCCGATAAAAAACAATTTAAGGCAATTGAATACACCAATGAATCTTATCACGCAGCGTTAGAGCGAATTAAAAAACGCTTAATACCACTAATAAAAATCTGCAAAAAGCACAAAACTGCTATGCGTATTGGCACTAATCATGGCTCTTTATCCGATAGGATTATGAGTCGTTATGGCGATACTCCTTTAGGAATGGTAGAATCAGCAATGGAATTTTTACGCATTTGCAAAGAACAAGATTACCATAACATTGTGCTTTCTATGAAATCGAGTAATACACAGGTGGTAGTACAAGCCTACCGTTTGTTGGTAAATAAAATGCAAGCCGAAAACATGAATTATCCCTTACATTTAGGGGTTACCGAAGCAGGCGAAGGAGAAGATGGTAGAATAAAATCGGCAGTTGGTATAGGAACTTTGTTAGCAGATGGTTTGGGTGATACCATTCGTGTTTCGTTAACCGAAGAACCTGAAATGGAAATTCCTGTGGCTCAAGCCTTAGTAACACAATATGTGGATAGAGCAAAACATCAACCAATTAAATCAATTAAAAATAATCCCATAACACCATTTGAATACAACAAAAGAAAAACCAATAAAGTGTTGAATATTGGCGGTAAAAATGTACCTATTGTTATCGCAGATTTTTGTTTGAAAGACAAAATAACTCCTACTTCTTTCTTCGCACTTGGATACAACTATTCTGTCTCATTAGATAAATGGAGAATTAGTGATGCTGCCTGTGATTATGTTTTTTTAGGAGATAAAGTCATAGATTTTGAGCTTCCTGGGGCATTAGGTATTATCTATAATTACAAAACTTGGTTGAATCATAAAATTAATAGTTATCCTTTTTTAGATGTGAAAACCTATTTATCTGAAGCAGATGTGTCGGATAATTTGAACATAATTCACATTACTTTTACCGATTTATCAACCCAACTAATTACCAAGCTAAAAGCAGATAAAACGGCTGTTTTGATGATAGATACCTACAACACTAACGGAATGGCAGAACAACGCAGATTATTTATAGCGTTAATAAACAATAATTGTTTAACCCCAGTTATTATTAAACGAGCTTACCATAATTTAACCGAAACACAATTACAATTACACGCTGCAAGCGATATAGGAGCATTGCTAATTGATGGTTTGGGTGATGGCGTTTTTATTACAGCAAAACAATGCGGAAGCGATAATTTATTAAATACCACTGCTTTTGGTATTTTACAAGCAACACGAACTCGTATATCAAAAACGGAATATATTTCTTGTCCAAGCTGTGGCAGAACCCTTTTCGATTTACAAGAAACTACCGCCAAAATACGTGCAGTAACTGCTCATCTAAAAGGTTTAAAAATTGGTATTATGGGCTGCATAGTAAACGGACCGGGAGAAATGGCTGATGCCGATTACGGTTATGTTGGAACAGGAACAGGAAAAATTACCCTCTATAAAGAAAAAGAAGTAGTGCAACGAAACGTTCCCGAAGCTAAAGCAGTAGCATCTTTAATTAATTTAATTAAATTACATGGCGATTGGGTGGAAAATGAAGAGCATTAATACAAGCTATTTTTTACCGTTCAAATGTTCATCTACTAATTCTAATTCCTCAAACCAATCGTTGCCAAACTTTCTGATGAGTGGCTCTTTTAAAAATTGATAGGTTTTTACACCTAGTTCTTTTCCAAGAATACAAGCATCATCACATATATCCCAATAGGCATAATTAACAGCAGTATAATTTTTTAATTTAGTTAATCTAACAGGGAACAAATGACAAGAAATGGGTTTTTTAAATTTAGTTTTTCCATCATTGTACGCTTGCTCAATGGCACATTGGGTAGTGCCATCTGCTTTAAACGAAACAAAAGCACACTCTTTTCCATCTACTAATTGTGTTACATAATCGCCATCTGTATCAATAGTATATAAATCTTCTTCTAAAGCGGCAATGGCTTTTGCTGATAAATATTCTTTTGTTAAAGGAAAAACTTTTTCAAGTTCTTTTAATTCATTTTCTTCTAAAGGAGCTCCAGCATCACCTTCAACACAACAAATTCCTTTACATTTGTTTAAGTTGCAAACAAATTCTTTTTCTAATAATAATTCTGATATTATTGTTTCTCCAATTTGAATCATGTGTAGATTTATAATTATAAAAGCCGAATTAATATGATATTTCCTTCAAAACATTAACAGTTCTTTCCAGCATTTCATCTGTAAAATTAAGGTGTGTAACCATTCTTATTTGTTGAGGTCCAAAAGCAACTACTTTTATATTTTTTTCTGCTAATTTATTAATGATGGCATTAAAATCTATGGAATTTATTACTTCAAAAACAACAATATTTGTAAAAACAGGCAAAACGTTCTTTACGTAAGATAAATTTTCTAAAGTATTTTCTAATGTTTTTGCTCGTTGGTGGTCTTTTTTTAATCGTTCAATATTATTTTCTAAGGCATAAATTCCTGCTGCTGCTAAATAACCTGCTTGTCGCATTCCACCGCCAAAAATTTTTCTTATTCTCCTTGCTTTTTTTATGGCTGATGTTGTGCCTAACAATAAAGACCCAACAGGAGATCCTAAGCCTTTAGAAAGGCAAACAGAAATAGTATCGAATTGTGCTCCAATATCTTTTGCTGAATAGTCAGATTCAAGAATTGCATTAAATATTCTTGCTCCATCTAAATGGAGTTTTAATCCTTTATTAACGCATAACGTTTTTATCTTTTTTATTTCGTCTAAATCATAAATTGTTCCTCCACCTTTGTTACAGGTATTTTCTAAACTCACCAATTGTGTTTCTGGAAAATGAACATCATCGGGGTTAATAGCCGCTTCAATTTGTTTTGCAGTTAATCTTCCTGCATTTCCTTTAAGTAATTTAGTGGCTAATCCTGAATTAAAACCAATGCCACCTCCTTCATATTTATATACGTGAGAGAGTTCATCGCAAATAATTTCTCCTGGTGGGTTCGAATTTATTTTAATGGCTATTTGATTGGTCATGGTGCCAGAAGGGCAAAAAATAGCAGCTTCTTTGCCAAATAAAGTAGCTCCTAATGCTTCTAAGTTATTTACTGTTTCATCGTCTCCAAAAACATCATCTCCCACAACGGCATTAAACATGGCTTCTTTCATTGCTGCTGTTGGAATGGTAACCGTATCGCTTCTTAAATCTATCATCCTATTAAAAAAAATAATCAATTACGAAGTTCGGCAATAAAAATGAGTGAGGAATAAAAAATATTATTAAATTTGCAATCCTTTAAGGTTCCGTGGCCGAGCGGTTAGGCAGTGCTCTGCAAAAGCATCTACAGCAGTTCGAATCTGCTCGGAACCTCACGAAAGTAACAAAAGCAGGATAAAACATCCTGCTTTTTGTTATTAAAAAAGTTATTTATTATTTTCTATAATATAATTTAGCACTTTAGTCATTAAATGTACTCGGTCTTTTCCTCTAATATTATGAGGGTGCATAGGGTAAGTAAAAAAATCCATTTGAACGCCATTATCTACGGCAGCTTTCAGTAAGGTCATGCTATGTTGCGGAACTACTGTTGGATCAACACTTCCGTGAATAATCAATAACTTTCCTGTTAAGTTTTTAATGTATTTTGAAACGCTTGAAATTTCGTAGCCTTCAGGATTTTCTTGTGGGGTATCCATGTATCGTTCACCATACATTACTTCATAATATTTCCAATCGGTAACAGGTCCGCCTGCCACCGCAGTTGTAAAAACATTTGGGTGTCGAAGCATTAAAGAGCAAGTCATAAAACCACCATAGCTCCAACCATGTATGGCTATTCGTTTTGCATCTACGTAGGGTAATGATTTTAAATAATTCACCCCTATTAATTGGTCTTTCATTGCAGCCTCTCCTGCTTTGCGGTGAATAACGCTTTCAAAAGCAAAACCTCTATTTCCTGATCCACGATTATCTAAGGTAAAAATAAGGTAGTTTTTTTGTGTTGCTAGCCAATTCATCCACATACTTGCACCACCTAACCATCGATTGCTAACTAACTGAGCATGAGTTCCTCCATAAACATAGACTAAAACGGGGTATTTCTTATTTGCATTAAAATTAGCTGGTTTTATAATTCTGCCATACAAATCAAAACCATCTTTCGATTTTAATTTTAAAAATGTTGTTGTACCTATTTTGTAATCTTTTAAAGGATTTTTTGCTGTTAAAAGATTGGTTGGTTTTAGTGTTTTGGTGTTTACAATGTCAATAATTCTTGGGGTAGTTAAATTGCTGTAATTATCAATTAAATAAGCTCCGTTATCACTTAGTTTTGTGTAGTGGACGCCTGCTGTTTTAGTTATAATTGTTGATTTTCCATTGGCTAAATTTACTTTGTATGTTAGTGTGTTTCTTGGGTCTTTTCCTGTGGTATTAATAAACACATTTTTACCTTTTTCATCAAAACCTAAAACAGATTTAACTACAAATTTATAGTGGGTTAGTTGTTTAATAAGCTTACCGCTAATATTGTATAAATACAGATTCATAAAGCCATCTCTTTCGCTCATCCATAAAAATTCGGTCTTACTTTTTGGTAAAAAAATAGCTGCATGTTCAGGTTCAACCCACTTATCATTTTTTTCTTCAAAAATGGTATTTACCTTTTTGCCAGTATTTACATCATAAATATTGAATTGCATATCGTTTTGTTCTCGGTTGAGCTCTGCTACTAAAACATATTTTTCATCAGGACTCCAAGATAAATTGGTTAAATAATGTTCATCTTTCGTATCAATGTTTAAATAAATTGTTTTTTGAGTGGTAAGGTTGTAAATTCCAATTTTTGCTTGTTCGCTTCCTTGCCCTGCCATGGGATATTTAATGTTTCTTAATGATGCTGGATAGGTGGTAATATCTACTAAAGGATAATTGGTAACATTGCTTTCATCTTTCTGATAAAAAGCTAAAAAATTTCCTTTCGGACTCCAAAAAGTACCTTTATAAATCCCAAATTCTTGCCGAGCAATAGATTGACCAGCAACAATATTTTTATCTTTAAAATTGGTTATAGCAATTTTTGATTTATTTGCGTTTGCTATATAAAGATTGTTGTCGATGGTAAAAGCTAAAGTGTGATTTTTAATGTTATAATCTTGATTTAAAGCCTTTTCATCAAAACTAATTGCACTAACCTTTTCATCATTTTTGTATTTAAAATGTAAGTACTGATTTTGGTGTTTAAAAACCAATTCAGTACTATTTATACTTATTATTGTTGGTAGGGTTTTTAAATCTGGCAACTCTTTTTGAAGTTTTTCAATTCCTACTTTTGCAATTACTTTTCCTAATGCTGTTTTAATAATGTACTGTTTGTCTTTTTTATAAATGTAGTTGGTAGTTCCTTTAACCCACTGTAAACTTTTCAATGTTTGTGGGGTCAGCCCTTTGTTATAAGATAATACAGCATCTTCTAACGTTAATTCTTTTTGTTGAGAGAAAACGTTAAACGAAATAAAAAGAATAAAGATTAAAACGGTTTTTTTCATTTTTTATGATTTATTTGGTTTAACGAAAATATAGCTTTAAGCGGAGATTAAAAATTAATTATTGTTATCAACTCGTTTCTCTTCCGATTCGATGCCTGTTTTTCGTTTACGTGTTTTTACATTTTGATTGCCAAAATTATAGCTTAGGCTAATGCTTCCGTAATGGCTGTCCCATCTTCCTGTTCCATAAGATGTTAATCCATTAAAAGTTGAATTGCCTTCCCACCCTCTTCGGTTAAAAATATTATTAGCACTTAAACGAACATTTAATTTATTATGTAAAAAAGATCGTTGCAAACCAACATTTAAACTCCAGTTTGGATAATATATAAAAACGCCACCCCAAACCCCTGGACCAGCGTAATAGCCAGATATTTCTCCTTTAAAACCTTTAGGTAAGGTAAATGTTTGTTGTTGGTAAATGTTGTAATTAAAATTTTGAACGTCTACTATTGCTCCACCACCATAATTAGCCTGATTATCGGTATATGAAGTGCTTAAATTAAGAAAGGTACTCCACCATTTGGTGATTTGAAATGGCAAACTCGCATTAAAACTAATTACAGTTTGTGTGGCTAAATTATCCCAAGAAATAAACCCTGCTCTAGGGTCTCTTTCATCAGGGCCTATCAGCCTTGTTATTTGATTGTCTGTTCGACTATAGGCTAACTTAAAGTTATATTTATAAGCTAGCGTATAACCTAACTCGTAGTTATTAACTATCTCTGGCTTTAAAAAGGGATTCCCTTTTTGTATGGAAAGTTCACTTATTTGTGAACGGAAAGGATTTAATACATTGTAATCTGGACGATTAATTCTTCTACTATAGTTAATGGCAAGGCTGTTTTTTTTGCTTAGCTTCCAAGTAATACCAGCACTAGGAAACCAATTTAAATAATTAAGGTAAATAGGAGATTCTTGCAACCTACTCAAAAAAGCTTTTAGGTTTCCTTTTGCATCAGTTTGTTCGAATCGTAGCCCACTAAGAAAACTTATCTTTTTGGTAATTTGACGGTTGTAACTTATATAAGCTGCATAAACACTTTCTGTATATTTAAATTGATTGGATTGAACACTGTCTAAATTAGAAATATTGTTTTCTATATTAAAAACCTTAAAAGTATTATCGGTAGCTACTTGACTATATTTAGCCCCTAAACTTAGTTTTCCTTTCCATAAATTTTGTTCGTAATCAAACTGACCAGTGTAAATATTAATATTAATAGGGGTGTCAAAACTGTTTATTACTTCACTTAAAACACTATCTTCTGTAGCATTATAATATATATTTGGCTGATATAGTAAATTGGTGTTTTCGTATCTTCCATAATCTAAATCTACATTTAAGGAATATCCTTTTTTATTTGAGAATTGATAGTTTAAGTTATATGTGTTTTGCAGGTGGCTATTGCTTCCACTATTTTTAGCGACCAAAACACTATCTACTAGAGATTTTGTTTGTTGATTTGAAATGGCAATCTTATTAAAACTTATTTGCTGTCCATTAATGTTATTACCTCCAATTAAAAATCCAATGGTTTGGTTCTTACTTAAGAAAAAATCCGACCCAAAACGATAATTATAGGCATCACGATTGTTTTGCGTATTATTAATTTCATCCATAAAAAGTCCGTTTTGGTTGTTTTGAAATATGATGTCATGAAAATTATCGTTAACAGCATATCCAACACTGCCAAACAAATTCATTTTTTTGTTACGATAATTACCACTGCTATTAATGTTGTATCTTGTAAGTCTTCCGTGAGTTAAGGTGCTACTTAATGAGCCATTAGCCCCCATGTTTTTGTCTTTTTTTAAGCGAATATCAATAATGCCAGCGTTTCCTTCGGCATCATATTTTGCACTAGGATTGGTAATTATTTCAATTCTATCAATTTGATCGGCAGTTAAATTTTTCAGGTAATTACTTAAATCATCACCCGTTAAGGGCAGCTTTTTGCCATCTACATAAACAATTACTCCAGATCGCCCCATTACATTAACATTATCGTTATTATCAACTGTAACTGCTGGAGCTTTTCTCAGCAACTCAATAGCATTGGCACCAATACTATTAACAGTTCCTTGTATGTTAAATATGGTTCTATCAGGTTTTACAATTACCATTTCTCGTTGAGAACTTATTGTAAATTCTTTTAACTCCTCGGCTTGAGGGGTGAAGATGAGCTCTTTTAAATCTAAATTATGGTTGGCATGAAGTTGAATATCTACTTTTACTAAATCAGGTAATCCAACGAAAGTCGCTTTTAAAAAATAATTGCCAGCAGGAATTCCTGTAATTTTAAAAAGACCTTTTTCATCAGTTGTTTCTACTTTTGTTAATGTACTATCAGAAGTTTTATATAAAGCAACATTTGCAAAAAGGACGGCAGTTCCATCATTAGCTTTTAATTTCCCAATAATACTAGATTGTGCTTGAACACATAAAAAAAACAAATTAAGAATAAGAGTAACGATTATTTTCATAAACAAATTTAAAATTCCCAAAAATAAGCATTGCTTTTAATGTTTGTTTAAAATTAGGATAAGCGGTAGTTGGGTTAAGCATGAATTTAAGCTATACAAAGGTAGTGAGATGAAATTTAGTTAAATTGACTTATATACTCTTGATTTACAAATAAGGGGTTATTTTTTAGTAAATTATACCAATATACCAACGAGTAGGAGTGTTTTCTTATTCAAATATTTTAAAACGAAGTCCTACATTGATAGTATAACCGCTAAAGTCTATGTTGCTCCCAAGTTCATTTGCTCCTAATACAAAACGATAGCTACCTCCTGCTTTTACGCTCATCCAATCAAAAATGTTAACAAACATATTAATGCCAGGTTCAGCAATAAAATAGAAATCATCTTCGATTAATTTATACGTGTTAGAATAGTTGCCATAACCCCAAGAGTCCTTATAATAACGGTCGTTATATGTAGCATATCCTAAGCCAATTTTTAAAGGGATAGAAAAGTTAATTATTTTCTTAGGTATAATAAGATATTCCATATTTGCTGTAAACCCCCAAATACTTAGTTTAGGTTTAATTGCTGGGGTAAGGTTTTGAAAGTTAACTTTTTTTGTTTCTGAAATATCAACACCAACTCCAATAGCAAGGTTATTGTTAAATACAGCTGTAAAGTTAACTCCTCCACCATAAATGGGTTCTCCTTTATAGTTGGAAGAATAAAAGTAAAAATCAGACATACCATATTGGGCTTCTGCATTTTTAAAAAGAGAGTTTATTTCTTGTTCTTCTTGTGCTTGCATAAAAATAGGAAAGAAAAGTATTGTGATTATAAAGCGTATTATTGTTTTCATAATAATGAGATTTAAATTAGTAATAGGTAAAAGATGATACAAAAATTGTTCCAATTTATATTTTGGAGCTATTATTTCTTCTCCAGATTATTTAATATTTTAGTATTTGCTAAAATATTAAAAAAATATACTTACCTTTGTATTTAAGTATTCGCTTAAATAGTTAACAATGAAAAAAACAGAAGAAAGTTGCATCAGATGTTGTGCCAATGTAAACCTTATTAATAGAGGAATAAAAGAAATAAATGAGTTATCAATTCCAATAGAAATAACAGCCAAAATTTTAAATTTGATAGGCAATGAAACGCGTTTAAAAATTTTATGGTTAATTAAAAATGAGCAAAAAGTATGTGTTTGTGATTTGAGCGATATTTTAGGTATTTCTGTTTCTGCCATTTCGCAACAATTACGGAAATTAAAAGATAGTGATTTACTAAAAAGTAAAAAAGAAGGGCAAACTATTTATTATCATATTCATCCAAAATCTGAAGAAGTATTAAACCATGTTTTAGAAATATTCAATTATAAAATGATTAAAAAAGTAGCGTAGAAATTAATGAGACAATGAGTGAATGAGACAATGAGTGAATGAG
>CAZVEW010000033.1:1700-8597 GCA_964625955.1 uncultured Vicingus sp. | reverse complement strand
AAAGTAGCGTAGAAATTAATGAGACAATGAGTGAATGAGACAATGAGTGAATGAGTTTTTAAACAAAGTGAAGAATCTAACCTGTAGAACAAAAAAATAGAAAACTATGAAAACAGAAAATAAAAATTCAAAAGGAGCAGTTGCAACAGGGGTTATTGCAGCAATAGCAGCTTCATCGTGTTGTATTCCTCCAGTAATTGCTGCAATAGCAGGCGTAGGAGGAGCATCAGCTAGTTTATCATGGATGGCACCTTTTCGTCCTTATTTAATAGGGTTGGCAGTTGTAGCCATTGGCTATGCGTGGTATAATCATTTAAAACCAAAAAAGGCTGATGATTGTGGTTGTGATATTGAAAAACCAAAGTTTTACCAAACGAAAGGTTTTTTGGTTGGTATGACTTTATTTGCGGCTGTTTCAATTGCTTTTCCGTATTATTCGAATATCTTTTTTCCGAATAATAAAAAAGAAGTGATGATTGTGGATAAATCCAACATCAAAAAAATAGCTGTAAAAATTACAGGAATGACTTGCGAATCTTGTCAAAATGAAATAAATAGTGCGGTAAACCAATTGTCTGGCATAATAAAGGTAAGTTCTTCTTATGAAAAAGGAAATGCAGATGTGCAATTTGATGATACCAAAACAAATGTTGCTGAAATTGAAAAAGCAATAAATTCAACAGGATATAAAGCCGTAAACTCAGAAAATAAATAATTATATAACTGAGTCCACTCCGAAAAGCAATAATTTGTGAAATTGAATAAAAAAATAATTCGTTATAGTGCTGATTATATAGTTTTTAAAAATCTAATAATTCGTGTATTCGTGGCAAAAAGACTTTTCGGAGTGAACTCATAACTTAAATACTAAATAAGATGAAAAAAATAATGTTAATCTCAGGGGCAGTAGTACTAATTTATTTAAGTGCTCAAGTTTGTGGAATAGGAAGTTGCAAAGCCAATGCAGCAAATATCGAAATTACAAAAGGCAACGAAAAAACAGTTCAATTAAAAATTACAGGAATGACCTGTTCAGGCTGTTCTAGCCATGCCACCAAAACATTAGAAGGCATTAAAGGAGTTTCGAGTGTTGATTTAACATATCCAGGAGATATTGCAACCATCAAATACAACCCAAAAGAAACAAACGCTAAAGAACTCATTAAAGCAATTGAAAAAATTAATTACAAAGCAGAAGTAGTTAAAGACAAAAAAAATGATAAGTAATAAAAAACAGCATTGGGAAAATGTTTATAATACTAAAAATGACGATGAAGTAAGTTGGTATGAAGAAAATCCCAAAACTTCTTTAAATTTAATAAACGAACTTGGCTTAGCTCATGAAGCTGCAATTATTGATATTGGAGGCGGGAATTCTAATTTGATAGGAACATTACAAAAACAAGAATTTTCTAAGCTTTTTGTGTTAGATATTTCTGCACAAGCATTAGAAAGAACAAAAAATAAATTAGGAAAAAATGCAACTTCAATTCAGTGGATTGTTGCTGATATTTTAGATTTTAAACCCAATCAATTATTCGATGTTTGGCACGATAGAGCAGTTTTTCATTTTTTAACTACTAAAAATGATATTGCTACTTATGTAAACTTGGTAAGTAAATCAATTAATAAAGATGGCTATTTTATTTTAGCTACTTTTTCTAAATCAGGACCATTAAAATGCAGTGGATTAGATATTTCTCAATACAATAAAGAAGAATTATTAACTCTTTTCTCTAAAGAATTTAATTTAATCAACTCTTTTGAAGAAGTTCATCAAACTCCTTTTGAAACAGAACAAAATTTTATATACACCTTATTTCAAAAAAAATAAACATGTCAGCTATTAAATTACAATCAACGATTACCTGCCCTGAATGTGGACACCAAAAAGAAGAAACCATGCCAACAGATGCTTGCCAGTATTTTTACGAATGTGAAAACTGTAAAAAAGTATTAAAACCCATTAATAACGATTGCTGTGTGTATTGTTCTTACGGAACAGTTCCTTGCCCATCAATACAAGAAAAAGATGGTTGTGGAGATTCGAGTTGTTGCTAAAAATAATAAGATGGAAAACGACACAAAACTGCCTTCCGATTTAATTGCCGATATTAAAAATCGCTTAAAAACATTAAGCGGTCAGCTAAATGGCATTGTAAAAATGTTAGATGAAGGCAAAGATGTTGAGCAAATAAATATCCAGTTCAAATCTATTGGTAAAGGTGTGCAGAAAGCCCATTTTTTATTGTTAGATGAAGTTTATCGCAAAGCACTAGCAATAGGAATAGTTAATGCAGTTGATTCTTGCCCCGGAAATTGTGGTAATGAGGATAAAATAGAATATTTAAAAAAAGAGTTTCCTAACTTAGCATTGGCAGATTTAACCGAAAAATTAAAAGAAATTCAAACCATTGAAAATCGCTTAAAAGTAATAAATCTTTAGTATATCTACTGCTAACCTGAGTTCGATGTAAGAAATCATTATTATACCAGTTTGGAATTAGCTTGGTATAAATAACCGCAAGTACTAGTTTCCTTTACTTTCTAATGCTTCAATTCTTTTAATTAAAGAATTGTTTGTTTTTTTTAGGTATTCTATTTCTTTTTGCTGCTCTTGTGTGGCTTTTACCAAAGGTACTACAAACTCGGCATAACGCAACCCATAATAATCATCAGCATTTTTTGGGGCATCTACACCACTAAAACTATAACCCAAACTTTTAGCTGTTTTTTCTACTTCTTGAGCGATAAAACCCGTTTGTAATTGTGTTGCTTTTTGTTGTTCTGCCTCAAAATCTCTTAAACTATCGGGTGTATTTAGTTTAGCAGCAATGGCATTCATATTTAAATGATAAGTAACAGGGCGTAGTTTTAAAATAAAATCTAAACCTACTACATTTTCTTGAATGTCTTTTTTTAGTGTGCCATCGGATAAGGTTGTCCAAGCTACCTGACCACCAATACTCGTAACAGTATTGTTACCAACACGCACTTGGTTGCTTGCAGTAATAGCTGCACTATATCCTAATGCCGTAGAATTACTGTAAGATGTTCCTGAAAAAAATGCTATACCTCCCAATGCTGTATTATTATTTCCTGTTGTATTATTTTTCAAAGCACTTTTGCCAATAGCAACATTAAGTTGCCCAGAAGTATTCATGTATAATGATTGATAATTCATCGCAGTATTATCAAACCCTGTCGTGTTAGTAAATAATGATTGATAACCAATAGCTACATTTTGATACCCTGTAGTATTGTTTTGCAACGAATTATTACCTACAGCAACACTAGCATTACCTGTGGTATTTGATTGTAATGAATTGTATCCTAGTCCTAAATTATTACTCCCTGTTGTGTTATTGTAAAGCGTAAATCCTCCTAATGCAGTATTGTAGTTTCCAGTAGTATTTGCCTGCAAAGAAAGTCTTCCTATAGCTGTATTTGTTGAGCCTGTGGTGTTTGATTTTAATGCAGATTCACCAATAGCAACATTATTATTTGAGCTTGAATTATTCTGAAGAGATGAATTTCCTAAAGATACATTAAATCTTCCTGTTGTATTGTTAGATAAAGCATTTGTTCCTATTGCTGTATTATCATAACCTGTATTATTCGAAAATAAAGCAGAATAACCTAATGCCAAATTATTTGACCCTGTCGTATTTTTTTGTAATGCTCCATAACCCAATGCTGTATTTTGAGATCCGTTATTTGTATATAGAGCATTTAATCCTATGGCAATATTTCTTGCCCCTGAGGTGTTACTATATAAAGATTTAAATCCGATTGCCAAATTTGTTATCCCAGTTTTATTGGCATATAAAGACATATATCCTATAGCAATATTTCCATAGGCTGTTGTATTGGCATTAAGAGCCTCGAAACCTAAAGCTGTATTATAGTTTCCTGTGGTGTTTTGGCTTAATGATCCCATACCAATGGCTACATTATCAAATCCTGAAACATTAGTGTGTAATGCTGATCGTCCATAAGCCGAATTGTTATAACCTGTAGTATTGTATCTCATTGATTCTACCCCAACTGCAGTGTTATGAGAGCCTATTGTGTTTAATAACAGAGACATATAGCCTATTGCTGTATTATTGTTTCCTGTCGTGTTTGAATTTAGAGAAAAAGAGCCTATTGCAGAATTAAGAGATCCTGTAGTATTATCACGTAATGCATACCTTCCAAAGGCTGAATTACCTATTCCAGTTGTATTAGCATAAAGTGCAGATTCTCCAATTGCAACATTGTTGTAACCTGTTGTGTTTGAAAAAAGAGAAAAAGTACCTTCAGCTACGTTAAATCTACCCGTTGTATTTGCGTTTAACGACATATAACCATTGGCGTTATTATTATACCCAGAAGTATTATTAGCACCAGCCCCTTCTCCTAAAAATACCGATTTTAAAGTATTTAGCACTTCAATTTGTCCTTTTTGGGTTATCCTAACTCGTACAACATTATTTGTTCTAAAATCGAGATCTTGAGCATCGGTAGTGCCGATAAAATTAGTGCCTGATACAGTTCCTGCATTTCCTTTTGTGTTCCAACCAGTTGTTGCATTTAACAATGGTTCCCATGTTGTTCCATTATAAAAATAAAAAGAACCTAAGTTAACGTCAAATACCATTAAACCAATTGCTGGTGAGGTAATTGCATTTTTTTGAGCACTTGTCATTCTTGGAATTAAAATTCCTCCCGTAGTTGATGCAACATCTAACATAGCACTTGTATTGGGAGCTGCACCTGTTGCATTAATTCCTATATTTTGAGTCCACCCATTATTGATGATATAAAAAAATGATGTTAAAATTAAAATTCTTTTCATATAGCAATGTTAAATTAAGGTAGTTTAATTATATCAACATAAGAACTTCCTTTAAGAGATTCTTCACTTCATTTTAAATGCTCGAAACAAGTTTAGGCGTAAAATTTTGGTTTAAATAACAGCACAATATTAGTTTCCTTTTTTTAATAATTGATTGACTAACTTTTTCAATTCATCAATTTCTTTTTGTTGTTGATTAATTTTATTGTTTTGATTATCAATAATTTTTTGTTGCTCTTGTGTGGCCTTTACCAAAGGCACTACAAACTCGGCATAACGTAAACCATAATAATCATTGGCATTTTTTGGGGCATCTACTCCGCTAAAATTATAGTTCAAACTTTTAGCTGTTTTTTCTACTTCCTGAGCAATAAAACCTGTTTGTAATATGCTTCCTTGCAATGCTTCTGATTCAGGTTTCCTTAAACTATCAGGTACATTTAATAACCTTGCCATTGCATCTTCATTTAAGTGATAAGTTACTGGACGTAGTTTTAAAATAAAATCTAAGCCTACTACATTTTCATTAATATCTTTTTTAAAGCGAGCATCAGATACGGTTGACCATCCCACTTGCCCTCCAATACTGGTAACATTATGTCCAACTCTCACTTGATTACTAGCCGTAATAACAGTACCATCTCCTAAAGCGGTAGAATTAGTATAATTTCCACTATAATAAGCAAAATGACCTAAAGCCGTATTGTAACTTCCTGAGGTTAACCCCTGTAAAGCACTTATTCCAAAAGCAGCATTGTAATTTCCTGTAATATTGGAATAAAGAGCTTTGTAACCGCTAGCTGTATTGTCTAATCCTGTTGTGTTACTATAAAGTGACTGATAACCAATAGCTGTATTATTTGAAGCCGTTGTATTATAATAAAGTGAATGATAACCAATAGAAATATTATTATTCCCTGTGGTATTGTGCCAAAGGGGACCATCTCCTATAGCAATATTTAGGCTTCCTGAAATATTCTTATATAATGCTTCAAACCCGTTCGCAACATTATTGCCTCCTGTGGTATTGAAATAAAGGGCGAAGTTACCAGTCGCGGTATTACGATACCCTGTAGTATTAGAAAAAAGAGCCTTAGCACCTATTGCTGTATTATATAGGGCTTGATAGGATAATGTAGCTCCAACTCCATTATTATACAATGCAGAATCTCCTATTGCCACTAAATTGCTTTTAGTGGTGTTTTTATATAAGGCTTTTTCGCCTATGGCTACATTTAATGAACCTGTGGTGTTGTATGCTAACGAACGGTTTCCCATCGCAATATTTGAATTACCATTTTTATTTGAATTTAATGAGTATATGCCAACGGCTATATTTAATGAACCAGTTGTGTCAGCAAACAAAGCATTACTTCCAATACCAATATTGGAGTTTCCTGAGTTATTCTTATATAGGGTAAAATATCCTATTCCAATGTTATCATTACCAGATTTATTGTATACTAAAGGATATGTTCCTATTCCTACATTATTATTTCCTGTTGTGTTTGTTGTTAAAGCAGTACCTATTGCCGTATTTTGGCTACCAGTTGTGTTTGATCTTAAAGCATAATATCCTAAAGCCGTATTTCTATCTCCTCCTGTATTCTCTTTAAGAGCTTCCAATCCTATTCCTGTATTCTCTAAACCACCACTATAAAGATTTTTAACTCCAGCATTAACTCCAAAAAATGTTGTTCGTGTATTTATTGCTCCCGCTTTGATATTATTTATCCTAAAAGCAAGTGGTTGATTATCTGTAGTTCCAATAAAATTACTGGTATCCGTTCCTGCATTGCCTGTTAAACTCCAACTATTGGCATTGGTAATGTTAGTTAAATTAATAGTAGAACCATTGGTAATGCTTAAACTATCGCCTACTAAACTAATGTCTTGTATTTCGTTGGTTGGGTTAAAATCAGCATCATTTACCGCATCGGTAAAAGTACCTCCACCATTGCTTAAGGTAACGGTATTTCCTGTTTTAGAAATGGTTTGTAACTCATTGGTAGGGTCAAAATCAGCATCGTTTACATTATCTGTAGAATTGACTGTAA
>CAZVEW010000033.1:0-1600 GCA_964625955.1 uncultured Vicingus sp. | reverse complement strand
TCATTGGTAGGGTCAAAATCAGCATCGTTTACATTATCTGTAGAATTGACTGTAAAATTAGGATAAGTACCTGTAACACTAGTAGCTCCACCACCTAAAATAGTTACTGTTTGGTCGGGAGAAGTGTTGGTAATTACATTTCCTGTTAAACTTATACCTGTACCTGCGGTATAAGTTACTCCTGCATTGGCTGCAGTTTTGGCATATAAAGCATAGGGTACACTCATCAATTGGCTTGTTCCCATAACAGTATAAGCTGTTCCTCCAGTAATGTCCATCGCAATTTCTACAAAATAAGGTCCAGCACTCCAATCTATATTAGTAAATGTGCCTAAACTTACCGTTCCTGCACCAATGGTAATGTTTACTAAACCATAAGCATTAGAAGTTGGTGTAAAACTTTCTTCGTAAACAGGTGTTCCTGTTGCACTAGTTTGGCGTAGGCGAATTTGCAAGCCTACGGCTTGGTTGGCAACTACTGTTCCTGAACTATTTCTTACTACTGCTTGGTATTTAAATCCTTCAGGACTTTGAGCAAACATTAAACTGCTTAAAAATAAAGCGATTAGGGTAACTGCTAATTTTTTCATATTTTTTTAGTGTTTGTAATTTTTACTGTTTAATAACTTTGTATGTTTTAATAATTTGATTGTCTTTACTGCTAATGTTTAACAAATAAACTCCTTTGGCATAAGTCGAAAAATCAACTACACTTTTAGTGTTTTTTAATAATGCTATTTTAATTAATTTTCCTTGATTATCCATTAAATTATAATAGATGCCTGTTTTAAATCCAAACCCTAAATTAATGGTTAAATAATTAGCCACAGGATTGGGGTAAAGTTGAATATTTATATTGCTGGTAATGTTATTAACCAAAGTAGCTATTAACTTGGTTTGTTGAAATCCTTGTGTTAAGTCATTACTTCCATTGCTAAAAGTTTCGGTAATTGGTTCACCTAAAGTCCACGACAAAGAACCATTACTGGCTGTAAAATAATCGCCTTGAGCAGTAATTACTTCTTGTGCTGAAAGGCTGAATGTGGCCATTAAAACTCCAACAAATATTAGATTTAATTTATGTAACATAATGTATCGCTTAAGTTAAAATGCAAATTCCAAGTTTTAAACCAAAAAGTATCAATCATAATGATAAACATCATATAATCAGTATCTTAATTTTTCATTTGGACCTTTAATTTTTTATAAATTCTTCTTATAGCAAATATCTATAAATATATTGCTTTAACAGTTATAAAATAAGTAGATTTGTGATACATTTATTATCAATAAATCAATATAAAATACTGTAAATCAGTATTTAAAAGTTTGTCTTGTGACTTCTAATAAACTAATTGACCTATTAAAAACATTAACTAAAAGCGAAAAAGCTGCTTTTATGCAGTTTTTAAAAGAGCGTTTATCTCCTAAACTTGAAAAATCAACCGCTATTCTTTTTACGTTAATTGCAAAAAAACAATTTAATAACGCTAACTATTATGTTAAATGTTATGAAAAAAAATATGACAAAAAGCAAGATTATTTAATTAGAAATGATTTTAGAAGAATTACTGGTGCTTTTAAAATGTTTATCGAAAAT
>CAZVEW010000032.1:17322-18873 GCA_964625955.1 uncultured Vicingus sp. | reverse complement strand
TCTCAAACTCTTGTGGTCTCAAAATCTTGCGGTCTCAAAATCTCAAACTCTCAAAATCTTGCGGTCTCCAACTCTCAAACTCTCAAAATCTTGTGGTCTCAAAATCTTGCGGTCTTAAAATCTCAAACTCTCAAAATCTTGTGGTCTCAAAATCTCAAACTCTCAAAATCTTGTGGTCTCAAAATCTTGTGGTCTCAAAATCTCAAACTCTCAAACTCTTGCGGTCTCAAAATCTTGCGGTCTCAAACTCTTGTGGTCTCAAAATCTTGCGGTCTCAAAATCTCAAACTCTCAAAGTCTTTTTCCGTCTAGTTAATAACCACAGCTAAATATGCCCTGTCATTCCGAACAAAATTTTGTCATTGCTAGAGCAATGCTACAAAATGAAGTGAAGAATCTTTAAAGAAAATAGCTGAAAATAAATTTTTCACTGCGTTTTATTCATCCGACTTAGTCGAATGGATAAAACTTTGTTCTAAATGACAAAAAGCTAAAAAATAGTATCATTTTATGATTAACTTTGAAGACTAAAATCTTATACAACAATAAAATAAATGCTTAATCAAAAGATGGATAGAATATTAGCTGTTTTTATGGGCGTATTGGTTTGTTTTTTAACACTTTTAAGAGAAAATATTTTTCTTGAAATCAATGCCATAATAGATGGGTACGACTATAATAGGGCCTATTTTTATTTTCTCAATAGCGAGATAAAGAACTTAAGCCTAACCCAATTGTTTTTACTAAAATGGGGTTTGACAATAGGCTTTATTTTGCTTATTTCGGCATTATCTTTACTGAGTATAAATTGGTGGTTTAAAAATAAAGCTTACAATCGCATAACCTTATTTGTTTACTTTGTTTTTTTTGCTGTAACCATAGTACTAACAGCTTTTTTATGGCTGACTAATAATTATGCTAATTATTATTTTGTTATCCGAAGGTTAATTGGTTTCCTTCAATCACCTCTCCCTTTATTTCTCTTTGTTAGTATGTATTTATACTTAATTAATACGAGTAAAGATACTGAAATGTAGAAAAATACCTTGTTTAAAGCAACTTTTTTAAACAATAAATCGTACTATTGTAACAAGTAGTTATTTAATTGATTCTTACTTTAAATTTTGTGTTATGAAACAATTTATTTTTATTGCCAGTCTATTAATGTTATTCCTCTCAACCGCTTATACCCAATCTCCAGGAGGGGTGTCTGGTGGAGGAACCAATCAATTGTGGTTAGATGCCAATCAACTAACTTTGTCCAACGGTAGTGCTGTTGCAAGTTGGACGGATAAATCTGGTAATGGAAACAGTGCTACAGCAAGTGGCAGTGCACAACCAATTTTTCAAACCAATCAATTTAATGGCAGACCAGCGATACAGTTTGATGGCGTAGATGATAGGTTAAAAACAGGTTCAATAGCAGCTTTAAATACCAACACCATTACTTCTTTTGCAGTGTATAGTAGTTCGGCTACTGCCTCAGGGATAGTTTATCGTTATGCTTATGCTTCAGGAGTAACACCTTCTAGTGCTAGTAATTATCTTTATG
>CAZVEW010000032.1:6667-17222 GCA_964625955.1 uncultured Vicingus sp. | reverse complement strand
AAAAATGTTAATGGCAGAGAAAATTGCTTATTCTAAAGCATTGAATTCTGCAGAGGTAAACATTGTAGAAAATTATTTGGGTGCTAAATATGCCATAAGTATAGCTAATGATAAATATGCCTACGATGCTACGGCTAGTTACGATGTAATTGGTATTGGTCAAGAGTCTGACGGTAATAATTTGTCTGCCAAAGGAATAAGTCCATTGGGCTTAAGTGTTGGTTCTTTATCCACTGGAGAATATGTTTTTGCTGGGCATGATAATGCAGGTTATTCAGCCAATACTACGGATGTGCCTTTTGCTGGTTGGGCTAGGTTTAATCAAGTTTGGCGATCAGATATTACAGGTACCCCCGGAACAGTTACCGTTACTTTTGATGTTACCCAATATGGCTTAGGAAGTTCAAATTCCTATAAGTTGTTGGTGGATGCAGATGGTGTATTTTCTGCCGGAGCAACATCTTACTCTGGAGTTTATGCTGGAGGAACAGTTACTTTTACTGGTGTTACTTTGGCTGCTGGCTCTTATTTTACTTTAGCAAACTCAAGCACCATTATTCTAAGTACAGGCACAACTACCGATTGGCACACCACTACAACTTGGGATTGTGGCTGTGTTCCTTTAGCAGGAACAACGGTAATTATTCAAAATGGGCATACGGTTAATATTAATGGACAAAATGCTTCTGTCGCTAATTTAACCGTAAATGGAACATTAAGTTTTGGGGCATCAGATACTTTAGCTATTACGCAAAATCTTACAAATACGGGCACTTTTACTTCAGGTACAGGAACTGTATTATTAGATGGTACCACTGCCCAAACTTTAACAGGTACACTGCCTTTATATAATTTAAAGATTAACAATGCAGCAGGAGTTACCAATGCAGCTACAGGTATGTTGTCAATTGGAGCAGGAGGTTTTTTAGATGTGCAAGCAGGTGCTTTAGCTACGGGAGATAGCTTAACCCTTACATCTAATGCTACAGGTACAGGTGCCATTGCCAATCCTACAACAGGAAGTATAACGGGGAAAGTCGCTATTCAACGTTACATCAACGAAGGAACAAATGGTAATAGTTGGTATTTTTTGGCTTCGGCAGTTACAGATGGTACTTTAGAGGATTGGAACCAAGAGTTTGAAATGCAAGGGTTTACTGGAACGGATTGGACTGGAGGTTCGAGCTCTGTTTATTATTATGATCAAAACAATATTGTTACAACCTACGGTGAAGGTTATACTGTTCCTGTGAATACCGCAGACATTATGCCAAATACACGAGGTTATGAAATCTGGATAGGAGATGATACCTATGCAACTGGAGCAAGAACAATTAACATGACAGGGACGCTTGCTCTAGGTGCTATTTCCATACCAGCCCCCCATATTGTTAAGGTAGGAGATCCAGCAAAAGATGGTTGGACCATTATGGCAAACCCTTATGCTTCTCCTGTATTGTGGAGTAATGTGCAGAGAACAGGAGCTTATGATGCCGCTTATAGAAGAAAGGGAGATGGAACAAATATATACATGGAGTCTTGGTATAAAATTGCTGTAGGGGAAGCTTTTTGGGTACACGCAGATACAGGGGGAGCTAGTATAGACTTTGATCCTACGGATGTAAACACAACAAACTTAGATCAGTATAATCTCAGGTTGATAAATCAAGAAAAACAACCCATGCTTGCTCTCCAATTAAAAGAAGGAGGGGTGCAATTTGACGAAACTGCTTTAGGCTTTAACAAAAATGCAGTTGATGCTAGAGAGAGAGGAGTTGATGCCTATAAATTACCAACAAGGGTAGTATCTAACCCTAATCTTTCAACAATGATTGGAAAAAATGATTTTTGTAAGAACATCTTAAACAGCAATACAAATACCATTGTGCCAATAAGAATTTATACCGAAAGCCCTAGTGGAATATTAAAGAATTATACACTAGAAATAAACAATGTAAAAACTATTCTAAAACAAAATAAAAAGTTGGTATTAGAGGATAGAACACTAAACACATTTACGGACTTGAAAGACAACATCTCTATTCCTTTTAAAATGATGGACAATGTTACAACCCCAAGATTTTTCCTACATGTTGAATCTCCTTTAACAGTAATGGTTGAAAATTTAACTTGTAATAGCACTGATGATGGTGTGATTACTGTTAAAACAAACCAGACAGGTGTTTCAACTTATGTTTGGAAAAATGAACAAGGAAAAGTAATTAAGCAAACTTCTAATGCTTTAGGTTTTGATAAATTAGAAAACTTAACAGCAGGAAGTTATACGGTTGAAGTTGCAGCTAAACATCAAACACCAGTTGTTGTAACGGCAGAAATTATTGCACCTAAAGAAATCACATCTAGCTTCACAGTAGATGCGGGAACTATTAACGGTGATGTTGCTAGAGAAAATGGTATTATTACAGCTAAAGTAGGAGAGGAGGTTAAATTTGGAAACAACTCAATAGGCAAGGCAAATTACACTTGGGATTTCGGAGATTTAGCTACTAGTTCTGATAAAAATGCCAAGCACATATATTTTAATGAAGGAGAGTATAAGGTTAAATTAACCTCAACTATTGATAAATGTAAAGTAAGCTCTAATCAAAAAATAAAAATCTTACCAAATAATAATTCGGCAGCCAACCTTTTATATGACTTTAACGTTATCGTTAATGAGAACGTTCTTTTAGTTAATTTAAATGAAGCCTATTTAGGAAAAGTTGTAATAAGTATTTACAATGCTATTGGTCAAGTTGTTTATGAAAATGAGATTGATGCAGACAATAGAAATACGGAATTAATTAAGTTGGATAAAGCAAGAGGGGTTTATTTAATAAACGTGAAATCTGATAATTTTTCAAAAACTAAAAAAATTGTTCTTAATAACTAAAAAAAATATATATTTGCAACGATTTAGTAATTATGAATAAAATTAATTGGTCTTTTGTTAAGCCTTTGTTGGTGCTATTAGCAATGTTTCTGTTAAATAATATTGAAATGTTTGCTGGTGGTCCTCCTGGTCCACCAGGTGGCGGTGGTGGCGGTCCACCAGGTGGTTGTTGGCCTCCTTCTACTTGCATACCAATAGATGGAGGAATAAGTTTTCTTATCATGGCAGGCACAGTTTATGGAGCAAAAGTCATTAGAGATATAACGAAAAAAAAAGCTGAATAAAATTCAGCTTTTTTTTATGGTTTTACTTTTCTATTCCTTTACCTTTGTCCCTCATTAAATTTTCAGAAAATGGTTAATGATAAAGAAATATTCGATTTAATAGCTGAAGAAACTACTCGCCAAAAAGAAGGAGTAGAACTCATTGCTTCAGAAAATTACGTGAGCAATGAAGTGATGCAAGCAATGGGAAGTGTACTAACCAACAAATATGCCGAGGGCTTACCTCATAAAAGGTATTATGGCGGTTGTGAAGTAGTGGATGAAATTGAAGATATTGCTCGTGACAGAGCCAAACAATTATTTAATGCCGAATGGGTTAATGTGCAACCACACTCAGGAGCACAAGCCAATGCTGCGGTAATGCTGGGGGTATTAAATGCAGGTGATAAAATTTTAGGTTTTGATTTATCGCATGGCGGGCATTTAACCCATGGTTCACCAGTTAACTTCTCAGGAAAACTATATAAAACATCTTTTTATGGTGTGGACAAAGCAACTGGTATCGTAGATTATGACAAGATGGAAGAAGTAGCTTTAAAAGAAAAACCACAACTAATAATTGCAGGAGCTTCTGCCTATTCTCGCGATTGGGATTATAAAAGAATGAGATCTATTGCTGATGAAGTTGGTGCTTTATTAATGGCAGATATATCTCACCCCGCAGGTTTAATTGCTAGAGGGTTGTTAACTGACCCTCTTCCGCATTGTCATATTGTTACTACCACCACCCACAAAACATTGCGAGGGCCAAGAGGTGGAATGATAATGATGGGTAAAGATTTTGAAAATCCCATGGGACATAAAACCTTAAAAGGAAAAACCAAAATGATGAGTCAAGTGTTAGATGGAGCAGTTTTTCCTGGTACACAAGGAGGTCCCTTAGAACATATTATTGCAGCAAAAGCTGTAGCTTTTAAAGAAGCATTGTCTGATGAGTATATGGATTATTGCGTACAAGTAATGAAAAATGCCAAAGTAATGGCGGCCGAATTAACCAAAAGAGGCTACGGTGTTATTTCTGGAGGAACAGACAATCATTCGATGTTAATTGATTTAAGATCTAAAAATATTACAGGAAAAGAAGCAGAAAATTTATTAGTTAGTGCAGACATTACTGTTAACAAAAATATGGTTCCTTTCGATGATAAATCGCCTTTTGTTACTTCTGGAATCAGAGTAGGAACAGCAGCCATTACTACAAGAGGAATCAGAGAGCCAGAAATAATAAAAATTATTGAATTATTAGATAAAGTAATTACTAACAGAGATAACGAAAATGTGATTGATGAAGTAAGAACTGAAATAAACAAAATGATGAATAAATACCCACTTTTTAGTTGATGGTGTATAGTGTTTAGTTGATAGAAATTACCAGACACTAACAACCAGATACTAACAACCAAACACTAACAACCAAACACTAACAACCAAACACATAAACAATGATAAAAGCAAACGATAAAAACATAAAAACATGGGTAGCAATTCCTGAAAATTCAGACTTTCCTATCCAAAATATACCCTTTGGGATAGCAAAAGCAAATAACGAAGTTTTTGTGGCTACACGAATTGGGAACACCGTAATTAACCTTTATGTTGTAGCCCGATTAGGCTATCTTAATGTAAACAAAGAAGTTTTTGCATCTTGCCGATTAAACGATTTTATGCTCTTGGGCAAGCAAGTTACAAGAGACGTAAGAAATGAAATTTCTGCTATTTTTAATGCCAATAATACAGCAGCAAAAAATAATGAAGCATTAAAAGATGCTTTTTACAATATTGATGATGTGGAAATGCTGATGCCTATTGAGGTAGGCGATTATACCGATTTCTATTCTAGCGAACAACATGCTTACAATGTTGGCTGTATGTTTAGAGACCCTAACAATGCCTTATTACCCAACTGGAAATACATTCCTGTAGGTTACCATGGTAGAGCATCTTCTATTGTGGTTTCGGGTACGCCATTGCACCGACCAAAAGGACAACAAAAACCAAAAGATGATGAACCACCCATTTTTGGACCATGTAAATTATTAGATTTTGAATTAGAAATGGCTTTCATTACCTATGAGGGAAAACCTTTGGGAGAAGTCATTTCTACCGCTGAAGCAGAAGATTATATTTTTGGCATGTGCTTGTTTAACGATTGGAGTGCTAGAGACATTCAAAAATGGGAGTACGTACCATTAGGTCCATTTTTAGCGAAGAATTTTGGTTCATCTATTTCTCCTTGGATAGTTACTTTAGATGCACTTGAACCTTTTAGAACAAGAGGTTCACAGCAAAATCCTGAAGTTTTTGATTACCTAAAATACGAAGGAGATAAAAATATTGACATTAATTTACAAGTTGCCATACAACCCGAAAATACAGCAGAAACCATTGTGTCTAATTCTAATTATAAATATATGTATTGGAACATGAATCAGCAATTAGCACACCATACCATTAATGGTTGCAACATTAAAGCTGGAGATATGATGGCCTCTGGAACAATTTCAGGAAACGATGAAACAGCTTACGGTTCAATGCTAGAAATTAGTTGGAAAGGAACTAAGTCTGTAACTATGGCTGATGGAACAGCACGTAAATTTATTTTAGACAATGATACGGTTATTATGAGAGGTTTTGCCGAAAAAGAAGGTATTAGGGTTGGTTTTGGAGAAGTTTCTACTAAAGTGTTACCAACAAAGTAAACCGAATTGTCATTCAGAATGAAATTTTACAATCTCGCTTTAGCGTGATTAGTAAAATGACATGAAGAATCTATTATAAAGTAATTGCTATTCAATAGATTCTTCACTACCGTTTTATTTTGTTGCTAAAGCACCAATTAAACTTTGTTCAGAATGAACATTGCAAAAAAACCACTTAAATATTCAAGTGGTTTTTTTGTTTTTTAATGTACTTGGTTCATCATTTCTGCCCAAGGTAGTGCTGAAAATGCTGCTCCTAATATTAAAAAATAAACAATTATATAAGCAACATATATACTTGATAAACAAACCCCTATAATTGCACAAACTTTCCCAGCTTTCATATTGCTATAAGAACTAGCGGTGTAAAGGTTTGGATTAGCTGCATATAGCTTGGCACTTTTTGAAGCCATTACTAAAGCAATTATTCCGAGTACAAGCCCTACTATGCCTACACACCAACAGCTTACAATAGAAATAATGCCTAAAACCAAAACGGTGGTAGCATTTGGTAAATTTTGTTGTGTTATATTTTCTTGATTTTCCATGATGATTTTTTAATTAAAAAACCCCAAATATTTGGGGTTTTAAATATAAGTATAATTTTAAAAAATGAACTTTAGTTCATGTGTTTTACATTTAAGTAATAAAGAACAATAAATAAAATTGGCCATATTGCACCCATTGCACTAAAAGGTAAGCCAAATATTAAAGGAGCAATAAATCCAATGACATTAGCTCCTGCATAAATAAAGAACCCCATTTTTTTGAGTTTCCACATTTGTATTGCGCCATATAATGAAGCAATCGCTAAAACAGTTGCTACTGCAAAATAAGCTGTTCCACCAGCCATGGCAGCTCCTAATCCTGGTATTTTGGCAGCTAAAGCTCCCATTCCGACAGTAGCTAATAGCATAAATAGTGCTCCTAATCCACTACCAATAAAGGTTAGGATACATAAAGCTGTTAAAAAACCTGGTCTTTTACCTACTTCAGCATTATTTTCTACAGAGGTTTCTGTAGCATTTGTAGTTTCTTCACTCATAATTTAAAAATTTAGTTAATAATTTTTGTTAGTTAGACAACCAAAGTATAAATTAATATCGTTTCCAACAAACTTTATTTACAAATAGTTATTAACAATCGATAAAAATGCTTGTTCTGTAGAACAAAACAGGTGTTTTGTCTTATCGCAATAAAGTTGATGAGCTGTGTTATTATCTTAATAAACTTTTTAAGTTTACACTTTCTACTTTCCTACTTTCTAACTAAATTCGCATCTTATTAAGATAACAATTAAACATTATAAATTATGAGTTACGATATTATTGTAGTAGGAAGTGGACCAGGAGGCTATGTTGCTGCCATTAGAGCTTCTCAATTGGGTATGAAAACTGCCATTATTGAACGAGCCGAATTAGGAGGTATTTGTTTAAATTGGGGTTGTATTCCTACAAAAGCATTATTAAAAAGTGCCAATGTTTTTGAATACATCAACCATGCAGCAGATTATGGAATAACAGTTAAAAGTGCTGATGCCGATTTTCCAGCCATTGTAAAACGAAGTAGAGATGTTGCCGCAGGAATGAGTAACGGTATTCAATTTTTAATGAAAAAAAATAAAATTGATGTTATCAAAGGAACTGCCAAATTAAAAGCAGGAAAAAAAGTTGAGGTAACCGATGATAAAGGAGAAGTAACCGAATATGCTGCTAACAATATAATTATTGCCACAGGAGCTCGCTCTAAAGAATTGCCCAATTTACCACAAGATGGCAAAAAAATAATAGGCTACCGAGAAGCCTTGGTTTTACCTAAACTACCTAAAAAAATGGTTGTTGTAGGTTCGGGAGCTATTGGCTCAGAATTTGCCTATTTCTATAATGCAATGGGTGTTGAGGTAACTTTAATTGAATTTTTACCAACTATTATTCCTTTAGAAGATGAAGATGTTTCAAAACAATTAGGACGGTCATTTAAAAAATCTGGCATTAAAGTAATGACTAATTCTTCAGTAGAAAGCGTGGACACAAAAGGAACAGGCTGTAAAGTATTGGTTAAAACTAAAAAAGGAGAAGAAACCATTGAATGTGATATCGTGCTTTCGGCAGTTGGTATTAAAAGAAATATAGAAAATATTGGTTTAGAGGAAGTTGGAATTGTTACCGATAAAGACATTATTATTACAAACGATTATTACCAAACAAATATTCCGGGTTATTATGCTATTGGAGATATTGTTAAAGGACACGCTTTAGCCCACGTGGCTTCTGCCGAAGGAATTATTTGTGTAGAAAAAATCTCAGGCATGGACGTAGAACCATTAAATTATGGAAATATTCCGGGTTGTACTTATTGTTCGCCAGAAGTAGCCTCTGTTGGTATGACTGAAAAAGCAGCCAAAGAAGCAGGCTATGAACTTAAAATTGGTAAATTTCCTTTCTCAGCATCTGGTAAAGCAAGTGCTGCTGGGCATAAAGATGGATTTATAAAATTAATTTTTGATGCCAAATATGGCGAACTTTTAGGCGGACACCTTATAGGAGCAAATGTTACCGAAATGATTGCCGAGTTAGTAGCCGTTAGAAAATTAGAAACTACTGGTCATGAATTAATTAAAACCGTTCATCCTCACCCAACAATGAGTGAAGCAATTATGGAAGCAGCAGCAGCAGCTTACGGAGAAGTAATTCATATGTAAACTTTAAGGGATATCATACTCCTGTTTAACCCTCTAATCATTCAACCCTTTAAAAGTTTTAAATTTTTGAAGGGTTTTTTTTGCTAAAAAAACTTGCTATGTTTGATGTAAAACCTAGTTTTTGTACCTTTACAATATGTGTGGAATTGTAGGAATTGTATCTTCTAATGAAAAAGAACTGAGCAAAATTGCTACAGCTACTCGTACACTTGCTAAAAGAGGCCCTGATAACAGAAGCACAGCAAAGTTTAATGGTTTATCGCTCGGTCATGCAAGACTCTCAATTATTGATACCTCAAAAGCTGCCAACCAACCTTTTACAGACAAAACAGCGAGATACACCCTAATTTTTAATGGAGAAATTTACAACTACCAATCACTAAAAAAAGAATTAATAAACGAAGGATTTGTATTTACAACCAATGCCGATACCGAAGTACTTTTAAACCTTTACATACAATATGGTAAAGATTGTTTAGCAAAACTAAATGGTTTTTTTGCTTTTGCTATTTTTGATAAAAAAGAAGGCTCGCTTTTTATTGCTCGCGATAGAATGGGCATTAAACCACTTTTGTATTATTTTGATGAAGAACAATTTATTTTCTCCTCCGAATTAAAAGCCATTTTAATCTTTAATATTAAAAAAGAAATAGACAAAGCTAGTCTGTTTAATTACCTTCAATTCAACTATATACCAACAAATAATTCAATTCTTGAAGGCGTAAAAAAATTAAAACCGGGACACAGCATTTTTATTAAAAATATATATAAAATGCCCAACAGCATTACAGAAGAATTGTATTATGAAATTCCTTTTAACGAAGAAGCAACCATACAAACCAATGCAATGAATTATGAAAAATCCAAGGAAATGCTTTATCATTTGTTAGATGATGCGGTACAAAAACGCTTGGTTGCCGATGTTCCTGTTGGTACTTTTTTAAGTGGAGGAGTAGATTCTTCTATTATTAGCCTGTTGGCAAAAAAACACAAACCAGATTTACAAACCTTTTCTATTGGCTATAAAGATGAACCATTTTTTGATGAAACGATTTATGCCAATGCTGTTGCAAAAAAAATAGGAAGTAAGCACCAAGTTTTTTCTTTAACCAACGATGATTTGTACGAAAACTTAAATGATATTTTAGATTATATTGATGAACCTTTTGCTGACTCATCAGCAATAGCGGTATATTTATTGAGCAAATACACTAAAAGATATGTTTCGGTTGCCCTTTCGGGAGATGGAGCTGATGAAATGTTTTCTGGCTACAACAAACACATGGCAGAGTTTAAAGCTAGAAATTTAGGAATTAAAGAAACACTTGTTAAACAAGCCTATCCTTTGTGGCGGAATTTACCAAAATCGAGAAACACCAAGTTAACGAATCTTAACCGACAATTATATAAATTTAGTTTGGGAGCAAAATTGCCTAACAAAGCAAGATACTGGAAGTGGGCGGCTATAATTAATGAAGAAAAAGCCAATTATTTGTTAAAAGAAGAACTGGTTTTTAATCCACAACGCTTAAGCGATACCGCTTTTGAATATAAAAAACGGAAAGAAGAATTATTGAAAAACATTCGCAAAGATGGTAATGTTAATGATGTACTTTATACCGACATGAAAATGGTGCTAACCAATGATATGCTCCGAAAAGTAGATGCTATGAGTATGGCAAATAGCTTAGAAGTTAGAACCCCTTTTTTAGATCATAGCTTGGTTAATTTTGCCTTCTCCTTACCAACTGCCTTTAAAATTAACAGAGATATGAAGAAAAAAATTCTTCAAGATACATTTAGAAATGAATTGCCAGAAGAAATTTACAAAAGACCAAAACATGGCTTTGAAGTCCCTTTGCTGAGTTGGTTTAGGAACGAGTTAAGAGATAAAATAGAAAAAGATTTGTTGAGTGATAATTTTATTGAAGAACAAGGAATTTTTAACGTAACAGCAACAAGAGAGTTGAAAAAACAA
>CAZVEW010000032.1:0-6567 GCA_964625955.1 uncultured Vicingus sp. | reverse complement strand
TATTGAAGAACAAGGAATTTTTAACGTAACAGCAACAAGAGAGTTGAAAAAACAATTATTTTCTAATAATCCAGCAGATGTGCAAGCAACCGTTTGGGCATTAATTGTGTTTAATACATGGTGGAAGAAATATTTAATGTGATAATGAGATAATGTGGTAATGAGATAATGTGGTAATGTGATAATGTGATGATGAGATAATGAGATAATGAGATGATGTGGTAATGAGATAATGTGGTAATGAGATAATGTGGTAATGAGATGATGAGATAATGAGATGATGTGGTAAATTTCCTCCCTTGAGGGAGGATAAGGTGGGTAAAATAATATGAACAAGAAAAAAATAAAAATATTACGAATTATAAATCGGTTTAATTTAGGCGGGCCAACCTATAATGCCGCTTATTTAACCAAATATTTAGCACCCGAATTTGAAACTTTGTTAATTGGAGGAGTTAAATATGAAGAAGAAGAAAGCTCCGCATTTATTTTAGAGAACTTAGGAATTACGCCAGTTGTAATAACCGAAATGCAACGAAACATTAGTTTTAAGGAGGATAAAAAAGCCTATCAAAAAATTAAACAAATAATACAAGAATTTAAGCCAGATATTGTGCATACACACGCATCTAAAGCAGGTGCATTGGGTCGGTTAGCTGCTGCAAAATGTAAAGTTCCAATTATTATACATACTTTTCATGGGCACGTTTTCCATTCTTATTTTGGAAAAACAAAAACACTTTTTTATAAAAATATTGAAAGATATTTAGCTAAAAAATCTACTACAATCATCGCAATTAGCGAAATTCAGAAACAAGAATTATGGCAAAATCATAAAATTTGTAAATCCAACAAATTAACAGTAATTCCTTTAGGATTTGATTTAGACAAATTTCAAGAAAATCAGGCAGCAAAACGTAAATCTTTTAGAGAAAAATATAAAATTGAAGCAAATGAAATTGCCATTGGCATTATTGGTAGATTGGTTCCGATAAAAAATCATCAATTATTTATAAATGCCATCAAAAAAGTTCAAAAAAAGACATCAAAAAAAATTAGGGCTTTTATTATTGGCGATGGAGAAGAAAAATTGCAACTAATTAAGCTGTTAAAACGTATTGATTTAGATTTTGTAGAATGGAATAAAAAACAACAAACAGCAACCATTACTTTAACTTCGTGGATTAAAGATATTGATTGGGCAAATGCAGGGCTAGATATTATTACACTAACATCGCTAAACGAAGGCACCCCTGTTAGTTTAATTGAAGCACAAGCGGCAAACAAATCTATTGTAACCACAAATGTTGGCGGAGTAGAGAACATTGTATTAAAAAATAAAACCGCTTTGGTGGTTGATAACAACAACCTAAATCAATTTTCTGAAGCCGTGCTAAAATTGGTAGAAGATGAAAATTTACGCTATGTAATGGGAAGTAAAGGTTGGGAGTTTGTAAAAAGAGAATTTCATTATCATAGACTTGTTAGTGATACTAAACAATTGTATTTTAAATTATTAAGCAATAAATAAAGTAAAGAATTTTTTGTTCTATATGTTTTAATTAGCTTTGTTGCATCTAAAAAGAAGAAAAAAAATGATTTTTAAAATTTTAAAGACAAGTACTTTTGGTGTCTTGATTTCCTTATTATTCGCTTGTAATTATAACTCTAGTGTAATGATGCAAACACCAAGAGGGTATAAATTTGATACGCCACCAACAGATACTATATCAGAATACATTTTAACAACAAGCGACATCATTACATTTAGTTTGTATACAAATAACGGGACATCTCTTATTGATTTAACAGCAATTACGGATAATCAAAAACAGGTATTTAATAATAATAACTTTTCTTATTTAATAGAATCAGGAGGATTTGTCAGACTTCCAATAATTGGAAGTGTTAAATTAAGTGGTAAAACAATTAAAGAAGCCGAAAAATTTTTGGAAGAAGAATACCAAAAATATTACATAAAACCATTTGTAAAATTAAATATAACCAACAGAAGAATTACCGTATTTCCTGGAGGGGGTAGTAAAGGCAGAGTAATACCCTTAAAAAATGAGAACATGACAATGCTAGAAGCTTTAGGACAAGTTGGAGGCTTAACTAAAGATGCTAAAGCCTATAAAATAAAATTAATACGAGGTAATTTAAAAGATCCGAAAGTTTATATGTTCGATTTTTCTACTTTGGAAGGAATAAAAAAAGCAAACTTTGTATTACAAGCAAATGACATTATTTATGTAGAAAATAAAAGTGGTATTTATAGAGAATTAACGAGAGATATGCTACCATTAATTAGCTTACTTACAAGTGCAGCTACATTAATTGTAGTTTTAAATGCTTTAACAAGATAAGAACACAATTTAAATAAGTGTTAAATGGATTCTAATAATTCTCAAAATAATAACTTACATGACAGAAAAAATAGAAAAGTTTCTACCCTTAATACTGAGCTAGATCCTATTCTTTTCTTTCACTTATTTCGTAAAAATATATATTGGTTTGTCCTTATTATTTTGTTATGTTTAACAGGCGTATATATTTATTTACGCTACACCGTTCCTGTTTACGAATCTAAATTAATTTTTCAAGTAGTAACCTCAAACACAGCAAACCAAGTGCTAGATGTTAATAATTTTCAAGAAAAAAATGATATTGCTAAAGATGTAGAAATATTAAAATCTAAATTATTATTTAAAAGAGCTTTAACCCGTATTCCTGTTGATGTAACTTACTACAACGAAGGTAAAATTTTATCTTACGAGTTGTATAAATCTACCCCCATTAAAGTAACTTACAATATTAAAGATTCTACCATTATTGGCAAACCATTTTATGTTCAATTCATCAATCAAAATTCGTTTCGATTAGCTACCAAAACCAAAGAATTAGGCGTTTATAAAAGTAATTTTTTAATAAAACTACCTCAATTAGATTTAAGAATTACCATGCTTTCTAATAAATTAAATGGAGCAGAATTTTCTAAATTTCAAGATTCACGCTTATTCTTTAAAATAAATGATTTAGATGAAGTAACTAACCGTTATATTAAAAATTTAACCGTATATCCATTAAATAGTTCAGCTAAGACCATCAACATAGGTTTTAAAGATAATAATCCATTAAAATGTAAAGATTTAGTAACAGCTGTTGCCGATGAATATATTAAATACGATATTGAGGAAAGAAGTAAAAGCTCTAAAAAAATACTTGAATTTATTGATAATCAGTTAGATAAATATTACAACAAACTTAAAGTTTCAGAAAAAAGAATCGAAGAATTTCAAAAAAATAGCAATTTTAAAGGCATTAATTTATCCACTGGCTATCTTGAACGGACAAGTAAAATGGAAGATGATTTGATTGATATTGAACTAAAAACCAATGTACTCGTTGAAATTAAAAAATCAATAAACAGTGAGCTGAAAAATATTGACATCTATAAATTATTACCAATTTTAGCAGGCACAGAATATGGTGATGATATTGCCACCATGATAGACGATTTGAAAAATTTACTGATACAAAAAGAAAATATGCGCTACGAAGTAACAAATAATAGCGATGCCCTAAAATCTTTAACCTATAAAATAAATATTCAAAAAAAGATGCTTGTAGAAAGCATAAGTTCTTTAATCCAAAAATTAAAACTCCAAAAACAAGGTGTTATCAAAACCATTAATAAAATAGAAAATAAAACAGCCAATATTCCAGCCAAAGAATTAGAATATGCAAGACTTCAAAGGGTTTTATCTATAGACGAAAAGTTTTTTACCTTATTGATGGATAAAAGAACAGAATACTCTATTTCTGAAGCAGGGTTTGTTCCTCAACATAAAATACTAGATAAAGCACTAATTCCAAGAACTCCTGTTTATCCAAAAAAACCAATGTTTTATATTGTTGGAATGCTTTTAGGAATTGCACTAAGTTTATTGTTGCTAGTAATCAGATATATCTTACAAAATACCATCTCATCAATAGACGAAATTATTAGGCTTGCTTACTCTTCGGTTAGCGTTTTAGGTATTATCCCCAAATACAAACACGATATTCCAATTTCTCAACTAGTGGTAAATAAAAATCCAAAATCCATTATAGCCGAATCGTTTAGGTCTATTAGGTCTAATTTGCAATTTGTTAATAATGATAAAGGCAAAAAAGTAATAGCTATTACATCAACGGTATCTGGAGAAGGAAAAACTTTTTGTGCCATTAATATGGCAGGAATTATTGCCTTTTCTGGTAAAAAAGTAGTTATTTTAGATTTAGATATGAGGAAACCCAAAATACATTTAGGTTTTGGCGTAAACAATAACGTAGGAATGAGTACCCTATTAATAGCAAAAAACTCTATTAACGATTGTATCCATCATAGTGAATTACAAAACTTAGATTTTATTACCTCAGGACCAGTACCTCCCAATCCTTCAGAATTAATAATTAGTGGCGTGTTAGATGAGGTGGTTGAAAAATTAAAACAAACGTACGATTATGTTATTATTGATAATCCGCCAATAGGATTAGTGTCCGATGCCATGGAAATGCTAAAAAAAGCAGACTATCCGATTTACGTTTTTAAAAATGGGTACTCAAAGAAAAACTTTGTCAATAATTTAGATAGACTAATCTTAGACAACCACATCTCAAAATTATCGGTAATACTAAATGCGGTAGAAATGGGTAAAGGATATTATGGCAGTGGTTATGGTTATGGACAAAATTACGGCTATGGTTATGGATACGGCTATGGTACTAGCAATGGTTATTACGATATTCAAGAAGTAGTAAGCAATAAAAAAATAAACATTAAAAATATATTTACCTTTAAGAAATGATTTTTACACAAACGCCCATCAATGGTTTAATAATAATTGAACCAAAAGTATTTAAAGATGATAGAGGGTATTTTTTTGAATCGTATAAAAAAGAATTGTTCGAAAAAAATGGAATTGTAGAAAACTTTGTGCAAGACAATCAATCGTTATCCCAACAAAATGTTTTAAGGGGTTTACATTTTCAAAAACCACCATTTGCCCAAGCAAAATTAATTAAAGTAATACAAGGAAAAGTATTAGATGTAGCTGTTGATATTAGAAAAAAATCTAACACTTATGGGCAACATTTTGCCATAGAACTCTCAGCAGAAAATAAAAAAATGTTTTACATTCCAAAAGGATTTGCTCATGGATTTTTAACCCTCGAAAATAACACTATCTTTTCTTATAAATGCTCAAACTATTTTAATGCACCATCAGAAGCATCAATACTTTGGAACGATAAATCACTAAACATCTCTTGGCAAGTAAAACAACCCATTTTATCCAAAAAAGATAAACAATCACTTCAATTTAATCAATTTGTTAGCCCTTTTAATTAGAATATGAATTTATCAATGAAACATATTTTATTTTTTATTGGGACACTGTTCTTTTCATTCTTAATAAATAATATCTTATTAAAATTTGTTAAAAATCTGGGTATTCGGAACGATAAACAGACGGTAATAAGATGGAGTTCAGATGTTAAACCAGCTTTAGGAGGACTAAGTTTTTATATTGTTTTTTTATTATCGATAAGCCTTCATTCTTTTATCTTTTCTTATAATGATGGAGGAATTGATTTTCAGTTTACAGGAATTGTTGGTGCTACTTCTCTTGGATTTTTAATGGGATTGGCTGATGATGCCTATAACACAAGACCTTTGCTGAAATTACTTACTCAAATTCTTTGTGCTATTATTTTGATATACTCAGGAACAGTTATTCATCTATTTGATAACATTATTTTAAATTATGCCATTACATTGCTTTGGGTAGTTGGTTTAATGAATTCCATTAATATGTTAGACAACATGGATGGAATTACAACAATTGTATGTACCATAATAGTTTTTACCGTATTTTTCTTGATGTTAAATAATCATGATGTAGCTTCAATAGGGATGACAATTGTAATAGGATTACTAGCCTCACTATTGGCTTTTCTCTATTTTAACTGGAGTCCGGCAAAAATGTATATGGGAGATACAGGTAGCCAATATTTAGGAATTTTACTAGCAGCACTTAGTATAAAATATTTATGGAACCCAATTACTACAAATGAATTCGTTTTTTCTCGGCAGCTGTTAATTCCACTTTTGTCATTTATAATACCCATAGTGGATACAACAACAGTTGTAATTAAAAGAGTTAGAAAAGGGCATTCTCCATTTATTGGAGGAAAAGACCACACTACACACCATTTATCTTATTTAGGTCTTTCAGAAAAGCAAGTGGCAGCAGTTATTGCCCTAATTTCAATCCTATCTTCTATGATTGTTATCTACATAATTGCCGAAATTAAAGTTTGGTCTCACATCTATACATTTATCTTTATTCTTTATTTTTTAATTATTTTCCTGATACTCTTTACTATTGCACAAAAGAATACCGATAAACATTAAAATATATTTCCTAAAATGATTGATGATGAGCTTGATGTTATAGAAATAGAAGGAGCTGAAGCTTCGCGAAATTGCAGATGAAAACGAAATTATGCTGATGTTTGACGAAG
>CAZVEW010000031.1:0-19221 GCA_964625955.1 uncultured Vicingus sp. | reverse complement strand
ATATTTGTAAACAAAAGCATGCGTAACTTACGAGGAAATATATACATTTTGTGTACAACTACAACTTGCTAAAAAACAAATAAAAACCCAAACAATCCCTTTTATTTACAACTATTTCTTACTTTCACGCGTCTTTAAAAGGAGTGATTACTAAAAGATAAATTTGCGTGAATATTTATTCTAAAAAACAACGGTGGAAATTATTGTTAGCGGCAGCTGCATTAGTTATTGTTGCGGCATCTTTATGGTACACCAATGTGTTGGTTAAAAAAATTGCCCATCAAGAAAAAGAAAAAGTGCAGTTGTGGGCAGATGCCATTCAAAAAAGAGCTTCGTTGGTTAATTATACAGGTTCTTTGTTTAATAAAATATCTCATGAGGAACGAAATAGAATAGAAATTTGGGCAGAAGCTACCAAAAGAATTGTTACTTCAAATAACCAAGATGCCACTAATTTTTACCTTCAAATTATAGGCAATAACGAAACCATACCTGTTATTGTTTTAGATGAACACGACAAAATAATGAATTATCGAAATTTTGATATTCCTAAAAATGTTGATACCACCACTTTTTTAATGAGCCAGTTAAAAGAAATGAAAAATAAAAACGAGCCCATCGAACTGCTTATCCATGTTACAAAAAATCTTACATGGAAACACCGACTTTACTATAAAGATTCAGAAATTTTTTCGGAACTTAAAAATGTTTTAGATAATTTAATAGCCTCTTTTATTTCCGAAATTGTTATTAATTCGGCTGTTGTTCCTGTTGTTTATACCGATGCATCCCAACAGAAAATGCTTGCTTTTGGAAATTTAGACTCTACCCAAGCAGCCAATAAAGCTTATTTTGATAAAACAATAGCCGAAATGAGGGCTCAAAATGAGCCAATTCCTGTGAAAATTAATAACAGAACAAAAAATTACATCTTTTACAAAGACTCTGATTTATTGCAACAACTTAAATATTACCCTTTTTTCCAATTTTTAATAATAGGCTTATTTTTATTAATTGCTTATTACTTATTTAGCACATCACGTAAAGTTGAGCAAAACCAAGTGTGGGTTGGTATGGCAAAAGAAACCGCACACCAATTAGGCACGCCATTGTCATCATTAATGGCATGGGTAGAGTATTTAAAACTTAAAAATGTAGATGAAAATACCATTAAAGAATTGGCAAAAGACATAGATAGATTAGAAACAATAACCGAAAGATTTTCGAAAATAGGCTCTGTACCCAAATTAAAACAAGAAAATATTGCCGAGGTGGTTAATAAATCGTTAACTTACTTAAAATCTAGGATTTCTAAAAAAGTAATAATTAGCTTGCATGAACTCGAAAATTATGATATAAAAGCACAAGTAAATTCCTCTTTATTTAGTTGGGTATTAGAAAATATTATTAAAAATGCCGTTGATGCCATGAAAGGCGAGGGAAATATTGATATTTATATAACCGACCAAACACAATTTATTTATATTGATATAAAAGATACAGGCTCGGGTATTCCAAGATCAAAACAAAAAACAGTTTTTGAACCTGGTTTTACCACCAAACAACGAGGCTGGGGACTTGGCTTATCGTTAACAAAACGAATCATAGAGAACTATCATTCAGGTAAAATTTTTGTTAAACAATCGGACGAAAACGGAACTACTTTTAGAATTGTATTGAATAAATAAAGGCTAAAGGCGGTGGGATAATGGGTTGATGAGATAATGCAAACATGAAACTTTAAATAATTACTTTTTTGTCAGGTATTTACATTCATATTCCTTTTTGCAAGCAAAAATGTAGCTATTGCGATTTTCATTTTTCTACTGTCCTTAAATACAAAAGCGATTTATTAAAAGCCTTAATTATTGAAATTGAACAGCAAAAAGAATGGCTTAAAACACCAGTAAAAACCATTTATTTTGGAGGAGGAACACCTTCTTTATTAACTATTAATGATTTGAAATTGATTGTTAATGCACTTTACAAAAACTACAACATTGCCGAAAAAATAGAGTTTACATTAGAATGTAATCCCGATGATTTAACGCTTCAAAAACTAAAAGCGTTAAAAAAAATTGGTGTTAATCGTTTAAGCATAGGTATTCAGTCTTTTTTTAATGATGATTTACAATTTTTTAATAGGGCACATAATGCCCAAGAAGCAGAAAAAAGTATATTGATGAGTCAAGATGCTGGGTTTAAAAATATTACCATTGATTTAATTTACGGAACGCCAATTTTAACCATCAAGCAATGGGAACAGAATTTAAAAAAAGTAGCACAGTTAAATATTCCACATTTATCAGCCTATTCACTAACAATTGAAGGAAAAACAGCCTTACATCATCAAGTAAAAACAGGAAAAATTACTCCTTTAAACGATAAAAAAACAATACTTCAATTTAAGTTACTAATGCAGCAAACAAGTGCAATGAGATTAACCCAATACGAGGTTTCTAATTTTGGTAAAGAAGGGCATTTTTCGCAACACAATAGTAATTATTGGAAAGGGGTTGAGTATTTAGGTTTTGGACCTGCTGCCCATTCGTTTGTTAATAATAAACGTTTTTGGAATGTTGCCAATAATGCAAAATACATTAAAGCAATCCATAACAAATTACCTTATTTTGAGGAAGAAATAATTGACGAAAAAACTGCCTATAATGAGTATGTTTTAACTCGTTTAAGAACAATTTGGGGAATAAATGTAAATTATATTGATAAAAATTTTAGTAATAAAATAAAAACACATTTTAAAAAAGAATTAACTATTTATATAAATTCTCCTTATCTTCGACAAGATAAAAATATAATTACACTAACTAAAGAAGGAATTTTTATTGCCGATAAAATTACTTCCGATTTGTTTTTTATAATATGAAAACCATCATCGAACATAACAATAAAACTTATCATATTGATTTATCGAAACCTTTAGATATTTCTACTCCTTTAAAAAATACCACTAAAAATATTACAGCGTGGTTTGTTAACCCTCCCCAATTTACACCTGTTATGGAAAACGGTTTTGTTGGAGACGTTAATAAAGGAGGGAGCGTTAATTTCAATAATATTTTTTTTAATCCTCACGGACACGGAACACACACAGAATGTGTGGGGCATATTAGTCAAGAAAATTATACCATTAACCAATGTTTAAAGCAATTTTTCTTTTTAGCAAAACTAATTACAATTACACCACAAGCAATAAATAAAGATTACATTATTACCGAACAACAAATAAAACAACAGTGGAAAAGTAGCGGAGAAGAAGCCATAATTATTAGAACCTTACCAAATAATAAGGAAAAACTTTCGAAACAATACACTAATACAAACCCAGCTTTTATTGATAAAAATGCAGTAAAATATCTAACTAAAAACGGTATAGCACATTTATTGATAGACACTCCTTCTATCGATAAAGAAAAAGATGGTGGAAAATTGGCGGCTCACCATGTTTTTTGGCAATACCCTAAAAACACACAAAACCAAAGAACCATTACAGAAATGATTTATGTGGCCAATAAAATCAAAGATGGAATGTATTTTTTAAATATTCAAATTGCAAGTTTTGAGAATGATGCTTCGCCAAGTAAACCTATCCTATATAAAATTACTTCATTTTAGAACTGAAATATTTAAAGAAATTCTTTAAAATGTTAATGTTGAAGCAAATTATTATTTTGTTAGTTTTGCTTGGCGAGAAAGAAAATTTTAACAAACAAACAATAACAAACAAATTATGAGATTAGATAGCATTGATTTAAAGATTTTAAAAAACCTGCAACAAAACGGAAAAATAACCAACTTACAACTATCAAAAAACATAGGTTTATCTCCCGCCCCAACTTTAGAGCGGGTTAAAAAATTAGAGAGTAATAATTTTATTCAAAGTTACCATGCCTTGGTCAATGAGTCTAAGTTAAACCTAGGAATTTCTGCTTTTATGCAGATTTCGTTAATCAGACAAAAAGAAAACGCTATTAACCATTTTATTGAACAAGTAAACAAGATAGACGAAATTACAGAGTGTTATAATGTTACTGGTCAGGCAGATTATTTATTAAAGATAACCGTAAAAGACATTAATGCTTTTGATAATTTAGTAAAGGAAAAACTTTCGTTAATTGATGAAATTAGAAACATGCATTCAATGGTTATAATATCTAAAGATAAATACTCAAAGGTATTGCCTTTTAACTATCAATAAATGAATGCTGAAACCTTTAGAGATTATTGTCTTTTAAAAAAAAGTGTTACAGAGGGTTTTCCTTTCGATAAAAAAACATTGGTTTTTAAAGTAATGGAAAAAATTTTTGCGTTAGTTGACATTGATAATTTTAGTTTTATTAATTTAAAGTGTGCGCCAGAAAAGTCTGTTTTTTTACGAGAAAATTACAATGGAATTCGCCCTGCTTACCACATGAATAAAAAGCATTGGAATAGCGTTTATGTAAATACAGATGTTGCCGATAAAATGATTTTTAAATTAATTGATGATTCTTATAATTTGGTAGTATCTTCGCTTACTAAAAGACTTCAAAAAGAGTTATTAACGTTATAAGATGTTTAAAAAATTAATAAGTTATTTTTTACAAGGAACATTATATATTGTTCCTATTGCCGTTACTGTTTATGCTGTTGTAGAGGCTGTTACTGCTGTAGATGGGTGGGTTCCTGTTAAAATACCGGGGCTAGGATTATTAATAATATTATTAGGTGTAACTGTTGTTGGCTTTTTAGGAAACACCTTTTTATTTAGACAAATTTTTAATGTTGACAAAGTTTTAGAAAAAATTCCACTATTAAAAATTGTTTACACATCGGTAAAGGATTTATTATCGGCTTTTGTTGGTAAAAAAAAGAGGTTTACAGAGCCTGTCTTAGTAAAGATGGAGGGAGATGTTGAACGAATAGGTTTTATTACCCAAAAAGATTTAACGGATTTAGGGATTTCTGCTGATAAAATAGGTGTTTATATCCCTTTTTCTTATGCCGTAACAGGTAATTTAATTATTGTGCAAAAACAAAACATTTCTCCGATTCAAGGAAAATCATCAGATATTATGAAATTTATCATTTCTGGAGGCGTTACTGAAATAGAAGATGACAGTGAAAAAAAGAATTAGTATTCTCTATTCATTAGGCTTTTAGCAAAATTTTCAAAAACAACTTTTTTATTGCTAGGTGCTTTAACACTATCTAAATGAGAAATAGCTGTATTAAAAAAAAGTTTCATTTCGTTGTTTGCTAATTGTTTGATATTTAACTCATTAAATATTCTTTTGATTTTACCAACTTTTAATTCTTCTTCTAATACATTAGAACTTAAACAAAACTCTAGTTCTTTTCTTATACTACCTTTTGCTATTTCTTGTGCTTTTAATAACAGGTAAGTTTTCTTATTAGCAATAATATCTCCACCTATCCGTTTGCCAAATTTCTTTGGGTTGCCATATAAGTCTAGGATATCGTCCATTAATTGAAAGGCAACACCTAAATTTTTACCATATTCGTACATGTTCATTGCGTCCTCACTATCAGCACCACTTAATATTGTTCCTATTTTTAAGCTAGTACCCAACAATACTGCTGTTTTTAGCTCAATCATTTTTAAATAATCATCAATATTAACAGAAGAACTATTTTCAAAATTCATATCAAATTGTTGACCTTCACATACTTTTATAGCGGATTCATTAAAAACAGCTAATATTTCTACTAAGTAAACGGGGTTACATTTAATTAATGATTGATAGGCTTCAACAAGCATAACATCTCCTGATAGAATAGCAATATCTTTATTCCATTTTTTACATACGGTTGGCTTACCTCTTCTTAAAGGTGCGTTGTCCATAATATCATCATGAACTAAAGTAAAGTTGTGAAAAATTTCTATGGCAATGGCGGCATCAATTGCATTTTTTGTTTGTCCACCAAATAAATCATTAGCCAAAAGCAATAAAGCTGGTCTAATTCTTTTTCCTCCAACTTTTAATGTATATTCAATTGGGTTATAAAGCTCTTGTGGAGCTTTGTTATAAGTCTGTGATTTAAGGGTTTCTTCAACAGTTTTAATATATTGAATAATTTTATCCACGCTTATAAAATAAAAGAAGTATCTTTTAGTATTAATTTAATCCCTTCTTCGAGTGTTATCATTTTGTCTGATATCAAGGTTTTCATTATTGTTATGTCTGGATTCCTTCTTGTCATATCACCTTCGGTTAGGGCTGGTAAATGTACAATTTTTGAAGATGAATTGGTGAGGTTAATAATAAGCTTGGCTAAAGCTAAGATTGTAAATTCAATGTTATTTCCAATATTTATGGTTTTATTAGCATACTCGTTACTAAAAGCAGCTTTATAGCAGGCGTTTATGTTGTTTTTGACATGACAAAAGGTTCTAGTTTGTAACCCATCGCCATAAATGGTAATATTTTTATTTTGAAGTGCTGCATTTATAAATTTTGAAATAACAAAATCTTTGCTTTGTTTAGTGCCATAGGTGTTAAAAAACCTAAAAACAATGTAATCTAATCCAAATTCTTGTTTGTAAGATTTTAGAAAGGCTTCTCCTACATTTTTAACAATAGCATAAGGTAAACGAGAGTTTAGCGGGGTGGTTTCTTCGTTTTGAGGAAACTCTACAGGTTCGCCATAAACTTCGGAGGAGGAGGAATACATTATGCGTTTTACTCCTGTGTTTTTTGCTAGGTTTAAAACATTTTCAATTCCTTTTATATCTTCCAAAACTTTTGTTGGGTTTTGAAGTGTTCTTTTTACACCAACCAAGGCCGCATAATGAAAAACATAATCGAATTGGAAAGTAGTAAAAACATTACTTATTTCTTCTTTTTTATTAACATTACACGGAATAAACTTTAGATTGTTGTGTGTTGCGGCAGGAAGTTTGTTTCTATTACCAGTGATTAAAGCATCAACAACAACAACAAAATTATTTTTATCTTGAATTAATTTTTCAACCATTGAACTACCAATAAAACCAGCACCTCCAGTTACTAATATTTTATTTTTATTTTTCATGAACAATATCCATTAAATATAAGCCATAGCCACTTTTTATAAGTGGTTTAGCTAGTTTTTCCAATTGTTTTTTATTGATAAATCCTTTTTTAAAAGCAATTTCTTCTAAGCACCCTATTTTTAAGCCTTGTCGTTCTTCTATGACTTGTACAAATTGAGATGCTTGCATTAATGATTGGTGTGTTCCAGTATCTAGCCAAGCGGTTCCTCTATCAAGAATACCAACTTCAAGAGAGTTTTTTTGTAGATAAGCTTTGTTTATATCTGTAATTTCGTATTCTCCTCTAGCACTTGGGCTTAATTTTTTTGCTATTTCAACTACATCACTATTATAAAAATATAAACCAGGTACCGCATAGTGTGATTTTGGGTTTATTGGTTTTTCTTCTATAGAGATTGCTTTATTGTTTTTGTCAAACTCGACAACACCATATCTTTCTGGGTCAGAAACATGGTAGGCAAAAACAATTCCTCCTTGTGGATTGGTATTTTTATTTAATGTTTCTTCTAAGCCTGTGCCATAAAAAATATTATCACCTAAAATTAAGGCAACACTATTATCACCTATAAATTTTTCTCCTATTACAAAAGCTTGTGCTAGCCCATTTGGTATTTCTTGTATTTCATATTCAAATTTACACCCAAATTGAGACCCATCACCTAATAGCGTTTTAAAGCTGTTGTTGTCATGAGGGGTTGTAATTATTAAAATTTCTTTTATACCTGCATTCATCAATACCGAAATAGGGTAATAAATCATGGGTTTATCATAAATGGGCATTAATTGCTTGCTAACAGCGAGGGTTAGCGGGTGTAATCGTGTGCCAGAACCTCCAGCTAAAACTATTCCTTTCATGTTTTTTTTATTTCAAGTTTGTCTAGGTTAATATCTTCCTCTTCATCATAAATTTGAAAGAGGGGTTCTCTTTTAAATGCTTTTGTTGTTAATGCTTTATCTAAAGATAGTAAAAAAGAGGGGAGTAGTAATAAATCGGCCATTACCGCAATTAACAAGGTAATGGACACTAATGTTCCTAGTGCAACTGTTCCTCCAAAACTGGAAACAGTAAAAACGCCAAAACCAAAAAACAGAATTGTTGAGGTATAAATCATACTTACTCCTGTTTCTCTTAGTGCTAAAAGTACAGACAATTTGATCCCTTTGTTGGGGTTATGTTTTAATTCTTGTCGATATTTTGCTAAAAAATGTATAGTGTCATCAACAGAAATGCCAAAAGCAATACTAAAAATTAAGATCGTGGATGGTTTGATAGGGATTCCCATAAAACCCATTAAAGCTGCTGTAGTTATTAATGGAATTAAATTTGGAATTAATGAAACTAAAACCATTCTAACAGAGAAGAATAAAACAGACATTAAAGAGGCTATTAAAATAACGGCTAAAGTTAAACTGGTAAACAAATTTTCTATTAAATAATCTGTTCCTTTTAAAAAGGCAACACTAGTTCCTGTTAGTGTTACTTTGTATTCGCTAGGAGGGAATATTTTGTCAATTTTTGGATTAATTTCTAATAGTAATTTATCCATTTCTTTAGTGCCAATATCTGCCATTTGAAAACTAATTCTTGTTCTACGATTTGTTGCATCTAAAAAGGATTTAAAATCTTTTTTCCTTTTATCTTTTTTAAGGTATTTTTTTAGTTTATTTAATTCGGTTGCTGGTGGTAAGATGTAAAATTTTGATTTGCCATTTTTATAGGCTTGGTAAGAAAATTTAACAGCTTCAACAATAGAAAGTGGTTTGGAAAATTCCTTGTACTTACTAAGTGTTTTTTGTAATTTCTGAATTTTGTAAAGTGTTTTCCCATTGTCAGAAAAAACACCGCCTTTTTTCTTGGTATCTATTACTATCTCAAAGGGCATTACCCCTTTAAAGCCTTTTTCAAAAAACTTTAAATCTAAAACAACAGAATCGTCTTTTGGTAAATCATCAATAATATTTCCTGTTGTGGTCATTTTACTTATACCAAAAAAACTAAGAAGGACTATTATTGTAGTTATTAAATAAACTTTTTTTCGATGGTTTACTACTATGTGTTCTATTGCAGCAACAACTTTTACCATTAGTTTATTTTCGAGGTGTTTGGTGTGGCGAAGTTGAGGCGGGTTTAAGAAACTAAAAATTATAGGAATCATAAGGATAGAAAGAATGAAAACGACAAAAATATCAATAGAAGCAACCACCCCAAACTCGACCAAAATGGAACTTTTGGTAAAAATAAATGTTGCAAAACCCAAGGCAGTAGTTGTGTTTGTTAAAAATATTGCATTTCCTGTTTTTTGAATTACTCTACTTAATGCTTTTATTTGATTACCGTGGGTTTTATATTCTGTGTGGTAATTATTAATTAAGAAGATACAGTTTGGTATACCAATTACAATTAGCAAAGGAGGGATTAACCCTGTTAAAATGGTAATTTCATAACCAAATAAGGCTAAAATTCCTGTTGACCAAATTACGCCAACAGAAACAACCAACATAGAATAAAAAGTTACTTTAAATGATCTAAAAAATAAAAACAAAATAAATGAAGTAACAAGAATTGATAGTAATAAAAATATTTTTATTTCGGCAGCAACTTTTGTTGATGAGTTTACCCTAATATATGGTAGCCCTGATTTATGAATTGTAATGCCTGTTTTGTTTTCGAAGATTTTAATTTTTTCTTCAATCTTGTTAAATAAAGCATTTCTATATTTTGAATCTAAAACAGCTCTATTCAAAGTTATTGCAATTAAGGTTGTGTGGGTAGAATCCGCATATAAGAAACCCTTATAAAAAGGATATTGAAGTAAGACCTTTTTTAGGCTGTCTACTTCTTGTTGGCTCTTGGGTTTGTGCTTTACAATTTGCTCAAAATCAAAACGTTTTTCAGCAATGTTTTTTTTTAATAAAAACGCATTTGCAATAGATAATGCCTCTGTAACGCCTTTAACTTTTACTAAAGAATCATTTCGTTTAAAGTTAACCTTTATTTCTTTTATCTCGTGCGTTAAGTCGTACCACGCGTTAAAGTTGCTAAGCTCAAAAAGTTTCTTGTTTTCTATACCAACAACAACAACACTACCATCTTTACCAAAAGTTTTTTTAAAGTTTTGATATTCAATAAATGTTGTATCTGATTTTGGTAACATTTGAGCTAATTGATAGCTCATCTTAGCAAATTGAGCATTATAACCCAAAAAAATTGTAATAACCCCTAATATAATTAAGAATAAAACCCTATTTTTTAATATTATCCTTGAAAATTTAAACCACATAATTGTTTTTAACAATTCATTTTAAAAAGGAGTACAAATATCGAATTTAATATTATAAATTTTCGATATTTGAGATAATTCAGTGGTTATTTTATAATGAATGTTATTTATTCTTTTTCTTTGGAGTTTTTGGTGCTTCAATTTTAACATTTACTAAGTATTGAATCAACATAGGGTTTGGTGAAAAGTTTTTAACCGTAGCTTGCACTAACATGTATTTTTCACGATACCAAAGAGGAAGAATAGGTACATCGTTAACCAAAATTTGATCTGCAGCTAAACAAAGTTCATTTTTCTTCTTTTCATCTGATGTTGCCATTGCTTCACTATATAGCTTATCAAATTTTTGGTTGGTATATCTTGAGCTATTTGGAAAAGAGGGTAAATCTGTCGTTTTAGGAATGTCTCTTCCGTAGCCTAAAACCAAAAAGGTTAATGCGTTTGGATAATCAGCAATCCAAGAAGACAAAGAGATGTCTCCTTTTGAATAACTTTCTGTATGCATCAATTTAGCTAAAGTAGTAGAGGATATTTCAATGTTAATGTTTAAATTGGCTTTAAGTTGTTTTTGAATATCTAAAGCAACCCTTAGTTTAGCATTACTTTGGCTTGTTATTAGTTTTAAAATTGGGAAATTTTTACCATCTTTAAAACCAGCTTCAGCTAATAATTTTTTAGCTTTTTTAACATTAAATTCTTTACCAATAACCGAAGAAAAATCATAATTTCTAACAGATGGTGGAACAAAACCATAATCGGCAGGGCCATAAGCTTCGCCTTTTAAAACATCATTAACAATTCTTGTTTTGTTTATGGCATAAGCTAAAGCTTGTCTAACTTTTATATTGTTTAGAGGTGCTTTAATTGTATTAAAAGATAAGTAAGAGGTTGATAATTCTTGGTTGCTAACTAAAAAATATTTCTCTGGCTTATCTTGAAAAGCAGCTATTTGGGTTTCTACTAAGTTTTTTATAGCTGTAGGGGGAATATCTTTAATAATATCTAATTTACCTGCCATAAAATCATCTAGTCTTTTTTGCCCTTGATCTACAACTTTATAAGATACGCCATCAATATACGGAAGCTTATTTCCCTCTTTATCTTTAAGGTAGTAATTCGTGTTTTTTGATAATACTATACTTGTATCTGTATCGTTTTCTTTATCGTAAATAAATGGACCTGTTCCAATAATAGCATTGTTTTTAATGGCTTCTTTAGCAACAATTGAGGCATTAAAAGTTGCTAAAAGTGGAAGAAATTGAGGGCTTGAATGAGTGAGTGTAAATTCAACGGTATAATCATCAATAGCTTTTACTCCTTCAAGTTCTTTTTCATCTATATCTTTACTAGATTTGTAACAAGATTCTGCACCTTTTATTTTGTCTTTAAAGGTATTGTAAGTAAAGTTGTTGGGTAGGTTAGAGCAAATTCTTTTAAAAGAATAAACAACATCGTTGGCATTCAAATTTCTTCCTTTTCCGTTATCAAAACATTCGTTGTCATGGAAAAAAACATCTTTTCTAAGGTTAAAAGTATAAACCAAGCCATTTTCTGAAATAATCCAAGAATTAGCTATAGATGGACGTAAAGATAAGTCTTTTTCATCAAACCTAACTAATGATTCAAAAATTTGAGAACCAATATAAAAAGAAGTCATGTCAGAAATCTTAATAGGATCAAGGCTTTGGTATTTTTCTGTAATAGCAAAATTCAATATATTATCTAAAGGGTTGTTAACCTTATTAGTATTTTCATCATTTTTATTATTACCTCCACACGAAAACAAGATTAAGGAAGTAGAAGAAATTAAAAACAGAACAATTATTTTTTTCATCATGTTTGTTGGTTTTAAAAGCCAAATATACTAAATACGTGAACAATATAATAAAAGTCGAAAAACAAATTAAAATAATATTGCACTTCTATAATAAAAACTAAGTCTTTGAAGAAACAAAAAAAACAAAAAATGTTTCCAATGTAAAAAATGTTTCTATATTTGCAAAATGGAAGCCGAAAATAAAACCAATGATTTACTAAATGCTGTTGCTCATTTATTTATGAAGTTGGGCATTAAGAGTTTAACCATGGACGATATTGCTCGTCATTTGGGAATATCTAAAAAAACATTATACCAATACGTTACCGATAAAAAAGATTTGGTACAACAATGCCTAAATTTAGCCATTAGTGAAGAGCAGTGTGTACTTACCGATATTGTTAGCGATGATGAAAATGCCATAGATATTTCACTAAAAATTAATATTAAAATAAGCGAAAAACTACAAACCATTCAACCAGCGGTAATGTACGATTTACAAAAATATTACCCTGAAGCATGGGCAATAATGGAAAATCACAAAAAATGTTTTATTTACGATATGGTGGTAAAAAATATTAATGTAGGTATTAAACAAGGCCTGTACCGAAATAATGTTAATCCCGAAATTATTGCACGTATTTATGTTACCATGATTGATAAAATTTTTGATGTTGATCTGTTTCCCACACACAAATATAATTTTGAAACCATACATAAAGAAATGGCACGTTACCACATTAGAGGTATTGCAAGTAAAAAAGGAATAAAATATTTAACAGAAAAATTAAATAATGATGCACATCAATTTTAAATCAATTACTTTACTCATTGTTTTATTTGCTGGAATTAATGTTTTTGCTCAAAAAACGCAATCGTTTACTTTGCAGCAAGCACAAGATTTTGCCATTAAAAATAATTATGAAAGGCTTAATGCCGAAAGAGATGTGTTGATTGCTAAAAAGAAAGTTTGGGAAACTACCGCTATTGGGTTACCACAAATATCTGCTGAGGGTAATTTTAAGAACTTTATAGATTTGCCAACAAGTTTGATTCCGGCTAATATTTTTGACCCAAATGCACCCGCTGGTACTTTTGCCGAACTGCAGTTTGGAACAAAATATTCCACTTCTGTTGATTTTACTGTTTCTCAGTTACTTTTTGACGGGTCTTATATTATTGGTTTACAGGCAGCTAAAACCTATAAAGAACTATCAAAAAATGCACTCAAAAAATCTGAAATAGAAGTAAGGTCAGAAATAGCTAAAACATATCACTTGGTTTTAACAGCAGAAAAAAATAAAGAGATATTAGAAGAGCTTATGCACACGAGTAAACAATTAACCAATCAAACCACTAAAATTTATAAAAATGGATTAATTGAAGAGGAAAGTGTAGATCAACTAAATTTAACATTAAAAGATTTAAAAAGCTCTATTAGCAATGCCAACCGTCAAATTGAAATAGCACAAAATTTATTAAAATTTCAGATGGGAATTAATTTAAAAGATACCATTACTTTAACAGATAGTGTTGAGTTATTTATTAATAATTTAGTAACAGGAGTAACGCCACAAACAAAATTTGATTATAATAAACACATTGATTACATTACCATTTCTACCAGTGAAAAATTAGCCAAATTAAATTGGCAAAGAGAAAAAACTACCTTTTTACCCTCTATTGGTGCATTTTTTAGCCATCAACGTCTTAATCAAAATAATCAATTTGATGCTTTTAGTGGTGGTAAATATTATTTAACTACGCTTTGGGGCTTGTCGGTTAAAATACCCATTTTTTCGAGTGGAATGCGCATTTCAAAAATGGAGCAAGCCAAAATAGCTTATCAAAAAGCACAAACAACAACCTTGCAAGTAGAACAAGGATTAGCTTTAAAAGTAAAACAAGCTAAAGCTAATTATATCGCTTCTTTCGATATTTATAACAACAGTGAAGACGGACTTGCTTTGGCAAAAAAAATAAACAATAAAACCATTAAGAAATACAACGAAGGAATGAGCAGCAGCTTAATCTTATCTCAAACCCAAACGCAATATTTAAATGCAGAAGGAAAATATGTGCAGGCCTTATTGAATCTTTTAAATGCAAAAGTAGATTTAAAAAAAGCTTTAGGAGAGTGATTTAATTAGATAATGGAATATGAGTGAATGAGATAATTGGAGAAATTGGGATAATTACAAAAAAAGAGCATCAAATTTTAAACAAACAAATAGATGAAAAAAATATTATTTATAGTTGCAATTGCTGTTGGAACAGTTGCTTGTCATCAAAAAACAACAGATAGTGAACAGGTTAAAGCATTAAAAATGCAAAAAGATTCATTAAAAACGATTTATGAAGATGTCACTAACCAAATTGCTAAAATTGATGAACAATTAAAAGATTTAGATACAACCATTGCCTACCCTTTAGTTACGATTAGCAAAGTTAACATAGCTAAATTTGAACATTTTGTAGCGGTTCAAGGAGTGGTAGAAACAGGTGGTAATGCATTGCTCTATCCTCAGGTTCCAGGCAAAATTATTGCCATCTTAAAAAAAGAAGGAAGCAAAGTAAATAAAGGAGATATAATTTTAAAATTAGATGCCTCACCCTTAATTTCTACCATTAAAGAAGTACAAACAAATTACAATTTAGCAAACGATATTTTTAAAAAACAAGGTAAACTGTGGAAAGATAAAATTGGGTCGGAATTGCAATATTTACAAGCTAAAAACAACAAAGAAAGCTTAGAGCAAAAACTAAAAACCCTGAATAATCAATTAGATATGTATAATGTTAAAGCTCCTTTTTCAGGAACAATTGATGAAATAAAACCTAATGTTGGCGAAGGAGCAAACCCTGCTTTTCCTGTCGCTAGGCTTATTAATTATAAAGATACATACATAAAAGCAGATGTTTCTGAAAATTATATTGCAACGATAAAGTCGGGTAATTTAGTAAAAGTTAACTTTCCTAACCTACATAAAAAATTTGAAACAAAAATTGCCAGAAATGGTGATTTTATAAATCCAAATAATAGAACCTTTAAAATTAACATCAACATTGATGAGTTTAAAGAGAATGTTAAACCAAATTTATTAGCCGATTTAAATATTAGAGATTTTTACCAAGACTCAGTGGTTGTCATTCCTTCTAAAATAATTCAACAAGACAGACAGGGTAATGATTACATCTTTGTACTTAAAACTGAAAAAGAAAAGAAAATTGCAAAAAAAATAATTATTAAAACAGGGCTTTCTTATAACGGAATAACCCTAGTAACAGAAGGATTAAAAGGAGGTGAATTTTTTATAGATAAAGGAGCTAGAAGTATTCAAGATGCTGATGTTGTGGAGGTAGCTAACAATAAATAGTGTAGGTGTAAAGCTATAAAAGGAGGGAAAAGCGTTTTGGTGAACAATTAACAGTAGAATTAAAAAACATGCAAAAAAACAGTAAAAAAGGATTAAAAAAATTTAGCCTAACAACTTTATCAGTTAAAAACAAAACAACTGTTTTTGTTTTAACAGCCATAGTATTGATAGCTGGGGCAATCTCTTATGTTTCTATGCCGAGAGAAGCTTTTCCAGAAATTGTAATTCCAGAGATTTATGTTGGCACACCTTACCCCGGGAATTCCCCAGAAGATATTGAAAAACTCATTACTCGTCCACTCGAAAAAGAAATAAATACAATTACAGGAATAGATAAAATATCCTCTAGCTCAATTCAAGGATATTCGGCAATTCAAATAAAATTTGATTTTAGTATTACACCAACAGAAGCACTCAGAAAAGTAAAAGATGCAGTAGATAAAGTTAAAAGTGATGCTGACTTTCCTACCGATTTACCTGCCGATCCAAACGTTTTTGCAATGAATTTTTCCGAACTAATGCCAGTAATGAATATTAATTTATCGGGTGATTTTTCGGCAGACATGCTAAAGGGGTATGCCGAAATTATAGAAGACAAAGTGGAGGCGTTACCTCAAATTACTAAAGTAGATATTAGGGGTGTACAAGAAAAAGAGGTAAAGATTAAAGTAAATGTTCAAAAAATGGAATCGATGAACATTAGTTATAGAGATATTGAGAGTGCGGTGAGAAACGAAAATATAACCATTTCTGGCGGAGACATTATTGTAGATGATATTCAAAGAACCATTAGAACCGTTGGCGAATTTACAGATTGGCAAAAAATAAAAAATATAATTATTAAGCAAGAAAAAGGTAACATTGTTTATTTACGAGATATTGCTACCGTTACTTTTGAGCAAAAAGATAAAGAATCTTACGCCAGAGAATTTGGGCAACCAGTAGTGATGTGCGATGTGTTTAAGCGAGGAGGAGAGAATTTATTAGATGCTTCTGATGCTATCAATGATATTATTAAAGAGCTTAAAAAAACAACTTTTCCAAAAAGTTTAAAAATTACCATTACTTCCGATATGTCAGAAAAAACTAGAACACAAGTTAGTGAATTAGAAAACAGCATAATTTTTGGAATGTTGTTAGTTGTAGGCGTTTTACTTTTCTTTTTAGGCTTAAGAAATGCAATGTTTGTAGGAATAGCAATTCCATTATCTATGTTTATTTCTTTTATGATTTTAAGTGCAATGGGCGTTACCCTAAATATGATGGTGTTGTTTTCTTTAGTTATGGCACTAGGAATGCTGGTAGATAATGGGATTGTAATTGTAGAAAATATTTACCGACTGATGGACGAAGGTTATTCACACACAAAAGCAGCAATTTATGGGGCTGGCGAAGTAGCTTGGCCTATTATCGCTTCTACAGCAACTACCTTAGCCGCATTTTTGCCGTTAGCCATCTGGCCGGGAGAAATGGGGGAATTTATGAAATATTTACCACTCACATTAATGATTGTTTTAGGCTCATCTTTGTTTGTTGCCTTAGTTATTAACCCTGTCTTTACTTCTGTTTTTATGAAATTGGAAGAGAAAAAAGCTAACAAAAAGAAAACACTAATTATCTCTTTTGGAATAATGCTAATAGGTGTTTTGTTTTCGTTTGGAGGATTAATGAGTTTTGGTAATTTATTATCAGCAGCAGCCTTAATTACGCTAATTAGCACATTTTTCTTTACGCCAGCTACTAAAAAATTTCAAGAAGGTTTTTTGCCTAAGTTAGAGCGGGTTTATCAAAAAATGCTAACCAAAATTTTAAGTGGTAAAAATCCTATAAAATTAGTTTTAGGCACTGTTTTACTCCTTATATTTTCCATAGGATTAATGAAAGTTGCCGCGCCAAAAGTTGATTTTTTCCCCAACAATATGCCTAATTATTTAAACATATTTATCGAACAACCCATAGGTACAGATATTGAGGGAACAAATAAAATTGCATTACAGGTAGAAAAAAAAGTGATGGATTATTTTAATGAAAAGATAATCGTAAAGGAGAAAGAAATACCTCGAAAATTTGTTATAGAATCTATTATTGGACAAGTTGGAAATGGTACTTCCGACCCCGCACAAGGGGTAAACAACGGAAATACGCCTAATAAAGCTAGAATTACCATTTCTTTTGTAAAATTTGATAAACGTAAAGGCTTAAGCACCAATAAAATAATGAACGAAATTAGGGAAAGATTGAAAAACATACCCGGAGCAAAAATCACAGTTGATAAAGATAAAGCTGGTCCTCCTCAAGGAAAACCTATCAATATCGAAATTTATGGAGATAATTATAATAGTATTATCGAAGAAGCCGAAAAAATGAAACAATTTATTAATAAGGCAAATATTCCTGGTATTGAAGAGCTGAGATTAGATGTGCAAACAGGGAAACCAGAATTATTAGTAAAAATAGACAGACAAAAAGCAAAACGTTTTAATCTTTCAACAGCTCAAATAGGCTCTACCATTAGAACCTCTTTGTTTGGTAAAGAAATATCTAAATACAAAGAAGGCGAAGATGATTACAAAATTATATTAAGAATGAATGATAAAACACGTTATAATTTAGATAATTTAATAAATCAAAAAATTACTTTTAGAGACCCAACCAATGGAAAAATTAGTCAAGTGCCCATTTCTTCAGTAGCTTCTGTGGTAAAAACCTCCTCATTTGGTGCCATAAAACGGAAAGATTTAAAACGAGTAGTAACTATACAATCAAACATAATTGAAGGAGCTAATGCCAATGAGGTTGTTGCTAACATTAAATCTGTTTTAAAAGATTATAAGATTAATGAAAACCATAGTTTTAAATTTACTGGAGAACAAGAAGAACAAGCCAAACAGATGAGTTTCTTAAGTACTGCCTTAATGGTTGCTATCTTTCTTATCTTTTTAATAATTGTTGCCCAATTTAACTCCATTTCTGCACCAGTAATTATTGTTACTTCGGTAGTATTTAGCTTAATAGGCGTGTTGTTGGGCTTGGTTATTTTTCGCATGGATTTTATTATTTTAATGACCATGATTGGTATTATTTCTTTGGCAGGAATTGTTGTAAATAATGCCATTGTTTTGATAGATTACACCAAGTTATTAATGGAACGTAAAAAATTAACCTTGAAATTGCGAAAAAAAGACAAATTGCCAATGGAAGAAGTTGTAAAATCTATTATAGAAGGTGGTAAAACAAGGTTAAGACCCGTTTTATTAACTGCCATTACAACCGTTTTAGGGTTAATGCCTTTGGCTGTGGGAATGAACATTAACTTCTTTACCTTATTCTCTAAATTAGATCCTCAAATTTATTTTGGTGGAGATAATGTGGCCTTTTGGGGTCCTATGTCATGGACTATTATTTTTGGATTAAGCTTTGCTACCTTCTTAACTTTAGTAATTGTACCGGTAATGTTTTTATTGGTAGAAAAATTGAAATATAAAATTTTAAAGTAAGCACCATAAATAGTTAAACATCAAATAAGGAAATAATTGTATATTCTTTACAATGTAACTTTTACCATTTTCGTTACACTTACTTAATAAGACACAAAAAAAGACCGTTGCATAATTACCTATTTCTCTTTTTAGGTTCTCTTTTCATTTTTTTAATTCAAATTTTATGGTTTTTTCACCTTTTTTATGGTTTTTT
>CAZVEW010000030.1:0-19478 GCA_964625955.1 uncultured Vicingus sp. | reverse complement strand
AATATAATAATTAAGCATAAAATAGGTGTTTTCGTGAGAGTAGAAGTTGTAAAATTTGTTTTCATAGTTAAAACCTTGTTGTATAGGGTGTATTTATTTAATATTACAGTAAATATACGTAGTAATAACTAACAAGGTTACGTAATTTCACGTAATTTTTTCAGTTTTATTTACCAAAAAAAAAGTGTTTTGACCTAAAGAACTGTAATTTAGCTTAATATTACTTAGTTTAAATTATATGTTGTACACCATAGAAAACGTTGATTATTAATAAATTAAATAACATATTAAAAACTATTTCTAGTAAGCCTGGCGTTTACCAATATTTCAATTCTAAAGGAAAAATATTGTATGTAGGAAAGGCAAAAAATTTAAAAAAAAGAGTAAATTCTTATTTTTCTAAGACTCAAATAGGTAAAACAGCAATTTTAGTCAAGCAAATTGCCGATATAAAGACTATAATTGTTGAAACAGAATTAGAAGCACTTTTGCTTGAAAATAATCTCATTAAAAAATATCAACCAAAGTATAATATTATGCTTAAGGATGATAAAACTTACCCTTGGATTTGTATTAAAAACGAACGATTTCCACGAATTTATGCTACTAGAAATGTGCTTAAAGATGGTTCGAGTTATTATGGCCCTTATGCTTCTGTAAAAATGATGAATACTGTTTTAGAGTTAATTAGACAGCTTTATCCTTTGCGAAACTGTAATTTTAATTTATCGAAAGAAAACATCAAACAAAATAAAATTAAAGTTTGTTTAGAGTATCATATTGGAAATTGTAAGGCTCCGTGTATTAATGAACAATCTGAAGTGGATTACAATAACATTATAAACGAAATTAAAACAATTATTAAAGGTAATATTAGTGGAGTTACTAAAAGATTAAAGCCTTTAAAACAACAGTATGCCAATAATTTGCAATTTGAAAAAGCTCAATTACTCAAAGAAAAAATAGAGATTTTAGAAAAATATCAGAGTAAATCGGTAGTTGTTAGTCCTACAATAAACGATGTGGATGTTTTTTCGATAGTTTCTGATGAAAAATATGCTTATATTAATTATTTAAAAGTGATTAATGGGGCAATAATTCAAGGCTACACTTTAGAGATAAGAAAGAAATTAGAAGAAAGCGATGATAAATTAATTCAGTTAGGGATTATAGAGTTAAGACAACGGTTTGAAAGCTTTTCTAAAGAATTAATAGTTCCTTTTAAACCTACTTTAAGAGATGAGAATATTAAATTTTTTGTTCCCAAAATTGGAGATAAAAAACATTTATTAGATTTATCAGAACGTAATGCTAGATATTATCGTTTAGAGCGAAAAAAACAAAGAACAAGCATAAATCCTACTAAGCATGTTGATAGGATTTTAGATCGTATGCAAAAGGACTTACGAATGCCTGAAAAACCTTTACATATTGAGTGTTTTGATAACTCTAACATACAAGGAACAAACCCTGTTGCGGCTTGCGTTGTTTTTAAAAATGCAAAACCTAGTAAAAAAGACTATCGCCATTTTAACATTAAAACGGTTGAAGGTCCTGACGATTTCGCTTCTATGACAGAAATAATTTACAGAAGGTATAAACGATTATTAGATGAAAAACAGCCTTTACCTCAACTTATTATTATTGATGGCGGAAAAGGGCAACTAAGTTCGGCTTTAAAAAGTATTGATAAACTAGGGTTAAGAGGTAAAATAACCATTATTGGGATTGCCAAAAAATTGGAAGAAATTTATTTTCCAGCAGATAACATTCCCATGTATTTAGATAAGAAATCGGAATCATTAAAATTAATACAGTATTTGCGAGATGAAGCACATCGTTTTGGCATTACGCATCATAGAAACAAAAGAAGTAAAGGAGCGATAACATCAGAACTGCTAGGAATAAAAGGGATTGGATTTAAAACTTCTCAGCAATTATTGTGGAAATTTAAATCAGTTGCAAGAATTAAGGATGTTTCGCTTAACGAATTAGAAAAAATTATTGGCAAAAAGAAAGCCAAAATAATTAAAAATTATTTCACTTCTATTGTGTAATTTGCTTTTTGGTTATTTACTTTCTGTTTTTACCTTTATGCCATCTTTAAAATACACAACTTGTTTTATTTTACCAGCTTTTTTTTCGTAATAAGTCCATTTTCCATTAGGTTTAAAATGTTTAAAATTCTTCTCACTTTTTAAAGTTCCTATTGCATACCAAGAAGTAACTTTTCCTTCTTGCCTACCATCTACAAGGGTCTCTTCGGTCATTTTATTGCCATTTTTGTAGTAGTAAGTCCATTTTCCAGTTGGTTTGTCGTTGGTATAATTTCCTTCTTCTTTTGCGTTTCCATTTTTATACCAAAGGTAATGAGGCCCATCTTTTACAGATAATTTTTGATTTTTTGTAAATTCAGCGTATTTCTTAGTGCTTTCCTTCAGGTATTCTTTTCTGTTTTTTGTGGTAATTAAAAAAGTTTCTAATGATTCTTGCTGACCGTTTTCATACCAGTATTCCCAAATTCCATCTTTTAACCCATCCTTATATTCACCCTTATAATTTTGTTGTCCATTTTCGAACCAACCCTGCCAATTTCCAGTCATTAACCCTTGGGTGTAAAAACCAATACTTTGCTTTTTACCACTATCAAACCAAGTTTCCCATTTACCTTCTTCTTTTCCATTTTTAAAACTCCCTTTAATTACTACTTGACCTTCTTCTGAGAAGTACTTCCATTCTCCATCTTTTAAATTATTGGTGTAGTTTCCTGTTTTCCAAATTTGCATATTTGGGTACCAATAGGTCCAAATACCATTTCTTTTATCTTCCTTAAATACGCCTTGATAGCTTTCTTTTCCTGATTTTGGGCTATAAAAAATCCACAAACTATCTCTTAGGTTATTAGTAAAACTACCTTCAAAATCTTTATTACCGTTTTTTAGCCAAAAAATCCATTTACCCTCTTTATTTCCTTTGCTGTAATTTCCTTCAACACTTATTTTTCCATTCTCGAACCAAGTTTTATGCTCACCATTTTCTTTGCCGTTTAAGTAGTTTGTTTTTTTTAATTTATTTCCATTTTCGTAATAATATAACCATTGACCATTTTTTTCTCCATCAATAATATTTCCTTTTAATTTAACTTGTCCGTTTGGCCAATAATAAACCCAGGAACCTGTGGAGATGCCAAATAGGTAGTTTCCTTTAGAAATTAATTGACCTTTTGCATCATATTCTTCCCATAAGCCATTTCTTTGACCTTTTAAATAGCTTCCTTTAGATTTTATTTTTCCATTTTTAAAATACTCAATATAGTCTCCATTACCATTATCTACCATTTTCTTTCCTTTATTATCCCAGATATTTTCTATATAAGAAATATTATTTTTAATTGTTCTTGTGCTTTTTAATTGTTTATTATCGTACCAAGTTGTCCATTTGCCGATACGATTATCTTTTTTAAAAAATCCTTCTTCTTTTTTATTTCCTGATTTATAGTAAAAAACCCAAAGACTATCTTTGTAGCCATTTTTATTGTATCCAATTGTTTTAATTAGACCATTATTGTACCATGTGCTACATTTTCCTTCAGCTTTTGCATTTTTAAAGAATCCTTCTTCTTGTTTTTTACCTTCTTTATTGTAATTAATGTATTTACCATTAAAAATACCGTCTTTATAATTAACTACTTGTTGAATTACTCCTTCTTTACTCCAGAAAGTCCATGTGCCTTGTTCTAAACCTTCTTTAACAATTCCTTCTGCTTTTTTATTTCCATTAGTCCATTTGTAGGTGTGTAATTGTGCGAATATGCTAGTGCTAACTAGCATGGAGATAATTAATAAGTAGCGTTTCATAATCTTTATTTAATAATGAAAATAATTTATCACAAAGATAAATGGTTTATGCTTTTTCTTTACAAGTTAGTGGATATTGTTTTAACATTTTATTGTGTAACAAAAAAGCCATCGAATAAAATTCGATGGCTTTTATATAAAATAAGGTTGTGTTAAAATTAAGTTCCTAAAACACCTCCAGAAACAATTTGTTGTGTTGGGTTAGTGATTATTACAGGTATTTCAGCATCATTTGCAATAACTTCTTGCTCATCACTCCCAAAGAAATCGGGTAATAAAGCCCCTTCTTGGTTGTTAACAATAGCAATCATATCGGCATTAATTTTGGCGGCATATTTAATTAGTTGTTTTTTAAAGTTACCACCATCTTCATTTTTATAAATTTCGTAAGAAATACCTTTATCTTCAAAATATTTTCTAGCAAAACTAAGTTCTCTATTTAGTTTTCTTTGTACAAATTCATCTGATTGTTTATCTGTAAATAAATAGATTTTACTTCCAAATTGACTGGCAATATTTGCTGCAACTTGTAGTTTTTGTTTCGTAACATTTGATTGATCTACAGGAACAACAATATCATCATAAGTGTCTGTATGAGAAGGTTCTTTTTCTTGAACAATGATAAATGGTACTTTTGAATTAGAAATAACTTTTAAGGCATAACTACCCATAATTTTTTGCATTCCTTTAGCGCCATGCGTTCCCATAATTATGTATCTTGCTCCAATTTCTGATGCAACATCTCCTATGTCTTCAAAAATATTACCAATTCTAACAAGAATATTAACTTTTGCACCATATTTACTTTCTGCAGCCAAAGCAATTTTAGATAATCTATCTTTAGTGGCATCTATTTCTTTAGTTTTAGAAACGACATGAAGTAAATAAACTTCACCATTAAATGATTTTGCAATTTTCACAGCATGACTAACTGCACAGTCGGCAACATTAGAAAAATCATGCGGAACTAATACTTTATACGATTGTTTTTCCATCAAATTTAAATTTAAGGTTAAAGTTATGTAGCAAAAATAAATATAAAATAATTAAGAAATAAAATTATTTCTCTTTTAGTTTAAAAGTCTCCATAAAACTTGTTGTAAACTCTCCTTTGTTAAATTTTTCATCTTTTAGTAGTTGCTGATGAAAAGGAATGGTAGTATTTACTCCTTCTATAATGTACTCATCTAAAGCTCTTTGCATTTTTGCTATTGCTTCTTCTCTGGTTTGAGCTACGGCAATTAATTTAGAAATCATGGAGTCATAATAAGGAGGAATTGTATATCCAGCATAGACATGGGTGTCTATTCGTATTCCATGACCACCAGGGGCGTGATAAGTTGTTATGGTGCCAGGAGAAGGTCTAAAATTATTAAAAGGGTTTTCGGCATTTATTCTGCACTCAATGGCGTGCATTTGTGGGTCGTAATTTTTTCCAGATATTTTATATCCAGCGGCTAGCTTAATTTGTTCTTTTATTAAGTCAAAATTTATCACTTCTTCCGTAATGGTATGTTCTACCTGTATTCGAGTGTTCATCTCCATAAAGTAGAAATTACGATTTTTATCGACTAAAAATTCAACTGTTCCAACCCCTTCGTATTTGGCTGCTTTTGCTGCTTTTATTGCTGCAGTTCCCATTTTCTTTCTTAATGATTTTGTCATAAAAGGAGATGGGGTTTCTTCTATTAATTTTTGATGTCTTCTTTGTATGGAACAATCTCTTTCAGACATGTGGCAAGCATTTCCCTTAACATCTCCCGCTATTTGAATCTCTATATGGTGTGGTTCTTCTATGAATTTTTCCATATACATACCATCATTCCCAAAGGCTGCGGTAGATTCTTGTCGAGCAGAATTCCATAATTCTTCCATTTCATTTTCTTTCCAAACAACTCTCATTCCTTTTCCACCGCCACCAGCAGTAGCCTTTATCATTACAGGGTATTTAATTTTTTTAGCAGTTCTTTTGGCATCTGCTAAATTCTTCAAAAGACCGCTAGAGCCGGGAACAACAGGGACTCCTGCTTTTTTCATGGTAGATTTAGCGGAAGCTTTATCTCCCATGGCATCAATCATTTCTGGAGATGCTCCTATAAATTTTATGCCATTTTCTTGGCATATTCTAGAAAATTTAGCATTTTCTGATAAAAAACCATATCCAGGGTGAATAGCATCTGAGTTTGTTATTTCTGTAGCAGCAATAATATTGGGTATGTTTAAATAAGATTCAGAACTAGCCTGAGGTCCTATGCATACAGCTTCATCTGCAAATTTAACGTGTAAACTATCTTTATCTGCCGTTGAATAAACTGCAACGGTTTGAATACCCATCTCTTTACATGTTCTAATTACTCTTAGGGCAATTTCTCCACGATTGGCAATTAATATTTTTTTAAACATCATTTTTTTGTTGAAATTAAATTAAAAAGTGTTGTTTTAACCGACAAAGAATTATGCGGGATCAACTAAAAATAGAGGTTGGTCATATTCAACAGGAGAGCCATCATCAACTAAAATTTTAACTATTTTTCCTTCTAATTCTGCTTCTATTTCGTTAAACAATTTCATTGCTTCAATAATGCAAACTACAGAATTGTTAGAAACATCATCTCCAATACTAACAAAATTTGGCTTATCTGGTGCTGGTTTTCTATAAAATGTGCCAATCATTGGAGATTTTATAGTAATGTATTTGTTTTCATTAGTCTTGCTCTCTGCTGTTGGTGTTTCTTTTATTGGCTGAGCGATAGGTTGAGCTGTAGTATTTTGTATAGGCTGAGCAACAGGTTGTTGTGCTACAACAGGCACTTGAGTTTGGATAATTGTTTGTTTTTCAGCTAATTTCCCTTTTATGTGAGGGGGTGTTTTTATGGTTATTTTAAAATCTTTATTTTCTATTTCAACTTCACTTACGCCTGATTTTGCCACAAATTTGATTAGTTCTTGAATTTCTGTTGGCTTCATAATAATATATTTAAGTTTAAATATTTTTATTGATAAAAATTAATTATAATTTTAAGAGTTGTATGCCCATTTAATTAGAATTGAACCCCAAGTAAACCCTCCACCAAATGCAGATAATATGATGTTATCTCCTTTTTTTAGTTGGTTCTCCCATTCCCATAAGCATAAGGGAATTGTTCCTGAAGTGGTGTTGCCATATTTTTCAATATTAAGCATAATTTTATCCTCATCTAGTCCCATTCTTCTTGCAGTAGCATCAATAATTCTTTTGTTTGCTTGGTGTGGGACTAACCATGCAACGTCATCACTGGTTAGGTTGTTCTTTTTCATTATCTCTTCCGATACATCTGCCATGTTGGTTACAGCAAACTTGAATACTGCTTGACCTTCTTGGTGAATGTGATGCTCTCTATTTTTAACGGTTTCTATTGAGGGTGGATATGCCGAACCTCCTGCTTTTTGGTGTAAGAATTGAAATCCTGAACCATCGCTTTTTAATATAGCATCTTTAATACCAAATCCTTCTTGGTTTGGTTCAAGAAGCACTGCACCACAACCATCTCCAAAAATTACGCAAGTTGTTCTATCTTCGTAATCTACTAAGGCAGACATTTTATCTACACCAACAACGACTACTTTTTTATGCGTACCAGATTCAATATATTTTGAGCCTGTTACTAAACCAAAAAGAAAGCCTGAGCATGCAGCATTGACATCAAAACCAAAAGCGTTTTTTGCACCAACTTTGTCTGTAATAATATTTGCTGTTGCGGGAAAAATATGATCGGCTGTTACTGTGCAACAAATTAATAAATCAATTTCATTTGGGGAAATCCCTCTTTTTTTACACAAGCCTTTTACCGCCTCTGCTGCCATAACAGAAGCTCCTTGTCCTTCTCCTTTTAAAATTCTCCTTTCTTTTATACCTGTTCGAGATACTATCCATTCATCAGTAGTATCAATCATTTTCTCTAAATCTTTGTTAGTTAAGACATCTTTTGGTACGTAACCTTGAACACTGGTAATTGCGGCTGTAATTTTATTCATTATGCGGTTTTTACTTAATTGATTAACGAAAGTAAATATTATATTTTTAGTTGTTTAAGAAAAAAGCAATAAAATAAAAAAAACTTACTGTAATAAAATTAAAACAGTAAGTTCTTTTTGTTGATAAGAATGTTGTTTTTATAAAGCAATTTCTTTTTCTATAGCTTGTTTTCCTCTGTAATACCCACATTCTCCACATACCCTATGCAATAAAGTTGGAGCACCACAGTTAGAACAGGTTGAAGTTGTAGGAGCTACAGCTTTATAATGAGTTCTTCTTTTGTCTCTTCTAGTTTTTGATATTTTTCTCTTTGGATGTGCCATTTTAGCTTAGTTTTCTATTTTTAAATCATTTAATACTGACCAACGAGGGTCTGTTTCTTTTTTACATGTTACTCTTTCGAGTGCTTTTATAATGTTAGGGTTACAAGAACCTTTTTTATGTATTTTCTTTTGAGGTATATTTAATTGAATAAATTCGTAAATATATTTTGCTACATTAATTTCGCTCTCATTTTCTGGAACGATAATTATATCATCAGTTTCATTATATTGTTCGCCTCCGAACTTAATAATTAAATTTTCTGCTCCTTTTATGTTAATATTAACTTCATCTAAGCATCTATCACAAGGAACAGTTATCTGTCCAGAAAAATTAAAATTAAGTAACATCATGGTTGATTGTTTTTCAAATTCTAATTCAATTTTAAAAATTGAATTAATAAAATCATGACAATCAAAATCCTCAAAGAACAAATTACTTATTTCAAATTTAAAATAATGAATACCTTGTTTTAAGCTAACAAACTTAATATTGTAATCGTTTAGGATTTTCAAAGCATCAATTTTCAAAAAAGAAAGTTGACAAAGATATGATTTTATTTAATTTTACAAAAAACTAGTTGTTAATTTTTAGAACCCTCCTAAAAGTTTTTAAAACTATTATTAGGTTTGTTTTAAAAAGGTAACTGTTTATAAAATTCAACACTTAACGTTTAGTTTGTTAATAATTAAGAATATTATTGTAAAATAATTTATTGTTATGAAAACTAAATATCAAAATATTGTTTTATTGTTTATTGTTGCCTCGTTATTTTCGTGTGTTCCAGCAAGAAAATATGAAGAATTAAAAGCAAAACAACAGAGTTGTACCGAAGAAAATACTAGCCTAAAATCTCAAAATCAAGATTTAGAAGAAAAAAATATTGAATTAAAGTCTCATCTAGACGAAATAAATAAAAAGTTGGTTGGCTTAAAATTAGATACCTCTGTTTTAGGAAAATCGTTACGACAAATGACTTCTAATTATGATAATATTAACGAAACTTATCAATTGCTTTTAGATAAAAACAAGGAGTTACTAGCTGGAAACCAAAAAGCGACAAGCGAATTAATGCTTAAATTACAAAAAACACAAGAAGAATTACAAGCCCAAGAAGATTCGCTTCGTGTTTTAGAGGCATCATTAACTAAAAAAGAAGCGGCATTAAATAAATTAAATTTAGCTTTAGAAAAAAGAGAGAAAAGAGTTAATGAACTCGAAGCCATGATTAGCAGGAAAGATTCTTTGGTTAACTTAATTAAAGAAAAAGTAAAAGATGCTTTATTAGGTTTTGAAAACAAAGGATTAACAATTCATCAAAAAAATGGTAAAGTTTATGTTTCTTTAGATGAAAGTTTATTGTTTGCTTCGGGAAGTTATGAGGTTGGCAAAAAAGGTGTTACAGTATTAAAAAAGCTGGCAAAAGTTTTAGAACAAAATCAAGAGATTAACATAACTGTTGAAGGTCATACCGATAATGTGCCAATGAAAAGCCAAGGTGCTATTGCTGATAATTGGGATTTAAGTGTAAAAAGAGCAACTTCTGTTGTAAAAATTATCACAAAAAACAGTAAAGTTAATGCTAAACGACTAACGGCTGCGGGCAGAGGAGAATACTTGCCTTTAGATACTTCTAATACTGCTGAAGGTAGGAAGAAAAACAGAAGAATTGAAATAATTTTAACGCCAAAATTAGATGAGTTAATGAAACTCTTGGGTGAGTAAAGCTACTCAATTGTGGGGTTATCCTCTTCCATACCTGGTAATTTTTTACCCATTATTTGTAGTACGAATAACCCAAGAACCATTAGTATTATTAAACCCGAAGAAACGAAAGAAATTTTACTTCCAATGTAATGAGATTTTGGGTGAAAGTTAAAAACTATTTTATGTTTCCCTGCAGGAATCTTCATTCCTCTAAGCAAATAATTTACCCTAATAAATTTTGTTGTTTTGCCATCAATGGTCGCTTTCCAATCGACATTGCCTTTGTACCAAATTTCTGAAAATACGGCAAATTGTGGCGATTCAGCATTACTGGTATAAACCATGTTGTCGGGGTTGAACGAACTTAATTTTATCTCATCATTACCTAAATTATTAGGCTTAAAACCATTAAGGTATTTTTTAAATCTTTTATCAATCACAACTGTTGTAGCAGGGTTAAAATTGGTAAGTTGTGCCATTTCATCATCCGCATTTTTAGCCCAACTTATATTATTAATAAACCAAACAGAACCTAAAGCTTTTGAATTTAGTTGAACAACTTCTTGCCCTGGTTTACCAACAATAAAATATTTAGCATTAAGCATGTTAAAAACACTCATATCTCCTTTTGAAAGATGGTTTTCGATTAAATCTTGGTAACGGATTAATTTTACAGCACTATAACCGCCAATTGATTGATGAAAAAAAGAAGTGGTATTATCGTTAAAAGAACTAACAGTTGTGTTAAACACCCTGTAATTTAAAGATTTATCTTTAAGTATTTGCTGTTCTGCGGCAGTTGGAATAATAGATTTTGCAAAAGATTTTGCCCTAGTAAAATCTTTATTGTTTAAATAGCGTTTATCAACAGACCATAAATCTACCACAATAATTACGGCAAAAATAAAATAGGCAAGTTGCGTGTTTTTTAATTTTTTTAAAACCACCGCCCAAGCGGTAACGAAAGTTAGTCCAATAATTATTAGTGTTCTTAAAATATCGCTATTTAAAATACTAATTCTATCGTCAATTAGCGTATCTATATTTAAGCCACTTTGTGTCCAATTTTTATCGGCAGGACCAGCAAAATCGGTTAATGATGATTTAAACAAATATACAAAAAGTACTAAACCGCCTAAAATACCTATGGTATAATACAATGATTTTTTAATTTTATCTTGATTGTAATTATTTTCGAAAATAACTTTTAAGCTAATCATTGCTCCCCAAACGGACGAAATCATTGCTAAAGATAGCCACATTGATGGTGTTCTGAATTTATTGAACAGAGGAAAATGATTAAAAAAGAATTCATTAATAATTAAAAAGTTTTTTCCCCACGAAAAAATTATAGCAAGTATAAATGTGGATAAGAGTACCCACTTAAACTTGCCTTTGTAAATAAAAAACATCAATAAAAACAAAAATAAAACGGCTGCACCTAAGTAAGAAGGTCCTGTGGTAAAAGGTTGAGAACCGTAATAAGAAAATTGTTTGATGTAGTTTAAAGCTTGTTTTTTACCAACACCTCTACTTTTTAAGTCTTTGTAAGATGCTGAATGCTCATCAAAACTAGCTCCACTACCTGCAAAATTTGGAATTAAAAGGTTTAGCGTTTCCGTTTTTCCATAGCTCCACGACATGGCATAATCGAGGTCTAGACCTGTGCCCTGCTTAACTTCTTTGGTTAATTCAGATTTTCCTCCTCTAATGGTTTCTTTACCATAATCATAGGTTGTCCATAACAGGGTTAGGTTGGGCAAAACACCTAATATTCCAAATCCTATTAAAATAATGGTTCTTTTAAAAAATAATTTGGTGTTTTTATTTTGAAATGCTTCAACTAATTTAACAATAAAAAGTATGGCAAGTAAAAATAAGGAATCGTAAATAATCTGGATATGATTTGACATAATTGCCAAACCTAGAAACAAACTTGTTAGAACACCTCCTAAAAGCCATTTTCCTTTATAAGTAATTAATATTGATGCTATTAAAGGTGGCACAAAAGAAATGGTTAGTATTTTCGTTGAATGCCCTGCTTCTATGGAGAGCATAAACCAAGTGGATAAACCAAAAGCTAATGCACCTATTAGGCTTAATTCAACAGCGTAGCCTAAAATGGATAAACAAATATAAAAACCTAATAAAAGTGTAAGCCACAGCCACATACTTTTTGGAAAAAACTTATTGTAATCGTAGAAATGATATAGCAAATTGGCTTTTACTTTATAAGCAACTTGAAATATTGGCATGCCAGAAAATAATCGGCTAGTCCATAAAATAGTTTCGCCTTTTTTCTCGTAAGCTTCTTTTTCGGCTCTTGCGGCAGTGGCACTAATTTGATCATGACTTAATATCTTTTTTCCTTGTGTTTCTGGGTAAAAATAAATGCCCGAGGCAATTATTAACACAAAAACAGCAACCATGTGTTGAATGTATTTTTTACTTAAAATGTTCATTTAAAAAATGTTTTAAAATGTTGGACTAAATTAGTAAATTAAACTCGTTGTGCAATTAAGAAAATGTCATCTATTTAATCTCATATTTTCATTCCAATAACGCATACATCATCTATTTGTTCTAAATTACCTTTCCAAGAAATAAATTTGTTTTCGAGTATTTCTTTTTGGGTATTCATGTCTTTATTACAAATAGAAATAAGTAACTCTTTAAATGGTTTGTATTTGAATTTTTTACCTTTTATGCCTCCAAATTGATCTGCGAAACCATCAGTAAAGAGATAAATACAATCATCTTTATATAGCTTTGTATGGTGGTTGGTGAATGGTTTTTGATTAGGGTAATAGCTTATTGGTTGTTTATCAGCTTTTATTTCATATAAATTGATTTCGCCAGAGGAGGTGTAAATTTGCAGAGAGGGAATGCTATTTGTTTCTTTGTTTTTAATTAGCCACAACGGATTATTTGCTCCAGCCCAATCTAGTTCATTTGTTTTAAGATTTAATCGGATTAAAGAGATATCCATACCGTCTTTGTTTTCATTTTCATTGCCTGATTGATTTAGTTCTGTAATTATTTTATCTCTGAGTTTATCTAAAATTACAGAAGGTAAAAGGTTTTCTATTTTTGCAGTAATTTCATTTAAAAAAGAAATTCCTAACATGGTTAAAAAAGCACCAGGAACGCCATGTCCAGTACAGTCCCCAACAGCTAAATAAAAGTAGTTTTGTTTTTCTATTGCCCAATAAAAGTCACCACTAACAATATCTTTCGGGTTAAAAAGTACAAAATGCTTTGGCAAATGAGGCGATTCTTGTTGCTCGGATTTTAATAGTGCATTTTGAATTCTTTTGGCGTAATTAATACTATCTATAATTTCTTTATTTTTTTCTTCTACAATATTTTTTTGTTGAGTTATTATTGCATTTACTTTCTTTTTCTGAGTATAACCTTTAAAAACTAAGAATAAAAGAATTAAGGCTAAAACTAAACCTACCCCAAAGCCTAATTTTTGTTGTTTTTGATAAATTAATTCTGTGTTTTTTAGTTCTTTTTCTTTATTTAATAGGGCTATTTCTTTTTGTTTTTTTTCGCTATCGTATTTTTCTTGCATAGCTGTAATTTGTTTGTTTTTTTCGCTATTAAATATGCTATCATTTAAAATTATATACTTTTCGAGGTACGAAGAAGATTTTTTAAAATTATTTAACTTGGCATAAGTTCTCGCTATTTTTTGATACAATTCTCGCAAATCGTTTTTTACACCTAATGGTTGAAATATTTTTTCAGTTATCAAGTAATTTGAAATTGATTTTTCATAACTTTTATTTTCAAAATAGTAACCTCCTAAAGAGGCATAACATTTTCCAATACTTCTTGTTAACCCTATTTCTTTGTAAATTTTTAGGGCTTTTTTTATTGAGGCAAGTCCTTTATTAGGTTGTTTGTTTTTAAAATATATGTTAGACATGTTTTGCAACGTGAGTGCCTCTCCTGATTTATCCCCCATTTTTACATAAATATCTTTTATCTCATTAAATAGGCTAAGTCCTTTTTTACTATTTCCAAGTAAAATATTGATTGAAGCAATATTACCCATTGTATTAGCCTCTTTGTCTAATCGTTTTTGTTGCTTAAATATTTTAAGTGCTGAAGAAAAATATTCTATCGCTTTGGTATAATTTTTTTGGTAATAATAGATAACACCAATATTTTCAGTCGAAGCGGCTTTTCCCATCTCATTACCATATTTTTCATGTGTTTTTTGTGCTTTTGTATAATAATCTATTGCCTTATCAAAATCGCCTAACTCGTTATATATAGTGCCTATGTTGTTTAACACATTAGCTTTGTATTTAGCATTTCCTATTTTATCAAATACAACTACTCCTTTATTATAATAATAAATACTTGAATCGTATTTTCCCAAATCGGCATACACATTTCCTATATCAATATAGGCTTTACCTTTTGTGTTATTTGGATTTTTAACATTATTTATTACTTGAAGAAAATTAGTAATGGCTTCTTTATTGTTCCCTATTCTGTAATTAATTAAGCCTTTAACAATGTAGCATTTATATAATTTTTCTTCCTTATTAATTTTTTTCGAAAGATGAAAAGCTTCATCAATATATTTTGTCGCTTTTTTTACCTCAAGATGGCGATAGGCATTAGCAATATCAAGTAAAACTGTTATTTTTCCAGTATCTGTTTTTACGGTAGGCAATATTTTTAGTAAGCTATCAACTCTTTGTTGATTACTCGCAAAAGAAAATGTAGCAAAAATTGAAACTGAAAATAAGGTAAATAAATATTTTTTCATCAAATAAAAGTAATGATTTTATTTATGATATTTTAAAAATAGCTGTTTTTACTCTTTTTGTTGGTATGCCCTCAATATTCTCTTCTAAAATTAGTTGCTGAGCATTCTCGTTTTCAAAAACTTCTTTAATGTTGTTTATTGCTCCTGTAGGGATATTTTCTTGTATCAATAATTGTATTAATTTTTTTCTTGTTTCTTTTTTTATAAAAGGAGCTAACCTAGTGGCTAAATCTTTCCTGTTACTTACTCTTTTTTGGTTTGTTAAAAATTTACTGTTATGAATTAGTTGTTCGGCACCAATTACTTTTAGCAGTTGAACAAATTGTTTATCGCTGCCAATAGCCAAAACTATCAACTTATTATCTTTGGTTAAAAATATTTCGCCATAAGGTGCAATGTTAGGATGTAAAGACCCTATTGGCTTTGCAATATGCTGATTCATTAACCAATTTGTTGCTTGGTTTTTTAATGAAGCAACAGCCGTATCATACAAAGAAACTTCAACAAATGCACCTTTTTTTGTTTTTTCTTTGTTTAACAACGCCAACAATAATCCTTCTTTAAGTTGATGGGCTGCTAAAACATCAATTAAGGCAACAGGCATTTTTATTGGACCACTTTTTTGTGTTCCATTCATCGACATAAAACCTGTTTCTGCTTGTAAAACTACATCATAAGCAATACGATTATTGTTTTTTCCAAAACCATTAATTGCACCATATATTATTGTAGGATTGTGCTTTTTTAAGGTGTCGTAATCCATTTTAAGTTTTAAATCATCACCATATTTAAAATTAGCAATAACAATATCGACTTCTTTAACTAATTGATAAACTTTGTTTCTATCCTTTTCATCTTTTAAATTGATTAATAAAACCTTTTTGTGCCAATTTACAGCCGAATAATAAGCAGAAACATTGGCTAATTTGTTTTCTGAATTTAACTTCCATTGTCGTGTAATATCTCCTTTTGTAAGTTTGTTCTCAATTTTAATAACTTCAGCTCCCAACTCGGCAAAAAACATCCCCACATCTGGTCCTGCTAAAACACTTGCTAATTCTATAACTTTTAAGTGCGAAAGCATTAGTCTTTTTTTGTAAGCTTTATAAATAATTCTCTTCCTGCTCTTGGTTCAACAGAATTGTAAGCTTTTTCCATCACATCAATATTAAAGTAAGGATTAAATTGCTCAATATATCCGGCTTTATTTCCTCCGTACGGTGGATGATCTTCATTTAAGGGGTCATCAAATAAAAGACCTATAATTTTACCTTCTTTTTTTAAAATTTGGGCACTATGTTTAACATATTCTGCTCTTAAATTAGGTGTAATTGCACAAAAAAAGGTTTGCTCAATCATTACATCATAAGTGCCTTCGTGTGTAAAAAAATTAGCACAAATTAATTGACTGACAGGAAACCTTGGAACTCTTTTTCTGAAATTTTTAAGTGCGATAGGAGATAAATCAACTAAGAATATATTTTTAAATCCTTGGTTAAATAAATATTCTGCTTCATGAGCATTTCCACATCCTGGAATTAAAATTTTTAAGCTTTTATCCGTTAATTGGTCAAAATATGCTTTAATTGGAGTAGATATAATTCCCATATCCCAACCAGTGTCATCATTTTTATATCGATTATTCCAAAATTCACTGTTTTTATTAATTTCCTCCACGATTGTTTCTGTTTAAATTGTTTTTAAGTATTTTTTTCTTCGCAGAAGCACAAGCACCTTGCGTATCGCCATGAGAACGATGAATAGGCCAAACAGTTTGGTTTATTTGTATGGTTTGTGGCACAGTGGCATTACCTGTTGGGTGATGACAGATGGTAATTTGAGTATTACCTTCTTCGCCTTCATCTCCTGTATCAATACTATTATCTTCGGGAGGGCAAACTCCTTTTACATCGCCATGTGCTTGATGTTGTAGCCATTGTGATTGTTTGATTGTCATATTTTCTTTTTTACCTGTTGAGGGATTTTTGTGGCAAATTTGAATATCATTATCGATAACAGGACAAGTTCCTCTTGTATCGCCATGAGAACGATGAATAGGCCAAATAGCTTCGTTAATTTGAATGGTTTGTGGTGCACTGGTATTTCCTGAAGGATGATGACAGATGATAATTTGAGTATTACCTTCTTCGCCTTCATCTCCTGTATCAATTGATGAATTGGTATCTTCAGGAGGACAAATTCCTTTTGTATCGCCATGTGCTTGATGTTGTAACCATTGTGATTGTTTAATAATTATATTTTCCTTTTTACCTGTTGTTGCATTTTTATGACAAATTTGAATATTTCTTTCGGCAACACAAGTGCCTAATTTATCGCCATGAGATTTATGTAGCAACCATTTAGATTGAGGAATTATAATGGTTTGTGTTTTTCCTAAACCTCCCGGAATTCGATGACAAATGGTTATTAATTGTTCTGTAACTACAGGACATTTTCCTTTGGTATCTCTATGTGATTGATGTTTTGGCCATTGCGATTCTTTAATAACAAGGTCTTCTTTTTTATGAGTTATTGGATTGTTATGACAAATTTGAATGTTTTTATCAATAACAACACAAGTGCCTAATTTATCGCCATGAGATTTATGTAGCAACCATTTAGATTGAGGAATTATAATGGTTTGTGTTTTTCCTAAACCTCCCGGAATTCGATGACAAATGGTTATTAATTGTTCTGTAACTACAGGGCAAGCGCCTTTTGTGTCTCCATGTGCTTGGTGTTGAGGCCAAGCTGATTCATAAATTGAAATATTTTCTTTTTTACCTGTTGTAGGATTTTTATGACAAATAATAAATGAAATTTCAGGGCATTTCCCTTTACTATCGCCATGAGAGAAGTGTTCATTCCACCTAAACTCAGGGATAGTCATACTTATTCTTTTTCCGTTGCCTTTGTTATGACAAATAACTATTGTTGATTCTACACTTGGGCAAGTACCTAGTTTATCGCCATGTGCCTGATGAACTATCCACTCATTTTCAGGAATTGTTAAATTTTGTCGTTTATTGCCTGTTGGCGGAACATGGCAAATAGTAATCATTTTAATTTGTGGACAATTACCCTTAATATCGCCATGTGCTTGATGTTTTGGCCAATCAGATTCATTAATTGTTAGTGGTTGGTTAAAGTGGCATATTTGAATTAATTTTTTTTCATGACAAACCCCTAAAACATCACCATGAGATTGATGTATTAACCATCGCGATTCAGGAATTGATATGGTTTGTGTAACACCAACTTTACCTGAGACAACGTGACAAATAGTAATTTGTTTTTCATTAGAGATGCAAGTTCCTTTTGTGTCTCCATGAGCTTTATGACTATTCCAATCGTTTTCATTAATTTCAATTGTTTTAAACGTGCCATCGTTATTTTTATGGCAAATAGTTATTTTGGTAATGTTATTACATCTTAAAGAAAATTCTTTAATGTCTTTTAAATTTCCATTTTTTGCTATAATTTTAAAAGTATTATTGCCTTCTTTTAAATCGATTGTTGATTTAAATTCTCCTAAAGTAAAAAAATATTTATAAGAAGCTACTTCTGTTCCATTTTGGAAAAACGATATATCACTTTGCGAAACAACATTGTCAATTTTAGCGATAATAGTAACTTTACAATTAGGCGTATTAAAAGTATTTGTAAGCGGTTTAACCAAAGTTATTTTGGGCTGTTTTGGTGTTGTTATAGGTACAATTGGAGTAGGAGGTGTTTCAATGGTAGTAGGCGGAATATAGGTGTCACCTTGATTGGTGTTGTGTTTAATAATGCTAAAAATAAGACCTAAAGAGGTATAATGATAAATATCTTGTATAAAAGAAGGTGCTGCACTTTTGTAAATCTGACCATCAAATAAATCGGTTTGTGGTAACGATACTTTATGCTCAAAAGCAATATCAAAACCAGGAACTATCCTAAATCCTATACCAATGCCAACGCTTGGCGTAAATACAAATTTATTGTAGTTTGAATTAATTAACGAGGTTTCGTAATTGCCATCGCTAAAACTTTCTATTTGATTAATAATATTCGATTTACTAGCATTTGCGTTTACAACGGAATAATCATATACATCGCCAAAAGCATCTAATTGGTTTGTTTCTGTAATGTAATTGGTTGCTCCTCCTCCAAAGTATAAATAAAATAAAATTCCATGGTTTTGGTATAACTGATTCCATTTTAGCATTGCTTCTAGCGAATATTCTTTAAAAGATGTTTTATTGTTTAAAAAGAGTGGATTGTTAGCATAATTTATGGTTGAATCGGCAATTCCATTAATGGCATCGTTGCTAATTTTGTTTGTATTAAGTTGGTAATCTTGTCCAAAAGTTTGCCCTTGAAGAAATCTTCCTCTTAAAGAAAAACCAAAAAAGCTGCTTCTTTTATTCCAAACTTCATACGCTAAAGTTGCACCGTATCCTAAGCCAAAAAGTTTGTTGCTTACATCGGCTGTTTGAAATGTTCCGCCAATGTTTAGCCCTAATTTCCAGCGACCTATACCGTTAGAAGAATATTGTGAGAATAGTTGTTGGGTAAAAAGAAGAATTAAAATAAAAGTGTAAATTTTTTTCATATTTGATTATTTAGTTTAGTTACTAATTTCAAAATTTTTTCCATTTTCTATAAGTATCATTTAATTTTTAATAAAAAACAAGCACCTTAAAAAAATTTATGGTGCTTTGTATTATAATGTTAAAGATAAACATTAAATTAGTAGAGATAATTGTTGGTAAATTATTAGAAAGAAATTAGAATTTCCCCCTCATCC
>CAZVEW010000029.1:0-19491 GCA_964625955.1 uncultured Vicingus sp. | reverse complement strand
CAAAATATTGATGCCTAAAAATATTGAAACAGGAATTAATTTTCTGTGGTCTGATGAGTTTAATAACATTCGTGCAATATGTGGAACTATAATGCCAATAAACCCAATAGGACCACAAAAAGCGGTAATGCTGCCAGCCAATAAAGCGGTTATTAAAATTATTATTGTTCTGGTTTGCTTAATATTTAAGCCTAAACTAGTAGCATATTCTTCGCCCAAGAGGTATAGGTTAAGCTTTTTTGCCATTAAAAATGATAATGATAAACCAATTAAAATTAGCGGTGTTAAAAATTTAATTTGATGAAGCGATACATTATTTAAATTTCCCATTGTCCACATAATAAACGATTTAAGTTCTGCAGCATTGCTAAAGTATTGTATAATACTTATTAACGCGGTAAAAATACTTCCTAACATTATGCCTAAAATCAGCACTGTCATCATGTCTTTTAGTTTAATGATGGCTAAAAGTAGTAGGATTAAAATTAAAAAAGAGCCTAAAATTGCACTAGAAATTAATCCAAAATTAGCTAATATAGGAATAGCATGAATGTTTAAATTAAAAATACTTAATCCCATAATAAATATGGCTACTCCAAAACCTGCTCCCGAGCTAACGCCTAAAATATAAGGGCCAGCCAAAGGATTTTTAAATAATGTTTGCATTTTTAAACCACAAACAGATAAAGCAGCCCCAGCTAACACCGCCATAATTGCTTTTGGCAATCGTGCATTTATAACTATAATTTGCCAGCTTTCTTTTTCTGCGTGATGAAGTGTTAATAAATTAATAATAGATTTTAAGGGTATTTTTACTGATCCTAACAATAAATCGAGAAAAAAAAACAAAAAAGATAAACCGATTAAGCTAATTAACAAATATAATATTTTTTTAGATTTAGTTTCGGTCATTTTTTAGTTGTGAATATTAATAAAAATCTAAATTATAAAATAAAACGGATTTACAAGCCAAAAAGATTCACCCCACTAATTTTGTTGCCAAATCAAAGATGTTGGACAAAATTTTCTCCCCTCAAAGGGAGAAATTAGCTTAGCCATATTTAACTTAATGGGCTTACAATTAAAACCAGTAAATTAATGATACAATAAACCTTTTAAATTAGTTTATTATTTTATAAACAACAAAGTTGCATTTGATAGTTGAATTTACCGAATAGTAAAATAAAGCTGGAACCTATTTATTAATTAAAAAATAATTATCTTTGCAAGGTTTTAAACATTATAGAAAATGGTAGATATATTTGAAAAAATAAGAGAAAGTCGAGGTCCGCTCGGTAAGTATTCAAAAGAAGCACATGGTTATTTTGCATTTCCGAAACTAGAAGGAGAGATAGGCAGCAGAATGAAATTTAGAGGCGTAGAAATGTTACAATGGAGCTTAAATAATTATTTGGCATTAGCCAACCACCCAGCAGTAAGAAAAGCAGATAAATCAGGAGCTAAAGAGTGGGGGCTTGCATACCCTATGGGAGCTAGAATGATGTCTGGCAACACAAAACTACACGAAAAATTTGAAGCACAATTGGCTGAATTTGAACATAAAGAAGATGCTATTTTGCTTAATTATGGTTACCAAGGCATGGTTTCGGCAATAGATTGTTTAGTAGATAGAAATGATGTAATTGTATATGATGCAGAATCTCACGCTTGTATTTTAGATGGCGTTCGTTTGCATCAAGGAAAAAGATTTGTGTATCAACATAATGATATGGCAAGCCTTGAACATATGTTAGAAAGAGCATCTCGGATTGCTGAAAAAACCAAAGGCGGGATTTTAGTAATTACAGAAGGAGTTTTTGGTATGTCGGGCAACCAAGGTAATATAAAAGAGATTGTTAAATTAAAAGATAAATATCTTTTTAGGCTTTTAGTTGACGATGCACATGGTTTTGGAACAATGGGATCTGATGGTTCAGGAACAGGTGAAGCTCAAGGTTGCCAAGATAAAATAGATATTTATTTTGGAACTTTTGCTAAATCTATGGCAAGTATTGGTGCTTTTATAGCTTCTGACGAACAAATTATTGATTATTTACGATACAATATGCGTTCTCAAATTTATGCCAAATCTATGCCAATGCCATTAGTAATTGGTAACATGAAACGCTTAGAACTTTTAAAAACCGAGCCACAAATGCGAGAGCAATTATGGAAAATAGCCCATGCTTTGCAAAAAGGTTTAAAAGAGAATGGCTTTAATATAGGAACAACAACCACCCAAGTAACACCAGTTATTCTTGATGGAAATGTACCAGAAGCCTCTAATTTAACCTTAGATTTAAGAGAAAATTACAACTTATTTTGCTCTATTGTGGTATATCCTGTGGTGCCAAAAGGAGTTATTATGTTGAGGTTAATCCCAACAGCAATGCATTCTTTAGAAGATGTTAAGTACACGATAGATACTTTTAAAGCTGTTAAAGCTAAATTAGATAATGGAGAATATCAATCAGAAAGTGTAGCCTCTATTTCTTAAAAACTTAATTATTTAATAATTTAAAAACCACTCCTGTACATTTACAGGGTGGTTTTTTGCATTCAGGACAATTATATTGCTTGCTTACGCTATCATTGAACCAATAATTTGGGATAGATTTTAATTTCCTAAAGTTATTTTTTAACAGTAAATTTGCTATAACAATATTTTTATCTCTTTGCCAAGCAATACAAATTATTTCTTTGGTGTTGATGGTTGAGATAAGTTGCTTTAACAATAAATTTCCAATTCCTTTTTTTTGATACTTTGGAGCAACTACCACTTGCTTAATAATAGCAATATCGTGTTGTAAATCATTAAAATTAAAATACAATTCTTCGCACGTATTTGCACGGTTGACTAAATATATAGTTGAGGTAATAAATCCTACTATATTTTTATTAGCTACCATCACCATTCCAATATTTACATCACTATTAATAAACTTTTTGTAATAGGATAGCGGTAAATAATTTTTGCCAAAAGCCTTATTAGATAAAGCTACAACTTTAGTTATATTTTTACTAGAAAAAAAATCAAACTGCATGGTTTAAAGTGTAAGTAAAGCACTTGATAGTCCTATCAAAATTATAATAAATTTTTTTAAATCAAACTTATGTCCTTCACTGGTTTCAAACAAAATAGTGGTAGAAATATGTAAAAATATACCAACAGTTAAAGCTAATAAAATACTGGCAGCATGGTTAAAAGATTGACCAATTACTTTACTAAAAAACAAGCCAAAAGGAGCTGCTAAAGCAAAAACAATTAAGGCAATTATAGCAGTTTTTTTAGACGATTTTTTATGAATAAACATGGTGCTTAAAACAATGGCTATTGGTATTTTATGAATTACAATGCCAAACAGTAGTGCAGTATTATAAGTAGCAATATTATTAACATTAATTAGTGCCATTCCTTCAATAAAAGCGTGTAAAAACAGACTAATAAAAATGGCAAAAGGAAACGTAGTTAATTTATTTTTATTGATGTGAAAATGCCCATGTTCTATCCCTTTAGAGAAAAATTCTAATAATAATTGTAGTACAAATCCTAGTAAAATAAATAAACCAACGTTTTTATTAAATTTTGCATATAATTCAGGTATAAGATGAAGCACACATATTGCCAATAAAAAAGCACCACTATAAGCCAATAGTAATTTTTGAATTTTGGCTACATTTATTTTTAATGACAAAATTATTACCCCGCTAACAAAAGCAGGTAAAAACAAGAACAGATATATTAAAGGTGTTTGCATCTACTTTTTTGCAATTAATATTAACCTATCAGAGGTGTTTTTGTTAAAGGGGGCGAGTTTGTAATTACCAAAGGTAGCAAGTGTTTTTAAGTTTGCCGATTTAAAATAATTTTCAAAATTGGCAAGCGTAATTGCTTTTACTTTTTCAAAAAACAAATAATCTTTGCCTTTATCGTTAAAACAGATTTTTTTAATAATAAATCCATCTGCTATAAATCTCGAAATATTGAAAGTAATATTATTTACTGTTTTTACTTCGTTAGCTACTAAATTATTAATTACTTTATTTACATTCATAAAATCTAAAACTAAGATAGCATTTGGTTTTAAACTTTCTGCAATAGCCTTTATTGCTTTTGTATTATCGTTTTCATCAACAAAATAGCCAAAACTTGTAAATAAGTTAAAAGCATAATTGTAATAGTTTAGTTTTAAAGGTTTTCTTATGTCATTAACATAAAACGATAGATTCTCATTTTCAAAGTTTTTAGCAAAAGCTATGCTCTCGCTTGCCAAATCAAAACCATCAATGCTATATCCTTTTTTATTTAAATAGATGGCGTGCCTTCCTTTACCACAGGCTATATCTAAAAGCTTACCCGATTTTTTTGGATTTAAATAATTAATTAAATTATCAATAAAGAGTTCTGCCTCAGTATTATCTCTATTTTTATAAAGAATATGATAATAGGGAGAGTTAAACCAATTCTCAAACCAGTTGTCATTATTTTTGTTTTTTAACATTTTATGTTCTAAATTTCGATGCACAAATTTATACAGCAGACTTCAATTTTTACTTTGAAAAATATTATTTTATTTATACTCGCTAATTTAACTGTAATAATTGGATTATCTCAAAATTCAAGACCTTTTATTCAGAATTATACACCAAAAGAGTACGATGCATACATCCAAAATTGGGATGCAGTGCAAGATAGTAATGGTGTAATGTATTTTGCAAATAACTATGGCATACTTACTTATAACGGAAATACATGGGAATTACTAGGAACAGGAAACATTTCAATGGTTAGGTCATTGGCTATAGATGATAATGGAACTATATGGGTTGGAGGGGTTAGTCAGTTTGGGTATTTAAAAATTAGTAAAAAGGGCAGTTTAGATTTTTTTTCGGTTACTGATTCTTTGTTAGATGATATTGGTGAATTTGGTAATGTTTGGAACATCACCTATAAAAAGGATAAAATATTTTTATCAACAGATGATGGGATTTTTGAGTACAACAAAGGTGTTATTAAAAAACTAAACATCACTACAGATAAATTTTTTATTAAAGTTAATGATTCTTTTTATGCTTCATCATATAAAAAAGGTATTCAACAACTAAAGGATAATAAACTATTTAACATAGGGTTAGATGATTTTTTTAGAAATAAAGGGGTTTACGACATTTTGCCAATTCAAAATAACGAATTAATGATTGTAACTAGGTATAATGGATTGTTTTGGGTTAAAGGAGATACAGTAAAAACCTTAGGTAATAAAAAAGAACAGGAATTTTTTAAAAAGAACCAGTTATACTGTGGAATAAAGTTAAAAGACGGAGATTTTTGTTTGGGAACAATCAAAGATGGAGCAATAATTGTTGATAAACAAGGTCATATTAAAGAAATTTTTGATAAGAGTATTGGAATACAAAATAATACTTGTTGGAATGTTTATCAGGATATACAAGGAAACATTTGGCTAATGTTAGATAAAGGAATCACTAAAATTGAGTACACTTGTCCTTTTTCTTTGTATAACCAAAATGTAGGGATAGAAGGTACAATAATGAGTATTAAGAGGTTTAATAACGAATTGTACCTAGCAACTTCAGTAGGGATATATTATTCGGCATCAGGTAAAAGTAAAAAAGAAGAAGAAGGTGGTAACCTTAATTTTAAACTATTAAGTTCTATTACAGGGCAATGTTGGGATTTAGAGGTAATGAACGACCATTTGTTGGTGGCAAGTAGCTCGGGTTTATTCTCTATAAATAAGAAAAATGCTATTTCTGTACTCAATAACGATATTGTGTACACGCTTAAACCATCAAAAATATATGCTAATTTAGTTTTTATAGGTAAAGATAATCAATTTAGTATGGGGGTTTTTGATAACAAATGGAAAGAGTACGCTATTGATTCAACCAATTACCAAGTAAGGAGTATTTACGAAGAATCTGAAAACAATGTTTGGTTAGGAACCTTTTCTAATGGGGCAATAAATGTTAATTATGAACTATCAAGTAATTTTAAACCAATAAAAACAAAAGTAAAAGAATATGGTGTAAAAGAAGGTTTGTTCGGTTATGAGGTAGATGTTTTTTCTTACAACGATGAAGTAGTTTTTAGTACTGATGCAGGTTTGATGAAAAAAAAAGAAAGAAACAATAAACTTATTTTTTACAATGACTCCACTTTTGGCACGCAATTTTGCGATAGTACTAGGCTAATTTATAGGCTCCATCAAGATAATAATCAGAATATTTGGATGTACGCACCCTCTAGCTCAGGAAATTCTGACGAAGGATTAGGCTATGCAACGCAAAAAGGGAGACAAATTAAATGGAATTATAAATTATTTAATAGGCTACCTCAGGGGTTAATATTTTCTATCTATCCAGAAACAGAAAACAAAAATATTTGGTTTGGTGGGGTAGAGGGGCTTATAAGATTTAATGCCACAATAAACGATAATAAATACAATAGTATTTTTTATACTATTTTAAACAAAGTACAGTTGGGTAACGATTCTTTAATTTATAAAGGAAATTCTAGCAGCATATATACTCCCGTAAAAATTAATTTTACCAATAACAATTTACTGTTTACATACAGTTGCACTAACTTCTACGATGAGAAAAGGAATCAATACCAATATAAATTAGAAGGCTTTGATGACAATTGGTCAAGGTGGACTAAAGATGCTAAAAAACAATACACCAACTTATTAGAAGGAAATTACACCTTTGTAGTACGATCTAAAAACCTTTATGGAGATATTGGATTATTAGATAAATACTCATTTCAAATATTACCACCATGGTATAGAACATGGTATGCCTACCTATTTTACGCTTTATTTTTTTTACTATTAGTTTATACAATAGTTAAAGTTAGTATTTACCGATTAAAATTGGCTAATTTAAAATTAGAAGATATTATAGCGGAAAGAACGATAATAATAAGGGAAAAAAATAATCAATTGGGAGAAGCTTTAACAGACATAAAAGATAGCATTTTATACGCCAAAAGATTACAAGACGCTATTTTACCAAAACAAGGAGAAATTAATGCTATTTTTAAACAAAACTTTATCTTTTACCAACCTCGCGATATTGTTAGTGGAGATTTCTATTGGGTAACACAAAAAGGAAATAAAAAAATATTTATCGTAGCAGATTGTACAGGACATGGGGTTCCGGGTGCATTTGTTTCTATGCTTGGCAATAATCTATTAAATCAAATTGTGAATGAGAAAAATATTACCTCTCCAGATTTAATCTTAAATAATTTAAATAAAGGTGTAAGTAAATCTTTTAAAAACGTTGATAAAAGTTTAAGTGCTAACGATGGAATGGATATTTCTATATGTGTAGTAACTGATGATAATATCTTAGAGTATGCAGGAGCTCAACGACCTTTAGTAATGGTTAGAAATAATGTTTTAACAGAAATTAAAGCCGATAAAACCCCTATAGGAGGTAGAACATCATCAGTATATAAGTTTACAAACAACACATTTAACCTCTTGAAAGGAGATTTAATATACATGTTTAGCGATGGCTATGCCGATCAGTTTGGAGGAGATAAAGGTAAAAAATTTTTAAAAAAGAGATTAAAAGAAGTATTACAAAACAATGCTGATTATCCTTTAAATAAACAAAAAAGTATAATTAAAAATACATTTTTTAAGTGGAAAGGAGATACAGATCAATTAGATGATGTTTTACTGATAGGAATAAAAATTTAAAATAAAAATAACATTATCCTTGTAAATTTAAATTGAATTAATATCTTTGAAACTGTAATTTGAAGTTAAGGTAAATTATGGAGAATATACATGATTTTTATAATAAAATGGAGAGTGGCAATATTATGTTGTCTTTCAAGGGCGAGGTAACATCTGATTTGCTCACATCTGTCCTTCAAATTATAGAATCTAAAATGGATATTTTAGAAGAACCACCAAAAATAAAAAAGAAAGTTTACAATATTTTAGTAGAATGTTTACAGAATTTATACCATCACATTGATGAAGATGATACTGAAACTAAAAAAAATGAGAAAAGTGCTTTGTTTATGATTAGAAAACAAGATGGCGAATATTCTATAATGACAGGAAACTACATTGCAAATGAAAATGTAGAAAACATGAGAAACAGATTAGATACCATTAATAAAATGGATAGGGATCAATTAAAAGTTTATTACAAGGAGGTATTGAATAATGGAGAAATGTCTGCTAAAGGAGGCGGAGGGCTAGGAATGATTGATATAGCTCGAAAATCAGGAAAAAAATTAGAATATAAATTTGACGATGTAGATGATAAATTCTCATTTTTTAGTTTAAATGTTAATATAGCACAATAAAAAAAATAATAATAAAGGGAAGTATGGAAAATTTAATTATTGAGGGATCACCCAAAACACCAACAATAGAATTTAAACCTGGAGAAGGTTATCTTCTACTTAAAGGTAGATCAATTCCAGAAAATTCAATAGAATTTTATAAGTCTTTGGTTGAGGCTTTAGAAACTTATAATAATAATTCTTTACCGAATACTAAAGTAGATATACAGTTAGAGTACTTTAATACAAGCTCTTCTAAATGTATTTTAGATGTATTTAAAAAATTAGAAGCTATTAATGCTGGTGATAGTGAAGTTACTATTAATTGGTATTATGAAGAAGATGATGAGGATATGTTAGAGGCTGGTGAAGATTATCAAGCCATTATTAATGTACCTTTTAAAATGATTGAAGTAGAAGAAGAGTAATTACTCTTTAAATAAAAACATTAAAAAGATAAACCGTTAACAATTTTTATGTTAACGGTTTATCTTTTTATATTCTATTAGCTAAGGTAAGCAGCAATATTATTTTTATTAAACGCTACAGAAATATGACTTTGTAGTGTAGTAGATAAAGCCAATCCAACATAATGAGTACCAATAGGATATCTTTTATTGTTCCGGTCAACCAAAACAGCAGTTGAAATTCTTTTAAAAGGAAAGTTTAGCAAATATTTAACCCCATAAATTAATGTCTTTCCAGAATTTAAAACATCATCAACTAAAATGGCAACCTTATCATCAAAAATATCTTCAGCAATATCTATTTTAGGTTTTTTATTGATAAAATCGGAACTATTAAGGGTAAGTTTTATTAATGTAATTTTTATAGTAGAGATTTCAGTGAGCTTTTGTGATAACTTTTCGGCAAACAAATAACCTTTTTTTGCTAATCCTATAATTAGTAGCTCATCTTCAAGATAATTATTCTCATAAATTTGATAAGCTAAACGATTTATCTTTTTTTCTATTTGGTTATTATTTAACAGTAATGTTTTAGCAGGCATAAGAAATAGGTTTATTTTAAACTATTTTTATTATTGTATCTTGAAATATAATTTGATCTCCTTTAACTAATTTTTTTCGTTTCCTTAATTCTATTTTTCCATTGTAACAAACCATTTTACTTTCTACTGCTAATTTGGCATCAGCACCAGATTCGCAGAGGTTTAAAAGCTTTAGCAGTTTTATTAATGTAATATAATCCTGCGTTAATGTAAATTTAATTTTTTCCATTAATCTTCATACGCTGGATTTAGAAATTGTTTTATAGCAAAATTAAATTCTTTAGGAGATTCAAAAAAAGGATAATTACACGCTCTTTTAACAACAACTAATTGTGCATTACTTAAATGTTCTTGCAAGTATTGAGCAGAGGCAAAAGGAACATTATCTAAATCGCCATATAAGATAAGTGTTTTACATGTAATATTCTCTAGTTCTTTTGTAATATCATAATTAAAAAAAACATGCTCCAATATACTTGTTGTAGTTAGTAAGTTATTAGCCGAAGTAGGGGTAAAGTGCATGTTTCTGTACAATTCATTTATGCTTTCTTGGTTAACTAGGTTTACTTTATCTCCCAACATAATGGCTTTTTTAAATACGCCAGTATCTCTTTTTTCAAAAGCACTCGACATCATATATTTTACCAATTGTTTGGTATCTACATCATTTCTTTTTCTTCTCATTTTAGTAAAAGTTTCATCAAAAAATTCGTTTGTTGCTGGTGCTGGAGAAATAAGTATTAATTTTTTTAAATGATTAGGATACTTTTTTCCATAATTTAAAGCAATCATCGAACCCCAAGAATGAGAAACTAAGTTTAACTTGTCTATTTTTAGGTATTTTCTTATGGCTTCTAAATCTGTAACATAATTTTTAAGCGTAATTGTTGAGGTATCTGTTGGAAAATCGGTTTTTCCGCAGCCTCGTTGATCATAAAAGATAATTTGATATTTTTTTGATAAATGTTTAAAATAAGGGACTAAATAATCATGAAATAACCCTGGTCCACCATGCAAAACTAACAATGGTTCTCCTTTACCTATTTTTTCTATAAAATGATTTACCCCATTTATTTCAACAAATTCTGTAGTTGAATTATTATTTGAGTTATTAGTTTTACAACCAATAAGTAGCAGACTAAAAATGATTGTGGTGAAAAGATATTTTCTCATAATTGAAGTATTCATTTTAAGCAATAAAGGTAGTAACAAATAATTAATTTAAAAATTAAGCACTTTTTAAATTGCTAATTGTTTCGATGGGATTATTAGATTTAAATACAAAACTTCCTGCAACTAAAACATCAGCACCAGCATTAATAAGTTGTTTAGCATTATTTTGATTAACGCCTCCATCAATTTCTATTAATGCTTTTGAGTTACTATTGGTTATTAATTTTTTTAATGATTTTACTTTTTTGTAGGTGTTTTCTATAAAAGATTGCCCACCAAATCCAGGGTTAACAGACATGATTAGCACCAAATCAACATCATTAATAATATCTTCTAAAACATTAATATTGGTGTGCGGATTTAAGGAAACACCAGCTTTCATACCTTCATTTTTAATAGCTTGTATTGTTCGGTGTAAGTGGGGGCAAGCTTCATAATGAACAGTTAGTATATCTACTCCTGCATTTTTAAAGTCCTTTATATATTTATCTGGTTCAACAATCATTAAATGAGCATCGAAAGGTTTATCTGAATATTTACGGATAGCCTTAATTATAGGAACGCCAAAGCTAATGTTGGGTACAAATATGCCGTCCATTACATCTAAATGAAACCAATCGGCTTTACTTTTATGTAGCATTTCTGTTTCTTTTTGAAGATTAGCAAAATTGGCGGCTAAAAGTGATGGTGCAATTAAATGGGACATTTTTTACATTTTTTACAAATATATTAAAAGAGTAAGTGTGGTTGAAGAAAAAAAGCGAATGTTTTTAACATTCGCTTTCTTATTATTGGGGAGATTGGTTAAAAAGGGTTTATCCTAAATACGATTTTAATAGTTTACACCTTGAGGTATGTTTTAATCTTCTTAACGCTTTTTCTTTAATTTGCCTAACTCTTTCTCTTGTTAATTCAAATTCTTCGCCAATTTCTTCTAATGTTTGCGATGATTTGCAATTAATACCAAAGTAAAGTCTTAAAACTTCGGCTTCTCTGTAAGAAAGTGTTAAAAATGATCGTTCAATTTCGTTTCTTAACGATTCGTTCATTAATTTTCTATCAGGATTTAATTTACTTTCTTTTCCCGACATTACATCTAGTAAGGTATTGCTGTCATCGTCTCTTGATAGAGGAGCATCAACAGAGATATGTGATCCAGCAATTTTTAATGAATCTCTCACTTCTTTAGTAGTAATATCTAATAATTCAGCAACTTCATCAACAGATGGTTCTCTTTCGTGTAATTGCTCTAGTGCCGAAAAGGTTCTGTTTATTTTTGTAATGCTTCCAATTTTATTAAGTGGCAATCTAACAATTCTAGCTTGCTCTGCTATAGCTTGCATAATGGATTGTCTTATCCACCAAACGGCATAAGAAATAAATTTAAAACCTCTAGTTTCATCAAATCGTCCTGCTGCTTTTATTAAACCGATATTACCTTCGTTAATTAAATCGGATAATGTTAACCCTTGATTTTGGTATTGTTTGGCAACTGATACAACAAAACGTAAATTGGCTTTTGTTAACTTTTCTAAGGCTAATTCGTCTCCGGCTTTAATCTGTCTGGCTAAATCGGCTTCTTCTTCTGCTGTTATTAAGCCAACTTTAGAAATGTCTTGTAAATACTTATCTAATGAAATTGTTTCGCGGTTGGTAACCTGCTTCGTAATTTTTAATTGTCTCATAAAATCGTTTAATGATTTGCTTAATCTAACGTAGGTTACGATTCGTCTATAAAAAGGTTACATAAATCTAAATTAATAAGTATTTCCAGCTTTGTGCCAACACCTATTTTGGAATTAAATTTTAATATGCCATTAATAGCTTTTGCACGTTGCTGTATATTTGTTAAACCAATACCATTCATTTTATGGGAGTCAATTTTAAAACCGCTACCATCATCTAACAAGTTGTAATATAGAGTGTTATTGTGCTGGTTTAGTTCTATAGTTATATTTTTTGCGTTTGCATGTTTAAAGGTATTGTTTATAAACTCTTGGGTAATGCGGTAAAGGTTAAATTTTGTAAATTGAGGAATATCTTCTTCTTTAATATTTTTTACTATTAAGTTTATCTTGAAAGATGCGTTTTCTTTATAAGATTTAATAATGTGATTAATAGCAATAATTAAACCATTATCTATTTCTTTTGGGATTAAATTATGGGAGATATTTCTTGTTTCATTTAACGATTTCTCTGTTAGTTTTTTTATAATATTATAAATCTCTGTCAAATCATGAGGGATATCTTCTTTAATGCCATTCAGGTTCATATTAATAGCTGCAATGTATTGTGCAATACCATCGTGTAATTCTTGGGCAATTCTTTTTTTCTCTTTCTCCTCACCATGTAACATCGCAATGAGTTGTTTTTTTTCATGGTTTTTACTTTCAGTAATGTCTATTATTGTTGAAATTAATTCTGAGGGTTCATCATCTTTATAAAAAATTTCAACGCAAGTTTTAACCCACTTTATACTCTTATTTTTTTTGTTAATTACACGATGTTCAAAGCTCGCTGAGGTTTTATGTTTAAGTATATCTTCAAATATGTTTTTAAGCATGTTTCTGTCGTTGGGGTGTACTATTTCATTAATAAATTGGCTACGAGTATATTGCAGATTGTTTTTTAAATTAAAGATTTCTTTTGCAACGGTGTTTGTAGTCACTAAATTTGTAGCCAAGTCTAAAAACACAAAACCAATACCAGCAGATTTTTGGCTTAATAGTAGTTTTTGTTCGGTTTTGTATAATTCGTTTTCGCTTTCTTTTAAAGTGGTTATATCTAATATTAGCTTTAGGTAACCGTTTACCTTGCTGTTGTGGTCATAAAAAGAAGCGTTATTTAATAGTATGTTTTTAATGCTTTTATCTTTATGGCGTAAATCGTACTCTATTTTTGTGGGAAACAGGTACTTATTTTTATCTTTAAAATTAAATGATTTATTTGAGTTATTGATAATAAGTTTCTTATAATTGGTATTTAATATATCTTCTTCCGTGTATCCAAAAGTTTTTGTAAAAGTTTTATTAATATACCTAATGTTATCATTTAAATCTGTAATTATAATGCTTTCCGATATTGAATTAAATATTTGATCACTAATGATATAAGGGTTGTAGGCAAATAAATCGTATTTTATTAAGCTATAAAATGTAGCAATAGAAAAACAGCTAATAAAAGTAGTTGTTAATGGCATTTCTGGAATTTTAAACAGATAAGGGAATAAGAGTTGGGTTGCAATGCCCATTATAGCTGGTATTGAATAACCTATGGCTATTACTAGCGCACCTTTATATTTGCCCGTATCAATTTTCTTAATTTTTATGGCATACCTTATAAAAATAGAAATGGTTAGTAGCCCTAAAACACCTAGCCATAAATTTAAAACGGCATCTATAACGCCATCAGGAACGTAAGAATAATACCATAAATCAGTTAAAACTAATTTTCCTTCGTTTAACCTTAAAGAATTACTAATATAAAATAAAAATGCAGGAAAATATAAGATGGAATAGATTAAACCCGATTTTTTTCTGTTAAAGCTGTTGGTGTAAAGTAGTGCAAAGTGAACGGTAGTTGGTAATAAAAAAATTACACCAAAAGCGAGTTCTCTATAGGTTATTGTTGCAGTATTTATGTTAGTAATATACCTTAATAAAGAATCGCTTAATTGCCAAACAGCACTTGTAAACAAAACCATAGAAAAAGTAGCAACTAGCTTATCTCTTCTTAAAAAATAAAAAGTGTAAACAAACATAACAATATTTATAAGGGCTGGTACAAAGGATAGTGATATGATGAGTATTCTGTAGGCTTCCATAAATATTACAATATTTTAAGAGTAATATTACACAATCATTTAAGGAGATGCATCAGTATAAACACGTAAAATTTATTTTACCTTGAAAAACCACCTGCTTAGCTGGTGGTCATCTTCTTTTGGCTTTGCCTTCTTTTTCAGATCTGTTAGGTTTTTAAAACCTGACAGGTCTTTTCGGTTTATAACCTTGCCACTCATTGCCTCTTTTAGGGGCATTCTAAAGCCACCTTCTTAGAAGGTGTGACTTATATCAAGGTCTTTTATGTTTCCACCTTCTGTGCGACCACAACCATATTTCTGGTTGTTTTACAATGTCTTTTTCTAATCTTTTGGTGTGCATTTCAGATATTTCTCCTTTTGTTGTTTTTGATGGATTTTCGCACAATAATTCTGGTGTCATTTTGTAAAAACCTCTCTTGGGTTGGCTTACGCTGATGTAAATAATAGGGTAATTTAATTTTTTAGCAATAATCTCCGTTCCCCAAAAAACAGGTGTTTCTTGGTTTAAAAAGATAGTCCAATAAGCATTATCTTTATCTGGTGTTTGGTCGGCAATAAATGCGGTTGCACTTAACTCGGCACTATTCTTTAAACTAAGCATTGTTTTAAATGTTAATTTCATTGAAATAATTTTGCTTCCAAAACGCATTCTTTTCTTCCTAATTAATTTATCGAAATACCTATTAGCAAGTGGTCTGTAAACAACATATAATTGATAAGCGGTGGTAAATTTCATTGCTGCACCGCCCAATTCAAAATTACCAAAATGCCCCATTACAAAGATTAATTTTTTATTTTCAGCACTATATTTTTTTAATATTGATGTATCAGAAAAATAACATCTTTTTAAGGCTTCTTTTTTACTTATGGTAATACTTTTAATCATTTCTAGTAGCCAATCGCAAAAAAAGTGATAAAACTTTTTACTAATAATTTGTATTTCTTGTTCCGATTTATTTGGGAAAGAATTTTTTAAATTTTGGTAAACTACTTGCTTTCTGTAACCTACTAAATGATAAACAATGAGGTACAAAAAGTCTGAAAGAAAATATAATATCCTAAAAGGAAGTATTGAAATTAAATAAATAAAGGGAATTGAAATATAAAAGATAATGGCTTGCATTGTAACAAATCTAATTAAAAATACTTAATTCAACATTTTTCTTAGCCCCATCATTTCATCTCTAAAACGGGCAGCTTCAATAAAATTTTCTTCTTTAGAAGCTTTTTTCATTTTTCTATTTGTTTCTTTAATTAGTTTTTCTATTTGAGCTTTGTTCATGTATTTAACAACTGGGTCGGCAGCAATGCTTTGTTTTTCAGTAATAATCTCCATGTCATAAGCATCTTCAATTACTTTTGTTTGACCTAATATTTGGGTTTTAGATTTATTTATTGTTTTTGGTACTAAACCATGTTTTACATTATAATTTATTTGTTTTTCTCTTTTTCGGGCAGTTTCATTAATTAACTTTTGCATAGATTTTGTTATTTTATCAGCATACATAATTACCAATCCTTCTAAATTTCTGGCAGCTCTTCCTGCAGTTTGTGTTAAAGAGCGTTCTGAACGCAAAAATCCTTCTTTATCGGCATCTAAAATAGCAACTAATGAAACTTCGGGCAAATCTAATCCTTCACGCAAAAGGTTTACACCAATTAACACATCAAAAACACCTAAGCGTAAATCGCGTAAAATTTCTACCCTATCTAAAGTATCTACCTCCGAGTGGATATACCTACATTTTAAACCTGCATTTTCGAAATATTTGTTCAATTCTTCTGCCATTCTTTTGGTTAATGTGGTTACTAAAACTCGCTCATCCCGTTCTGATCTAAGGGCAATTTCTTCCATCAAATCGTCAATCTGATTTAAACTTGGACGGACTTCAATATTTGGTTCTAATAAACCTGTTGGACGGATAATTTGCTCAACAACAACACCTTCCGATTTTTTTAATTCGTAGTCGGCAGGTGTGGCACTAACATAAATGGTTTGTCCCACCAAGCTCTCAAATTCGTCAAATTTTAAAGGGCGATTATCCATTGCAGAAGGTAAACGAAAGCCATATTCTACTAAATTTTGTTTACGAGAACGGTCGCCACCATACATTGCTCCAATTTGAGAAACAGTAACATGACTTTCATCTACCACTAATAAAAAATCTTTAGGAAAGTAATCTAATAGGCAAAATGGTCGAGAACCTGCAGTTCTTCTATCAAAATAACGAGAATAATTTTCTATTCCTGAACAATAACCTAATTCTCTCATCATTTCCATATCGTAAGTTACTCTATCTTCTAATCGTTTGGCTTCTAAATATTTACCTATTTCTTTATAGTAATCTACCTGTTTTACTAAATCATCTTGAATCTCAAAAATGGCATCATACATGCTATCTTGTGTGGTGTTAAAAATATTGGCAGGATAAATATTTAAATATTCAAAATCTTCTAAGGTATTTCCATTAATAGGGTCGAAAGATTCAATTTCTTCTATTTCATCACCAAAAAAAATAATGTGATAAGCAATATCAGCATAAGCAGGATAAACATCAACAGTATCGCCTTTTACCCTAAAATTTCCGCGTTGAAAATCGTTTTCTGTTCTAGCATATAAACTTTGAACTAGTTGTAACAAAAATTTGTTTCGGCTAATTACATCTCCTAATTTTATTTTAACGATATTTTTTTGAAAATCTTGCGGATTTCCTATGCCATAAATACACGAAACAGAGGCAACTACAATAACATCTTGTCTGCCAGATAGGAGGGAAGTTGTTGTGCTTAAACGTAACTTTTCAATTTCATCATTTATCGACATATCTTTTTCTATGTAGGTATCGGTAACGGGCAAATAAGCTTCTGGTTGGTAATAATCGTAATAAGAAACAAAGTATTCTACTGCATTTTCTGGAAAAAACTGTTTAAACTCGCCATAAAGTTGTGCTGCAAGGGTTTTGTTATGGCTTAAAATTAAAGTAGGGCGTTGAATTTTTTCAATCACATTGGCGATGGTAAATGTTTTTCCAGAACCTGTAACACCAAGCAAAGTTTGTGCTTTAGTGTTATTATTAATTCCTTCAACCAATTGTTGAATTGCTTCAGGTTGGTCGCCCGTAGGTTTAAAATCGGATATGAGCTTAAATGCCATTCTCCAAAATTACTTAATCTAAGTAATCTTTCTAGCAAGAGAATTATTAGATTTTTTAAATACGAAAATAAGTCCAATATATTTTAAAAAGAATCCAATAATAATTAGATATTACTTGCTGTTTTATTTCATTACTTTAAGTATTTTCGTGTTGAAAATTTAAATTATGTTAGAAGCCTATTTTTTACCTTTTAGAGAAAAAATTATTGGAATAAATCAAACTTTTAAAACCCCATTTGGTTTAAAAAAAATTATTTATGCAGATTGGATTGCTAGTGGTAGGCTATATCAAGATATTGAAGATAATTTACTAAATAATTTTTATCCTTTTGTTGGAAATACACATACACTTACAACAATTACTGGTTCGTGTATGACAACTGCTTATCATGAAGCTTTATATATTATAAAGAAACATGTAAATGCCAATCAACAAGATGTAATTATTACTGCGGGGAGTGGAATGACAGCAGTGATTAATAAGTTTCAACGTATTTTAGGGTTAAAAATTCATGAAAAATTTCAAGATATTGTTAACCTACCTAAAAATGAAAGACCTGTTGTATTTGTTACCCACATGGAGCACCATTCTAACCAAACATCATGGTTAGAAACCATAGCTGATGTAATTGTAATAAAAGCAACTAATGAAGGGCTTGTAGATGTCGAGAATTTAGTTTATTTATTAGATGAATATAAAAACAGACCTTTAAAAATTGCAGCAATAACTTCTTGTTCAAATGTTACAGGAATTTTTACACCATACCATCAAATAGCAGCTTTAATGCATCAAAATGGAGGACTTTGTTTTGTTGATTTTGCCTGTTCGGCTCCTTACATCGATATTGATATGCACCCAAGTAATACAGAAGAAAAATTAGATGCTATTTATTTTTCTCCACATAAATTTTTAGGAGGACCAGGAACCTCTGGCGTTTTAATTTTTGATAATAATTTATACAACAATCGAGTACCAGATGCTCCGGGAGGAGGCACAGTAAATTGGACTAACCCATGGGGAGAACAAGATTATGTTAGTGATATTGAAGCAAGAGAAGATGGTGGCACACCTGGTTTTTTACAAGCAATAAGAATTGCTTTGGCTATAAAACTCAAAGAAAAAATTACTGTAAGAAAGATGTTAGCTAGAGAAGAGGAATTATTAGATAAAGTTTGGCAGAAATTATTACCAATAAAAACCCTTCATATCCTTGCTGAAAACCAACAAGAAAGGCTAGGAGTTATTTCTTTTTATATTGATGATTTGCATTATAATTTAGTTGTTAAAATCTTGAATGATAAATTTGGGATACAGACGCGGGGTGGTTGCTCTTGTGCAGGAACTTATGGACATTATTTACTACATGTAACTGAGGACATCTCAGATAGGATTACCTGTGAGATCTCAAAAGGAAATTTATCAGCAAAACCAGGTTGGGTAAGAATGTCTTTGCATCCAACCATGAAAAATGATGAAATAGATTATATTTTAAATGCTATTATTGATATAACTAACAATCATAAAGAGTTGGCATCAAATTACACATATAACCCAAAAACTAACGATTTTTCTTTTAAAAATTTTGATGAAACCAAAGTAGAAAAAATGGTTGCTGCTTGGTTGACAAAAAATTAAAAAAATATTTTTATCAATTAAAGAATTATTATTATGAGCAATATTATTGTATTAGGAGCAGGAATGGTTGGAAGTGCCATGGCTATAGATATGGCTAAAAATCACCAAGTAACACTTTGTGATTTAAGCCAATCGGCTTTACAAAACACTAAAAATAGATGTCCGAGTTTAAGTGTTAGGCAATTAGATGTTACCGATAAATCAACACTTACAAAAACCATTCAGCAATTCGATTTAGTTATTTGTGCTGTTCCTGGTTTTTTAGGATTTAACACTTTACGCACCATTATCGAAGCCAAAAGGAATGTAATTGATATTTCATTTTTTCCGGAAAATTCTTTAGACTTAAATAAATTAGCAA
>CAZVEW010000028.1:0-19647 GCA_964625955.1 uncultured Vicingus sp. | reverse complement strand
GAAAAAATGAAAATAGAACCTAAAAAGAGAAATAGGTAATTATGCAACGGTCTTAATTTATTAAACCTTTAAACGCATTTCTAAAATTAATTAGAGCAATAAAATTTTGCGTTTCTTTGTACTATGAAAATCAGTTTGTCGGTTGTTATTATCACATTTAATGAAGAAAAAAATATTGCAAGATGTTTAGATGCTGTAATTGGTGTAGCTGACGATATTGTTGTTGTTGATTCTTTCTCTACCGACAAAACTAAATCAATTTGTGAGGCAAAAAATGTACGTTTTGTAACCCATAAATTTGATGGCCACATTGAACAAAAAAATTGGGCAATTACACAAGCAAAATATCCGTATATACTTTCGTTAGATGCTGATGAAACTTTAACTCCCGAACTACAAACCGAAATAATTAAAATAAAAAATAACTGGCAATTTGATGCCTACAGCTTTAACCGCTTAACCAACTTTTGTGGTGCATGGATAAAACATTGTGGTTGGTATCCCGACAAAAAATTAAGATTGTGGGATACAACCAAAGGAAAATGGGGCGGAGAAAACCCTCACGACAAGGTAATTATGCAAACAAACACAACCATAAAACATATTAATTTTGATATTTTACATTACTCTTTTTATACGGTAAAACAACATTTAAAACAAATTGATTATTTTACAGATATTAGCTCAAAAGCTGCCTTCGAAAATGGGAAAACAAGTAATAATTTTAAAATAGTTTATAAATCAGGGTTCAAATTTTTTAGAGATTATATACTAAAACTAGGGTTTTTAGATGGTTATTACGGTTTCGTTGTTTGTAAAAATTCTGCTTATGCAAAACGATTGAAATACACTAAATTAATGAAGCTAAATAAAAAATAATACTTTGTCCGAAAAACGTAATATTTGCTTTCTTAACACCACCAAATTTTGGGGTGGGGGAGAAAAATGGCATTTCGAAACAGCTGTAGCACTTAAAGAGCAAGGCTGCAATGTTTCATTTGTTGTTCGTTCCGGTACTTCTCTTCGTCAGAAACTAGTAGAAAACAATATTGCTTGTTTTTGCATAAACATAGGCACATTCAGTTTTTTAAATCCTTTTAAAATACACCAACTGAAGTCTTTTTTTTCTCGCAACACAATTCATGTTGTTATTATGAATGGTTCTGCCGATATGAAATTAGGAGGCATAGCTGCAAAATTTGCAGGTGTAGAAGCTATAATTTATCGCAGGGGTCTTGCGGCACCAGTAAAACCAAGTGCTATTAACCGATTGTTGTTCAAAAAAGTGCTCACACATTTTATTGTAAATTCCGAAGCAACAAAAAAAATTATGCTTAGTGGATTTGACCAAAAAGTTACATCCAAACCTGTAAAGCTACTATACAACGGACTCGATCTTGAGGCTATGGACACCCATAAAGCAACACCCATTTACAACCGACACAAAGGAGAATTAGTGCTCGGCACAGCAGGAAGATTGGTAACACAAAAAGGTCATTCTATGCTGATTAAGATAGCGGCAAAATTGAAAAAGCATGGCGTTAATTTTAAACTGTTAATTGCTGGATCAGGACCACTAGAGAAGGAAATTAAACAGCTTGCAACAACGTTGGGTGTGCAAAAGGAAATCGAATTTGTTGGACAATTAAATGGAACAATAGCCTTCATGCGTAGCATAGATGTATTTTTGCTAACATCTAAATGGGAAGGGTTTGGTTTTGTTTTAGCTGAAGCTATGGCTGCCAAAAAACCATGTGTTGGATTTAATATAAGTAGTAATCCAGAGCTTATAATTAACGAAAAAACAGGCTACTTAATTAAACCATTTGATTTGGATATGTTTGTTGAAAAAGTTGTGAGTTTGGGCGAAAATGAAACACAAAGATTGACTATGGGCAAAACGGCTAGAGCAATAGTTGAAAAAAAATTTAACAAAAAAACTCAGGTTGAAAAACTAAGACGTTTTATTTTTGACGAAATACCAACAAAATAAGATTACTTAAAATGAACAAAAACACCAATAATATTACAGTTATCATTTCCTATTATAAAAACTTACCTAATTTATCCCTTATTTTATATGCCCTTAACAAACAAAGCAATCCTAATTTCGATGTTATTATATCAGAAGATGATAATACCAATATGGATGATTTTTTGGCAAATCAAAGAAAAATAAATTCCTTTCCCATCTCACACATCAATCAAAAAGAAGACCTTGGTTTTAGAAAAAATGCCATGCTTAATAAAGCCATAAAAATTGCCAAAGGAAATACAATTGTTTTTATTGATGGAGATTGTGTGCCGCACAAACATTTTATTAAAGCTTATAGCAAAGCACATAAAGATGGTGTTTTTTTGTACGGAAGACGCGTGATGCTTGATGAAAAAATTTCTAATACCCTTTTAACCAAAAAAAATTTACACGAAGCAAGTTTCTTAAAATTAATGTTCTCCTCTTCAGGTTTTGTTAAAGAAAGTTTGTATTTGTCAAACTTAAGCCTATCATTTAAAACACGAGGTTTGCTGGGTTGTAATTGGGGTATTAAAAAAGAATATTTATTATTGGTTAATGGTTTTGATGAAGATTATGTTGCCGCAGGTGTTGGTGAGGATAATGATATTGAATGGCGGTTAAAAGCTGCTGGATTAAAAATGAAATCGGTAAAAAATAAAGCCATTGTTTATCATCTTTACCACCCAAGAACTTATGCCGAAGAAAAAGTTCGCCAGAATTTTGCTTTGCTACACAAAAAACAGCAATTAAATAAGGTACAATGTTTAAATGGGCTTAAAAAATTATCCCTTATAAAAAACAGATAATTATTTAAACCCTCCTTAATTTTATTTCAGAAAAAACCCGACCTTTATAGGTTCGTAAAATAGCAATTATTATTTTACGTTATATTAAACGATGAATAACAACTATCAAATATTAATTAGCAAGCTAGATGCATTTATTCGTAAATACTATAAAAATCGCCTATTAAAAGGCATTATTTATAGCTTAGGATTATTACTGGCTTCGTTTATCTTTTTTACTTTTGTCGAGTATTTTGGTCAATTTAATATTGTTGGAAGAACCATATTATTTTACACTTTTATAACTATTTCTGTTTATTTATTTGTTAGTTACATTCTATTTCCCCTTGCTAAACTATATAAATTTGGCAAAGTAATTAACCACAACCAAGCCGCAGAAATTATTGGAAACCATTTTGATGAAGTAAAAGATAAGTTACTTAATGTGTTACAGTTAGAACATCTTTTAAGACACAACAATAATCAACTATTATTGGCTAGCATCGACCAAAAATCAACAGAACTAAGCCCTATTCCTTTTACTAATGCAGTAAATTTAAACGACAATAAAAAGTACCTAAAATTTTTATTAATTCCACTTTTATTAATTGTTGGTGTTTCAATTATTTCCCCTAAAATTTTTACCGAAGGAACAAAACGCCTAGTCAATCATGATGTTTATATTGCCCCTCTAGCTCCTTTCCAAATAACAATAAACAACAAAAACTTAACTGTCTTAAAAAATAAAGATTACACCTTAAAACTCACCATTAAAGGAAAACAAATACCTAATAAAGTTTATATAACAAACAATAACAACCAATATGTGCTTAATAAGGTAAACAAGAAAACCTATACTTATGCTTTTAAAAATGTTCAAGAAAACAAGCCTTTTAAAATTTATGCCGCAGGTTTTTATACAAAAGAGTATGAGTTAAGAGTTATTCCAAACCCCATCTTAACAGGATTTTCACTTGCAATTACCTATCCTAAATATCTATTAAAACCCAATGAAACACTCCAAAATACAGGAGATTTAATTGTTCCCGAAGGCACCAAACTTAAATGGAACATACAAACCGAAGATGCCGATTTCTTAAATTTTATATTAAAAGATAGCACTTACCAATTAAAACCAACAGCACAACACGTTCGTTTTTCTAAAACAGCACTAAACAATATAAACTATGCTTTTGTTCCTGCCAACAAATTTGTTGCAGGTGGCGATACCGTTAAATACACCATACAGGTAATAAAAGATAAATATCCTACCATTATTGTTGAAGAAAAAGTGGACTCTATTAACATCAATAATGTTTATTTTAAAGGACAGATTAGCGATGATTATGGCTTTACCAACCTCACTTTTAACTATAAAATTTTAACCAAAATAGATTCTTTACCCAACAGAAATAAGCTACAATCTGTTAAAATTCCTTTTACCGCAAACATCAATACCCAAGAATATTTTCATTTTTGGGATAGGAATAAATTACACTTACGCCCTGGTGATGAAGTTGAATATTATTTTAAAGTTTGGGATAATGACGGTGTAAATGGACACAAATCTGCCAAAACAACACTAAAAACATTTAAAACCAAAACCATTAACGAAAGAAACACAACGACTGATAACAACAACAAAAATATTAAGAAAAATTTGTCAGAAAGCATTAAAGAAGCCAAACAATTACATAAAGATTTGGAAAATTTTAAGAAAAAATTAATTGAAAAGAAAAAATTAGGTTGGGAAGACAAACAAAAGTTGAAAGAATTACTAGCAAAACAAAAAGAATTAGAAAAAAAGGTTAATGCTATTCAAAAACAGAATCAACAAAATAATCAACAACAAAATGAGTATAAAAATAACAGCGAAGAAATTCTAAAAAAACAAGAACAACTACAAAAATTATTTAATGATTTGATGACTGATGAGATGAAAAAAATGATGGAAAAACTCCAAGAAATGATGGATAAGCTTAACAAAAATAATTTACAACAAGAACTTGATAAAATGGATTTATCTAACAAAGATTTAGAAAAAGAATTAGATAGGTCACTAGCATTATTTAAACAAATGGAATTTGAGCAAAAACTAGATGAGGTTAAAAATAAACTGCAAAAACTTGCTAAAAAACAAAATGATTTAGCCGATAAAACCAAAAATAAAAAAGAAAATAATGAAGCTTTAAAAAACAAACAAGACAAGCTAAATAAAAAATTTGAAGACATAAAAAAAGATTTAAGTGCCTTAGAAAAATTAAATAAAGATTTAGAAAACCCCAACGAGATGAAAGACACTAAAAAAGACCAAGAAGAGGTTTCTCAAAATATGAAAAATAGTTCGGAACAACTTCAAAATAAGAAAAATAAAAAATCATCACAAGCACAAAAAAGTGCTGCAAAAAAAATGGAAGAAATGGCTCAAAAAATAGCAGCCATGCAAGCTCAAGCACAAAATAATGCAGAAGACATGGATGCTTTACGTCAATTATTAGATAATTTAGTACACCTCTCTTTTGCCCAAGAAGATTTAATGACACGGTTTAAAAAAATTAAACGAAGAAGTCCCGAATACGTTAAAATAACCCAAGAACAACAAAAATTAAAAGATGATGCAAAAATGATTGAAGATTCCTTATTTGCTTTAAGCAAGAGAGTTGTTCAGCTAAAATCTATCATCAACAAAGAAATTAGTGCCATTAACAACAACATGAAAAAAACCATTGGTTACATGGCGGAAAGATTAACTCCTTTAGCCGTTTCAAGGCAACAATACGTAATGACCTCTATTAATAACTTAGCCCTTATCTTTGATGAAGCCTTACAACAAATGCAAAAACAAGCAAAAGGTAAACCAGGAAAAGGTAGTTGTAGCAAGCCAGGAGGAAATGGGCAACCGAAACCCGGCATGGGTCAAATAAAAAAAATGCAACAAAAATTAAGCGAACAATTAAAAGCAATGGAAAAAGCACTTAAAGAGGGAAAAAAACCAGGAAAAAAAGGAAAAGGAAAGGGTATAGGAGGGCAAGGAATGAGCGAATCATTAGCGAAAATGGCAGCACAACAAGCAAAAATTAGAAATGCTTTACAAAACCTTAAAAATAATGGAGCAAAAGGCACAAACGGCATGTCTAAACTCATGGAAGAAAACGAAAAAGATATCGTAAATAAAAGAATAACACAACAAACATTAAACCGGCAAAAACAAATATTAACAAGGCTTTTAGAGTCGGAAAGAGCCGAAAGAGAAAGAGAATGGGACGATAAAAGAGAATCTAAAGAAGGAAAAAATATAGAAAATAGTAACCCTAAGCTCTTTTTTGAGTATAACGATAAAAAAGAGAAGGAAGTAGATTTAATAAAAACAACACCTCCTAATTTAAATCTCTTTTATAAGAGAAAAGTAACACAATATTTTCAAAACCTAAACAAATGATTTACAACGAAACAATTCAGCACATTGAATTGCCCTCAAAAGCAGAAAGCCTCTCTAGAATTGAATCGTTAATAGAAGAGCTTTGTCAAAAGTGCTGTATTAACGAAGATAGTTATGGCAACATGCTTGTTGCGCTTACCGAAGCAGTAAACAACGCAATAACTCATGGCAATAAATACAACCCAAAAAAGAAAGTTAACCTCGACTTTAAAACCAATGGTAAAGAAATTTCTTTTATTGTTAAAGACGAAGGTAATGGCTTTGATTACAACCATGTGCCCGACCCCACCCTACCCGAAAACATTAACAAATTAAATGGACGAGGCGTTTTTTTAATGAAGACCTTAGCCGATGAAATTAAGTTTGAAGAAAACGGATCTTCTGTAAGGCTAAAGTTTTCAATATCAGTAAATTAGAAAAATTGAATAGCATTAATTTTTTTGTAGAAGATATTGATTTTTCGTTAAAAGAAAAATTAAAAATTAAAAAATGGGTGTCAAACACTATAAAATCCGAACACAAACAAATTGGCAATATAAATTATATTTTTTGTAGTGATGACTACTTGTTAAAAATCAACATCAAACACCTAAAACACGATACTTATACCGATATTATAACCTTTAATTATTGCACAGAAAACACCATTAACAGCGATATTTATATTAGCATTGAAAGGGTAACTGAAAATGCCAAAACCTTTAGTAAGGGTTTTGAAAACGAATTAAAACGCGTTATTATTCACGGAATACTTCACCTTCTTGGCTATAACGATAAAACTAAAGAAGAAAAGGCCATAATGAGATCGAAAGAAGATTTTTATTTACCTTTGTTCCATCAATAAATAGCTCTTTTGTTCCACGTGAAACCACCTTTTTTATAATGGATAAATTTTATGATGTAATTGTTGTTGGTGCTGGTCATGCAGGTTGTGAAGCAGCAGCAGCGGCAGCAAATTTGGGTTCAAAAACTTTGCTAATTACCATGAACATGGACAGCATGGCTCAAATGTCGTGCAACCCAGCAATGGGAGGCGTTGCCAAAGGTCAAATTGTTAGAGAAATTGATGCTTTAGGAGGTTATTCTGGCTTAATTGCAGATAAAAGTGCCATTCAGTTTAAAATGCTAAACAAATCGAAAGGACCCGCCATGTGGAGCCCTAGAACTCAAAACGACAGAATGCTGTTCTCGAAAGAATGGCGTTTTAGATTAGAAAACACCAAAAATTTAGATTTTTGGCAAGATATGGTTATCGATTTACTTGTAGAAAAAGGTATCTGCGTTGGCGTAGAAACACAAATAGGCGTTAAATTTAAATCCAATTCGGTTATACTAACCAATGGAACATTTTTAAATGGCTTAATTCATATTGGAGAAAAACAATTTGGTGGCGGACGAGCTGGAGCAAAACCAGCAATTGGTTTAACAGAAAAACTAAACAAATTTGGTTTTGTTTCTGGAAGAATGAAAACAGGAACTCCGCCAAGAGTTGATGGCAGAACAATAGATTATACTAAAGCTGAAGAACAGCCCGGAGACGAGAACCCCGCCACATTCTCTTTCCTAAAAGAAAATATTTTAAAAGAACAAAGAAGTTGTTTTATTACTTATACCAACCCTAAAGTTCATGCAATTTTACAAACAGGTTTTGAGAAATCCCCCATGTTTACAGGGAGAATAAAAGGCTTAGGTCCCAGATATTGCCCATCAATAGAAGATAAAATTGTACGATTTGCAGAAAGAGAAAGACATCAATTGTTTATTGAGCCCGAAGGCTGGAATACTTATGAAATCTATTTAAATGGTTTTTCAACCTCTCTTCCCGAAGATGTTCAATATAAAGCGATGAAAGAAATACCAGGTTTTGCCAAAGCTAAAATGTTTAGACCTGGTTATGCCATAGAATACGATTTTTTTCAACCAACTCAACTAAAAAACACCTTAGAAACTAAGCTGATTGAAAACCTATATTTTGCAGGACAAATTAATGGTACAACTGGTTATGAAGAAGCAGCAGGGCAGGGTTTAATGGCGGGCATTAATGCTTATTTAAAAAACAAACATCAACCACCTTTTGTTTTAAAAAGAAATGAAGCATACATAGGTGTTTTAATTGATGATTTAATAAACAAAGGGACATCAGAACCATACAGAATGTTTACCTCTAGGGCAGAGTACAGAATTCTGCTACGCCAAGACAATAGCGATATTCGGCTTACCGGAAAATCTTTTAATATTGGTTTGGCAAGCAAAAAAAGAATGCTTGCTGTTGAAGCTAAAATAAAAAATATTTCAACCATTATTAAAACATTTAAGAAAACAAGCTTAGTTCCTGATGAAATAAATAATTATCTGAAAAGCAAAAAATCAGCCACTTTAAAACAAAAAGTAAAAGCTAATAGCATAATTACCAGACCAAATTTAACAGTAACAGCAATTGCTCAACACAATAAAAACATAGCTAATTGTTTAAATAAATTTGATAAAGAAACAATAGAAAGTGCTGAGATTTTAATGAAATATGAAGGCTATATTAAAAGGGAAAATGAAGTTGCCGAAAAAATGACTCGTTTAGAAAACATTAAAATATACAAAGACATTGATTATAAAAAGCTTAGTTCTTTGTCTGCGGAAGCTGTCGAAAAATTAACAAAAATAAACCCAAGCACTATTGGGCAAGCAGCAAGAATTAGCGGAATATCTCCTTCAGACATTTCTGTTTTAATGGTTTTTATGGGGAGATAAGCTGTTTCACGTGAAACATCACAACAAATAATTGTTTTAAGCCTCTTTAAACAACGAAAAAACCACCGAGCATACTTAAGTATTAAGAAAGGAAAATAAGCGATTTGTTCTTTTTAATATATATTACTGATAATCAGCGGTTTATAATTTTAAAGAAAAATGGCTCCAAACAAATCGCTAGCTTGTTTCTAATAAGTTTTTATTTTTAAAAATCTATTTGAAATCTTATTTGAGCAATATTATCTTTCCCTTGCGTTTTTGCTCTATTTAAATCTGCTAAAATATAATTAAACATCACCCTTGTAACTGGATTTAAATACCAATTTACGCCAAGTGTAATATCTTTTAAATCTCCTCCTTCTATTATTTCACTATTTAAATTAGTTTCAGAATATCTTGCAACCAACTCAATGGCACCAATCCCTCCCTCGCCATCATAATTATTTTTAGGAGAAACGCGGCCAAAAGCACCTGCACTTTTCAAATAATTTCTATGTTCTCCTGTTAAAAAGAAACTTACGGCTGCATAATAAGAGCTAAAAGAGTAAGAGCTAACACTATCTATTGAACTAATATTGGCACCAAGATATTCTCCTTGTACAGAAAAAGAACCCCAAACAAAAGCTAGTTCACTCGAAAAAATATCAACATTATCAACATTTGCAATAGTTCCTGTAGAAACATATTTTGGCCCCATGTGAGACTCTGGCTTAGCTTCTACTTTATAAGTATCCGTATTTGAATTTCTGTGACTAAATCCTCCTCCCAAATGCAATAACATGTTTTTATCCTCATCAATAAAAGGCAGACCGGTTATCCTTCCTGTTACACTTTCGTCATCTCTTCCATAATCATTGCCAAAAGAATCTGTTGTTCTAAAGGTTCCTATGGCATAAGTAAATCTATTTTTAATTGTATTATGGAACATTATGCCTGTGCTCCTTTCTGGCACAAAATCAGCAACATTAGCCCTTTCCATTAACAATAAGTATTTACTACTGGTTTGAACTTCCAAACGCAAAGGCTCTTTAACATGTCCCACTTTTAAGTTTCCAAGCAAGGGTATTTTCTTTAACGCTATAAAAGCATCCTTAAAAGTGGCTTTTCCATGAGCAAAATCAAACTGGACTTTATACGCTAAATTTTTATAAACTAGCCCTGAGTTAAAAAACCTTATTCTACGAAACTCCATCGTGTTGTTTAGGTTTCCAAACAAAGAGTTTAATGTATCGTCTTGATTAAAAAATGACCAATCCATTTGAATTCTACCTCCAAATTTTAACTTAAAACTTTTGTCGGCCGACTCTATTTTAAACCCATTGTGCCATTTGGCAGAAAAAAGGTTTTCTTTAACTTCTTGTCCAAAAATGTTAATTCCAAATAAAATAGTAATTAATAATAAATTAAATTTTCTCATGATTTGTATTTAATGTTAAGCAATAATGTTATTTAATAATTATTACACAAAAATATAGTTGCTTTTTAAACATTGTGTTATCATATAATTAATCTAAGGTTAACTTAATGTTATCTTGTTTTTAATAAACAACAAAAAAATGATACTTTTTTTCTTTAGATTTGTATAAAATACAAAAATGGAACACTCGGTACTAACTTGGATACAAATCCCAACAAAAAATTTAAACAGAGCAGCGGTTTTTTATCAAAATGTTTTTAATGCCTCTTTCTTTTTTGAAACATTAAACGAAATACCTCATGCCATTTTTAAAAAAAATGAGGAGGGTTTAAAACTTTTACATGGTGCTTTAATTAAAGCAAATAACGATGAAACCTTTGGTTTGGGACCAATATTATTTTTTGAAGCTACAGGTCGTTTTGAAGATATGATGCAGCTAATTGAAGAAAATAAAGGAAAAATAATTAAAAAGAAAACATTAATTATTACCAAAGAAACTGAATCTTCTTATAAAATTCCTAACACTTACATTGATAATAAACCAGGATATTACGCTCATTTTTCAGATAGCGAAGGAAATAAACTTGCTTTGTACGGAACAAATTAATAGGCTTGATTATCAATAATTTATAATTTTGGCAATTTTTTTTTATTATAATGATTTATAAGATTACATTTGTCAAATAAACAATTAATAAAAAAAATGAAAAAAGGAACAGTAAAATTCTTTAATAATTCTAAAGGTTTTGGATTTATTACAGAGGAAGATTCAAATCAAGAGTATTTTGTACACGTATCTGGTTTAATTGACGAAATTAACGAAGGAGATGCGGTAGAATTTGAATTAAAAGAAGGTAAAAAAGGCTTAAACGCAGTAAATGTGAAAGTAATTTAATATTATTAACTTTTTTATTACAAAAACCTTTCTAATTAGAAAGGTTTTTTTATTTAATAGCAATTTTATTAACTCTTTTGGTATGCCTGCCCCCTTCAAAATCAGTTTTTAAAAACACATCAACACATTTAACAGCTTCTTCAATAGATATGTATCTTGCTGGTAAAGCAATAATATTAGCATTGTTGTGAAGTCTTGCTAATTCTGCTATTTCTTTTTTCCAACACAAAGCAGCCCTAATTTTTTGGTGTTTATTGGCAGCCATGCTTATTCCATTACCACTTCCACAAATTAAAATACCAAAATCTGCCTTTTCAATTTCAATTTCGTTGGCAACTAAATGAGCAAAATCTGGATAATCTGCTCTTTCTTCAGAAAAGCAACCAAAATCATTGATATTGAAACCTTTTTTTAAAAGATATTTTTTAATATCTTCTTTTAAAAAATAACCTGCGTGATCTGATCCTATTGCTAATTTATAATTTGTCATTTTTTTAATTTTTTGTTACCAACACCTATGTTAGTTTAATTTTATAAAGCACTGTCTATTAAATCTATAAAACTAACAGTTACTATGTTAATAAAATATTATGTTATTGATAAATAATTATTTATTTTAATGTATTTATTGGTATAAAATGTTAATTAATTTTTTAATTGATAAATAAAATTTTATTTATTAATACTTAGCCTAATTAATAAACAATTTATGAAACAAAGTAAAGTAATTAAATTTATTAAACTTATTAATTAATAAGTTTTTAGTTAACAGTTAAATACTTTATAAAATATACATTTTCAGGTATTTATTTGGTTATATGTTGTTCGTTTAAGTGTATAACTTTTAATAAAATACAAATACAAGTAAAGTATTTATTAATTTTAAACGATATTAACAGTATAATAATAATAATAAACTATTTAAATTAATTTTAAAAAATATATATTATATATATGTATAAGATTAAAAAAATTATTTTCTTTTTTCTTTTTTTTCCAGTTCTTTTGTTTTCTCAAAATAAATTAAAAGATGGTTACAAAAAATTTTATTACAAAAATGGCAAAATATCTAGCGAAGGTAAAATTGTTAATGGTAAACCAGAAGGTTTTTGGATTTCTTATTATACGAATGGAATTATTAAATCTGCAGGAAACAGAAAAAATAATTTATTAGATAGTACGTGGGTTTTCTATGATAAGAAAGGAAATATTCAATCTAAAATAAACTATAAAAATAACTTTAAAAATGGTTTAACCATTACTTATAGTGATAGCTGCAACATAATAAAAGAAGAAAATTTTGTTAACAGTTTAAAACAAGGAGCCACCATTTTTTATTTTGACAAAAAAGGAAAGAAAAGGAAAAAATTAATTAATTATATAGATAATATAGAAGAAGGAAAAGCTTATGAATACGCTTTTGATGGAAGAATAATTACCATTATTTTTTATAAAAAAGGCACTTTAGTTGGTAAAGAAAAAATTAATAGATTTAATAAAAAACATTTAAAAAAAGGAGTATGGAAAACATTTTATGATAACGGAAAATTAAAAACAGAAGCCACCTATAAAAATAATTTATTAAATGGTTATTTAAAAGAATATGATATTAAAGGACAATTAACTAAAGCAACTTTATACATTGAGGGTAAAATACAATTATTTGCCGAAGAACTAGAAAATTTAGACATAAAAAAAGAATATTACGAAAACGGAATAGTAAAAAAAGAAGGAACTTATGATATTACTGGAAAAGAACATGGAACTTTTAAATACTACGACAAAAAAGGAAAGCTAACAGAAGTTAAAATTTATACCCACGGAATTTTATTAGCAAAAGGAATATTAGACAAACAAGATAGAAAGCAAGGTTATTGGGAAGAATATTATAACAATGGACAAATAAAATCGAAAGGAAATTATAAAGATGGTAAAAAAATTGACAACTGGGAATACTACTTTGTTGATGGAAAAATAGAACAAAAAGGAAAATATTTAAAAGACGAAAAACCAACTGGTTTGTGGCAATGGTATTATTCTAATGGAAAAATTTTAAGATCGGAAAACTTTAGAAAAGGTTTAGAAGATGGTATGTTAGAAGAATATTATGCTAATGGTAAATTAATAACAAAGGGAGAATTTATTGATGGATTAAAAGATGGTTCTTGGTTTTATGAAATGGGAGATCATATTGAAGAAGGAAATTACAGAGATGGTTATAAAAACGGAGTTTGGAAATACCATTACATTAACGGAAAATTAAATTTTGAGGGTAATTTTGTAGATGGTGTACCTGATGGAAAGCATAGATATTATTTTGATAATGGAAAGTTAAAAAGAGAAGAGTATTATATGATGGGTATAAAATCTGATACATGGAAAACTTTTAATAAATTAGGAGAACTTTTATTAAGTGTTAACTATAAAGAGGGAAAAATATATAAAATTGATGGAACAAAAATTAAATAAACTATTGTGGATTATTCTAAAAAAACAAAAGAAGAATTAATCGAGAAAATAGAAAATCTCACTAAAGAAAAAGAAAATATTCATAATGTTTTAAATAATATTGATGAAATGTTTTATATATTTTCTTTTTTAGAGAATGGAAATAGAAATATTGATTACTTGAGTACGCAAGTAGAAAAAATTCTTGGTTTATCAGTTAAAGAATACGTTAAAAATAAAAATAATTTAGATAAATATTTTCACCCTGAAGATTTAGAAAAGTTATATGCGGGAATTGAAAAAATAACAAAAAATAACAATAAAAAAGTTGTACAATACAGATTTTATAACAAAAAGTTAAAAAAATATGTTTGGATAGAAGAAAAATTAGTTTGTTCTTTTTATAAAAGTGGAAAAATAAAAGAAGTACTAGGAACAGCAAAAAATATTACAAAAGAAAAGGAAAAAGAAAATCAATTAGCTTTAATTATAGGTAACATTAGTGAATATATTTATAGCATTAAATATAAGGGAAAAAATAAAAAAATAGTTTTCGTAAGTCCTCATATTAAAAAATTAACAGGATTAACACCTGAAGAATTTGAAAAAGAAGGAATATCTGGAAAATTAAATTTAAGAATACACCCTGAAGACCTACATGTTGTAAAAAAAACAATTGATAATTTACACAACAAAAAGAAAGATTTTTACCATTCGGAATATAGATTTAAACCAAAAGGAAAAAATAATTATTTATGGCTAGAAGAAGAACTTCATGTTAAATTTAATGAAAAAGGATTTCTTCTAGAAACAATAACTGTTTTAAAAGACAAAACAAAACAAAAACAACAACAAGAATTATTAAAGCAAAGCAACAATAGATTCCAAATATTATCTAATGCAACCAACGAAGTAGTTTTAATTCATGAAAAAGGTAAAATATTAGACATTAACAATTCGGTAAAAAATATTTTTGGATACGAACCAAAAGAATTAATAGGAAAAAAAACATCTTTTTTAGCAGCACAACCATCAGTTAAAACAGTTACAAAAAGCAGTTTAAGTGATAAAAATACAGCTTACGAAGGTTTTGGTTTTAAAAAAAACGGCACTACTTTTCATGCTGAGGTAGTATCAAAATCAATGAATTTTAATGGAAAAATTATTAAAATAGTAACCGTAAGAGATGTTTCTCGACAAAAAATAGCAGAAAATCATTTAAAAGAAAACCAAGAAAAGTATAGAAATTTATTTAGCAAAAACTTAGCAGGAGTATTTATTATAGAAAACAATAAAATTACAGAGTGTAACAATGCATTTGCTAAAATTTTTGGATATAAATCAAGAGTAGAGCTAATAGGACTTGATATTTATACTTTTTATTTTAATGAAAAAGATAGAAATAAATATTTAAAAGACTTAAAAAAACAAAAAAAACTTATTAATTATAAAATACGTCATAAAAAGAAAGATGGTAGTGAAATATGGATATTAACAAATGTAACATTATTAAAAAACAATAGAATAGAGGGGTCGTTAATAGAAATAACAGAAGAAATAAAAACAGAAGAATTACAAAGAGAAAAATTTAGAGTGAAAATTGCTCAAGAAAGCAATAAATTACTTGTAAAAGAAATTAGAGAAAAAGAAGAAACAGCAAAAAAGCTTCTCGAAAACCAAAAATATACTAAAAGTATTATAAATAATTCATTAGATATTATATGTGCATCAAATACCAGTGGAAAAGTAATAGAGTTTAATAGAGCAGCAGAAAATGCTTTTGGTTACAAACAAGAAGAAATTATAAATAAAAATGTGGGCATGTTATATGCTTCTAAAAATGAATATTTAAAAGTATCAAAACAACTTAAAAAAGAAGGAAGATTTGTTGGAGAAATAAATAATAAAAGAAAAAACGGACAAGTTTTTACTACTTTTCTTTCGGCTTCTGTATTGTATAATAACGAAGGCAACCCTATAGGAACAATGGGAATTTCTAGAGATATAACAGAGCTAAAAGAAGCCGAAAAACAATTAATAGAAAGCGAAGAAAAATACAGAGACTTATTTGAAAATGCGTCAGATTTAATACAAAGTGTTGATAAAGAAGGAAATATTATTTATGTAAATAATGCTTGGAAAAAAACACTAGGATATACCGATAAGGAGATAGTAAATAAAAATATTTTTGATTTTATTCATACAAATAGTTTAGAACAGTATAAAAATATTTGCGAAAAATTAAGTAACAAACGAATTAAATCTGACAGAATAACCTTTAATTTTATCACAAAAAGAGAGAAAATAGTAAAAGTAGAAGGAGGAGTTACTTGTAAAAAAATAGAAGGAAAACTTGTTTCAACAAGATTTATTTTAAGAGATATTACCGAAGAAGATAAAAGAAAACAATTGCAAATTGTTTACAACAAAATTTCAAAAATTATTACAGAAACGGTTGATTCTGAAAAATTATACGAAAAAATAAGGGTAGAATTGGGTAATATTTTTGATACCTCTATTTTTGCAATAGCCTATCTAGTTGACGAAGATACACTATCCTTTCCTTTTTATTATGACACAACTAGAAATGGAAGAATTTTTATAGAAAAAAGAAAACAAAAAAAAGGATTAAACGAATACATTATAAAAGGAAGAAAGTCAAGAATAATGTATAGAAATGAATGGAAAGAAATAGTAAAAAAAGAAAAATACAATCTTTACGGAAAAGAAGCTGAAGTTTTTGTTGGCGTTCCTCTAAAAATTAAAAACAAAGTAGTGGGGCTTGTTTCCGTTCAATCTTACAACAATAAAAACGCCTTTAACGAACATACCGTAGAAATTTTAGAATTTATTGCTGGAGCACTTGCTTTGGCTGTTCAGCGAAAATATGATGAAAACTTAATATATAAACAATCTGCAAGATTAAACGCTATTATTGAAAGTAGCTCTCATTTATTTTGGACCTATGACAAAAAGAAAGGACTTACCTCGTTTAATCAAAATTTTTCTGATGCTATTTTTGAACTTTACGGAAAAAGACCAACACTAAAAAACAACAAAAAAAACAGGGTGGGTAAAAAAAGTCTGCACCCATTTTGGGATAAAAAATATAACGAAGCTTTTAATGGTAGTAAGGTTAATTTTATTACAGAAAGAGTTTCGTTAAAAAAGAAAAGAATAATAAGAGAGGTTTTTTTAAGCCCAATTTTTAACGAAAAAAAAGAAGTAATCCTAGTTTCAGGAATCGCCCACGATATTACAGATAAAAAAATAGCAGAAGAAAAATTAAAAGAATCACTAAAAGAAAAAGAAGTTTTATTAAAAGAAGTTCATCACCGAGTAAAAAATAATTTACAAGTTATATCAAGCATCTTAAACTTACAATCGTCTTATATTGAAGATGTTAAAACACTTTCAATACTTAAAGAAAGCCAAAATAGAATTAAATCTATGGCATTTATTCATGAGAGTTTGTACCAAACAAACGATTTGTCTAAAATAAATTTTTCGGAATATGTTGTAACTTTGTCGAAAAATTTAGTACATTCATACCGTATTTTATCTAATTCTGTCGTTTTAAACTTAGATATCAACAAAATGACGTTAAGTTTAGACTTGTCCATTCCTTGTGGATTAATTATAAATGAATTAGTTTCGAATGCATTAAAATATGCTTTTACAAGTAATAAAAAAGGCGTTATTACTATAAAAATAAGTTGTGTTAAAAATACGGTAACATTAATTATTGGAGATAATGGTATTGGATTACCAAACAATGTTGATTATAAAAAAACAGACTCTTTAGGCTTACAATTGGTAATAACATTAGTAGAGCAAATTAATGGAACAATAGAGCTAGATAATGAAAAAGGAGCTAAATATAAAATAGTATTTAAAAAATAAGCATGTCAAATAACAACATATTAGTAGTAGAAGATGAAGCGATAGTTTCAAAAGATATACAGCAAAGCCTTAAAAAACTTGGGTATAATATTGTAGGATCTGCAGCAACAGGAGAAAAAGCCATAATGTTAGCCAACGAATTTAAACCAGATTTGGTTTTGATGGATATTATGCTAAAAGGTAATATGAGTGGAATAGAAGCCGCAGAGCAAATACGGTCAAAACTTAAAATACCTGTAATTTATTTAACAGCTTATGCTGACGAAAACACCCTTTCTAAAGCAAAAGTTACAGAGCCCTACGGCTATATAATTAAACCATTTAAAGAAATAGATTTGCATACATCTATAGAAATGGCACTTTATAAACATGCCAAAGAAAGAGACATAATTAAAGAAAGAGATTTTTTATATGCATTGGTCGAAAATAAAGACGCAGAAGGGGTTATTTTTGTGAAATCAAATTCCCGGCTCGTTAAAGTAAAAACCAACGAAATATTGTTTGTAGAGGCACTTAAAGACTATGTTGTTATTAACACAATAAATGCTAAATACACAATTCACTCTACAATGAAAGACATTGAAAGAAAATTAAACCAATCAGAATTTCAAAGGGTTCACCGATCATATATTGTAAGGTTAGATAAAATTTTAGCAATAGAACAGCCAAACATAGTAATAGAAGGAGGAAAAAAACTTCTTCCCATAGGTGGTTCCTATAAAGATGATTTAATTAATAAGATAAACCTTATTTAAAATAACGGAAATAATAACAAAAAAAACGAAGAATTTTCTTCGTTTTTTTTGTTATGGAGTTAAGATTTAAAATTGACGTTTTATTTGGCAACGATAAACTTACTTGTAGTAATTATGCCATCATTATTATAGATGGTGTAAAAATAAACACCGTTATTTAAGCTCTCTACGTTAACATTTAACTTACTTCTATTAGTATGTTTAACACTTATTGTTTTTCCTGTAACATCAACAATATTAACATTAAAATTATTAATGCCAAGTTCAAAATTTAGGTAATTGGTGGTAGGGTTTGGGTAAACATTAACTTTTATATTACTTAACTCATTTATGCCAGTTAACACAACAATATCATTAATATCTCTAGGTAATATTTTAAACACACTAAAAGAATAATCTATGATGCCCGTTACATCATATGTTGTTGAAATAGTTGGTGCATAAACAAACATTTTATCGTCTGCAACCAATGATCCAGATCCGTCATTAATAGTCCATTCTCTTTTTGTGTTACTAGTGGTATCTGCAGTACATGCAGCACTTGCTACTTTTATTAACACACCTTCATATTGTTCGTTATTAGCAGCTGCTGTTGAAACGACAGTGGGTGTTGGTAAAGTGCCGCCAGCAACCGCATTATAAACAGTAATGTTTTTTATTTCTGTTAAACTAAAGTATTCATCAACAACTCCAGTAATACTAACACTATCTCCTCTTGAAGGAACATTATTATAATCTAACACAAAAACACCATTCCATGGTCCATTGCCATCTTGTAAATAATAACCATTGTATTGAACACCAGTTACAACACCTTTGGTTTCAACTAATTGCGTGTTGTATGGAGAGTCAAAAGGACTAACGGTTGAATGTTGTATTTGGTAAATTGTAGCAGGAGTTGCTACTGGGGCAGTTGTTTGTCCAACATAAACAGAATCAACAGTAATTCCTGCAACGTCAGTACTTTTTAAAGAAAGAATAAACTCTGCAGAATCACATAGTGCAGGAAGTGTTACTGTTTGTGTAATAAGGGCCAGAGTTGGTGTTGCCAAAACATAAGAATTGTAAGAACCATAGGTGTTTCCTGTAACATTGTAATAATTTGTTCTAATACTTCCGGCTGCACCAGCAACCCACATTTTAATTTCATAAGTAGCCCCTGCTGTTACAGCAACCCTTTGTGTTGTGAATCTTTTATGAGATGCTGTTGTGTTAATTAATGATGCCATGCTTGTGCCATAAG
>CAZVEW010000027.1:0-20293 GCA_964625955.1 uncultured Vicingus sp. | reverse complement strand
TTCGGCTGCTGCCTTAGCTTTTGCCTCTGCCTCTGCTTTTGCTTTTGCTTCTGCTTTTAATCTCTCTTCTTCTTGTCTTTTTTTAATAGTAGTTTCTATTAAAGCTATTCTATTTTTAGGTTCAATTTGAGAAGGATCTATGCTTAAGGCTTTTTGATACCCAGCTTTTGCTGCTGCCATATTCTTTTTAAAAAAAGCTTTATCGGCTGTTTTAATTGCTTCATTGTATTGTTTCTTTTTTAATTTCTCTGCTTCTGCTTTTGCTTTCTTCTGAACTTGATAAGTTTTGAGGATTCCATTTAATTTTTGAGAAATTGGAGCCGTATACCCCATATTCCAATCTATTTCATTAGATTTTGTGCTGTATTGAGCTCTGCCTATCGGCTTATCTAAAAAACTAACATTTAAATCTTTATCTTTTTTAAATAAAGTCATTTCTACCAATAAATCACTTAATATTGGTCTCTCTTTTGGAGGAACAAACTTTGTACTTATCGAAACTTTTTTAGAAACAAAACCTGCCTTCTCAAAAACGACAATATATTCTTTATCAAAATCAATCGTTAAACTATATTTTCCTTTACCATCAGTAATTACGTTATTAATATATTTAGATCCTGCTAATAGCTTAACACTAACTCCACTCATTACATCTTCAGAAAAATATTCTGTTACTTTTCCTGAAATCATTAATTTTTCCTCATTGTTATTTTGAGCCTTAACAAAAGAAAAGGAGCTAAAAAATACTGTGAGAATAACTAAAATTTTATATTTCATGTGTAATTTTTTCGTTACAAATATGCAAATTAATAAGCATGTATTGGTGTTATTTTTATTTTTTTAATCAACAAGATTTAAAGATAGTTTTATTACGTTGTTAGTCGATAAATAAATAATATTTTTGTACAATTAAAATTATCATGGATAATAGAGAGATTTTTTCAAGTTTTTATTTAGCTCCAATCGAATATTACTGTCTTTATTTATCTAAAAGGCATATAAATATCGATATTTATGAAAACTTTGTAAAACAAAGCTATAGAAACAGATGTTGTATATTAAGTCCTAATGGTTTACAGTGTTTATCCATACCTTTAATAAAAGCTAAAAAAAGACAAATTATTAAAGATATTAGAATTTCGTATGCTGAAAATTGGCGAAAGATCCATTGGAAATCTTTTGAGGCAGCCTACCGAAGATCTCCCTATTTTGAGTTTTATGAGGATGAATTTTATCCTTTTTATCATGAAAAAGAAATAACCTTTTTGCTTGATTTTAATCAATTACTAAATCAAAAATTAATTGAATTACTAGGATTAAATACGACTATTATTCAATCTAAAAGATATATAAACCCCACTGAAGTTGACAAAGATTATAGAATTTTAATTAATCGTAAAAACAAAATAGATAACACCATATTTACCGAATATACGCAAGTTTTTAGCGATAGAAATGGCTTTAAGCCTAATTTAAGCATTATAGATTTATTATTTAATGAAGGTCCGAATGCTCTCATTTATTTAAAAGAGGTTAGCAAATAATGTCTAAATTAGCTACTGAAAACAAATTTGTTGATTTTTCTGATTATGGTAGATTTGTTGCCCAACGGATTTCAAAATCTCTTATTGACACAAAGGTAACCCCCATTCATATTACTTTTTCCTTTGTGGTTGCTGGCATTATTGCTATTTACTGTATTGTTAACACTTATTTTTTAGCTGCATTTTTCCTTTTAATTTTAAAGTCGATTATTGATGCTGCTGATGGCGAGTTGGCACGATTAAGGAGGAAACCATCTTACATTGGTCGCTATTTGGATTCTAATTTTGATTTAGTATTAAATTTTGGTTTTTTATTTGCGATATATTACCAAACTAATGGCTCTTTATTGTTAATGATTATAGCTTTTTTAGCAATGGAAATGCAAGGAACTGTTTTTAATTACTACTATACTATTTTACGAAATAATTTTGACGGTGGCGATACCACAAGCAGGGTTGAAGAAAAAGGTTTTCCAAAAGCTCTACATGGCGAAAATCAACAAATGGTTAATTTTTTATTTGTTATTTATACCTTATTTTATGGCGGTTTCGATCGTATAATTTTAGCTATTGATGGCGATGCGAAAAACAGTAAAAACTTACCAAATTGGTTTATGAGTTTTGTTTCTATTTATGGGCTTGGATTCCAATTGCTAATTATTGGGCTTATGCTTTCATTTGGACTTATTAGCTACATTATTCCTTTTTTTATAAGCTATTCTGTTTTTATTGTAATATTAATTGGAATACGAAAAACACTACTTAAAACATCTTGAACACCAATGTTGTAATAAAGTTTATTTCCTAAGATAAAACAAATTTATGCTCTACTTATCACTTCTTTTTATTTCTTTTATTAAAATTTTTATCACCACGGGTTTTCGGCTTTGAATATTTTTTAGCTAGTTCTCTTCTGTACGAACCTCCTTGATTGGTTTTTTTGTTTTTGGCTTTTTTCTCATGAAAACCGCTTTCTCCTCCACGCCTATTTTTATCACTACGGTTATAATTACTATTTTTTTCTTTTGGGCGTTCTTCAAAAGTTAATTCCTTAGAAACTTCTACACCTTCAGGAAACTCAATTTCAGAAATTTCAAACTTCATTAAATTTTCAATAACTGTTTTGGCTGCTTTTTCTGTATTTGTGTAAAATAAAATTGTTTTTCCTTTTTCTTCAGCTCTTCCTGTTCTTCCAATTCGGTGCATGTAATTTTCTGGAAAATTTGGCACATCAAAATTAATTACATGAGATATTTTATCTAAATCTAGCCCTCTAGCCATTACATCCGTTGTAATAAGTATTCGCTTAACTCCTTCATCAAATTGTTTAATAGATCTAACTCTATAGTTCTGAGATTTATTAGCATGAATAATTCCCATTTCATTACTAAAATCTTCTACAAGCAAATCAAAAACCTTGTCTGCATTCTTTTTTGAATCAACAAAAACAACAACTTTAGTAAACTCTTCTTTATTCTGCAATAAATAATTTAAAAGATTTACTTTGGTGTAAAAATTAGCTACACCATAACAAGTTTGCGATATATTGTTTAACGGTGTACCACTAACTGCTATGGCTATTTTAGTGGGATTAATAAAAAAATCATCAATTAAAACATCAACTTCATCTGTCATCGTTGCCGAAAACATGATGTTTTGCCTACGTTCAGGCAAAAGTTCAAAAATGTTTGTAAGTTGAAAACGAAAGCCAAAATCAAGCATTACATCAACTTCATCTATCACTAATTTTTTAATTAATTTTAATTGTACCGATTTATTTAGTGCCAAATCATATAAACGACCAGGCGTGGCAACTACAATATCTGCACCTTCTGCTAAAATTTGTCGTTGCATGTTAATATTTGCACCACCATAAACTCCTACCACCCTCACATTTATGTATTTAGCGAATGTTTCAATTCTTTCAACCATCTGCAACACCAATTCTCTTGTAGGAACCAAAATTAAAGTGCTAGGATGTATTTGCTTAGAAAATTTAAATTCGTGTAAGATAGGAAGCATGTAAGCAAGTGTTTTTCCTGTCCCAGTTTGAGCCACTCCAACAACATCTTTCCCTGATAAAATAATTGAAAATACTTTTTGTTGGATTGGGGTTGGCTGCTTAAAATTTAAATCATCAATTCCATTTTGTAATTGTTTTGATAAATTAAAACCTTTAAAACTATTCATTACTTATTTTTTTACGAAGATAGGAGATAATTCACATCAATTAATAAATTGGCTTACTGGAATTAATTTTATATCGTTTCGTTTTTTTAATTCTCTTAAAAACCAACCTTTATGACCTGCACCATAAGTGATTAACAGTCGTTTACCGTGCCATCGAGGAGAATCTATGGCTTTGGTAATGTTAGCAAAATGAGCTTTATTTATATTATCCCAACCTCCCAAACCAAGTTCTTCATTAAACAAGCGATTGTATGGCTCTGCCCAAACATCAACAGCTTTATCATAAGCTTCAGAATTAACAAACAAAGGATTTTCTTCACTTCCTGAGGCATTAATTATTGAATCTGATTTGTATTCTCCTTGTAAATACTCATCCCAATCAGCCTTTCTATTAACATTTGTAGCAATAGCTTTAAGCTTATCTCTTCTACTTATTGCCATTTCTTTGCTCCAGCCAGCAGTAGGAATTATTTCAAAAGACATGGTTTTCGTTAATGGAAAAATTACATTAACATATTCAGGAAATAGCGATACCCTTGCTTCCCATATAGAATCATGTGCTTTAAACTGTTTCATTGCTTCATTAAACCTGTCGGGGGGAATTTCTGCTAAAATTGCATCAGGATTAATTTTTTGAATAATAGTTGTTAATTGTTTAATGCCATAAGTTTTACTTTTTAAATGTCCTCCATGAATTGTTCCTAAAACAATTACTTCAGTTTTAATGGGTTCAACTATTTTTTGTTTACTTTCTTTTTTTTGTGAATTACTACAAGCAAAAATTGAAAATATTAAGCCGAAAAATAAACTGTATTTTAATGTTTTCATTTGGTGAAATTACGAAAGAAAATTCAAAACTAAATTGAACATATTTTTACATCTGTAACAGTTATTTATTGCTAATCTTTAAGCTAAAATGCTACTCTATTGTTACAAATGGAATGCTTTATTACCTAATAAATGGTAAAACAATATAAAACTATGATTTTCAGTATATTATAATTAATTGATTAAACTTTTAAATTAATCAAATAGGGGTTGTTAATCTATTTTTACAATTATAAATTTGAAGATTGGCTGTAGTTGTTTACATTTGTAACAAATTAATCAATTTACATTTGTAACACCTAAAAATGGACTTAAAAGATCGCTTTAAATACTTAATGAAATTGAACAATTTATCAGCTTCTGCTTTCGCTGAGAAAATTGGTGTTCAGCCCTCAAGTATCTCTCATATTTTGTCTGGAAGAAATAAACCAAGTTTAGAGTTTGTGGAAAAAGTGTTGGCTCAATTTCCAAATGTTAGTGCCGATTGGTTAATTAATGGAAATACGCAAATAGCATCTAATTTTAAAATTAAAGAGGAAGAAAATAAACGCACCCCTCCCACTCTATCTTCATCAGAAAAACAAGTAAAAAAGGTTGTTATTTTTTATACCGACAATACCTTTGAAGAAATCATTAAAGAAAATTAATTGCTGTATTTGATTTTTTTCTTGTTACAAGATAATCTTGGGTTAAATTTTTAATGGGCTTAAAGTTTTCTTTCAAACAGCTCCATTTATGAGGATATTGATTAAAAAGCGTAATTATTTTTTTATGGTGTTTTTTTAGAATATCAGAAATTGCTGCAGGAGATACCTGTGGCGAACAGTTATTCCCAATATTTAAACCTGTAATTTTTTCATTCTTAGCCATCGTGAGTTTAGCCGCAGCCTCGTACCTATCTAAATATTGTTGCGTTTTAATTAACCCTTCTTGTTTTATGGATATAGATGCTTTTTTTAAATTATCATTTATCGAAACTATCTCTAAATCAGATATTTCGTAAAAATCAATGTTGTTATATTTGTTTATAATTAGTTCTATTGTTTGCGTTAAAACTTGCTCAATAATTAATAAATCTGTATTGTAAGCCATTAACTTTTTTACTGCCTTTTTTGATAAAACAAAATCAATAGTTTCGTTTAGCAGTATTTTATTTAAGAGGTATGAATAAGTTGATTTTGCATGCTCAAACTGATTGTTTTCAAGTAATGTAAGTTTGTCTTTTAAACTATTATTTTGAAGATTTTTGGCAATTTTTTGATGAATTTGAAGGTTGTTATCGTTAGATTTAATAATTAAATCTACTTGGTTGTAAATTAAATTTTGAACAACTTCTTTTATGGTAATATTCATTTTTTCGTTACTACTCGATAATTTAAAATTACCAATGGTGTTTTTAAAATAAAAATAAAGTACATCATATTTTTTATCATAAAAATTAAAAAATCGTAACTCTAAAATCGAGCTATTTTCCTCATCTTCAAAAGAAAGCTGGTTTTTGTTGGTTGTATTTATCTCAAAAGATAATTGTTCTTTATTCAACCAATTAAATCGACCTTTAGTATTTCTTACTTGAACTAAAACTGCTATATCATCAATAAAAACATTACTTATTTTATCTTTAAAAGAAAGTATTTCAACTTTACTTGAATCATTATTATAAAAAATAGCAACACATTTTTCCAAGCCATTAACCATTTTCATTGCGTTTGCCAACACAAAGTAAAAAGGATGCTGTAAAAATGTGTACCGTTTAATCATCTTTAATTTTTAACCGCTTAAATATAAAACTTAAATTTAAGTAATGCAAATTTAAATTAACTTAAAATAAAATTCAAGATAATTAACAACTTAAATCAAACACTATTAAGGATAATTGCTTGTTTATTTGTATAAAATTAAGATTTATGAAAAATTATAATAAAAATTTAAGCTACAATACATCAAGAGAATATTATTTAAATGTGTTAAAAAGCGATAATAAAAACTTAAATTTAAGTAAAAATAAACTTGATATATTTGATTTATATCTTGAAAAATTATTAGATATTTCTTATAAAGTATTTGCTCCTATTTTTAATGAAGAGGAAACTTATTTAACGCCAAAAAATGATTACCAATACAATAATATTGACTTAGAATTTGATGAACAGCTTGAAAAAAATTTACCTAAATGGATAAATAAACTTTTAAATGTACTTAACATTATTTATCATAAATTTTTTACTAAGGAAATAGTTAAATATGCTGTAAAATCTGTCACAAAAACCTCTTTAACAATCATATTGTTAGTAAAATCTACTTTTAAATTATGCCAAAATAAATTCTTCAAAATAAATTCATCACCTTAATTTTTCAATTCGTAATTTTGCGTAAATACTAGTAAATGTATAAACTAATCATTAAGCCTTTATTATTTGCAATGCAGCCCGAAAAGGCTCATTATTTTGTTACTTGGTGGTTAACTTTTATGGGTAAAGTTCCTTGCGTACCTTTTTTAATTCGTAGCTTTTTTGAATTTAAACACCCTGCTTTAGAACGAGAATTATTCGGCTTAAAATTTAAAAACCCTGTGGGTTTAGCTGCTGGGTTTGATAAAGATGCCCGTTGGTTTAATCAGTTAGCTAACTTTGGTTTTGGATTTATAGAAATAGGAACTTTAACGCCTAAAGCCCAAATTGGTAACCCAAAACCTCGTTTATTTAGGATAACTGATGATGAAGGATTGATTAATCGTATGGGGTTTAATAATTTAGGCGTTGAGGATGCTATAAAACGCCTAAAAAACAGAAAAACAAATATTATTATTGGTGGAAATATCAGTAAAAATACTGCAACAAGTAACAAGAGTGCTTTAACCGATTATGTATATAATTTTAATGTTCTGCATAATTATGTAGATTATTTTGTGGTAAATGTAAGCTGTCCGAATGTGAAAGATTTAACAAAATTACAAGACACTCCTTTTCTATTGAAATTATTGAATGAGTTAAAATCAATTAACGCAACAAAACCAAACACTAAACCAATATTATTAAAAATTGCTCCCGATTTAAATAATGCTCAACTAGACGAAGTAATTGATATTGTTGCCCAAACAAAAATTGATGGAATAATTGCTACCAATACTACTACCAGCCGAGAAAATCTAAAAACTCCAAAAAATAAAATAGAAAAAATTGCCAACGGAGGTTTAAGCGGAAAGCCTTTAAAAAATCGTTCAACAGCAGTAATTAAATACTTATCTGAAAAATCGAACAAAGCTTTTCCTATAATTGGTGTTGGAGGAATTCATTCTTCCGAAGATGCTATTGAAAAACTAAGTGCAGGAGCAGATTTACTTCAAATTTATACGGGATTTATTTATGAAGGACCAAGTTTGATTAAGGATATTAATAAAGCAATAGTAAAAAATTATGATAAAAATAATTGAATGCCCTAGAGATGCCATGCAAGGGTTGCATGATTTTATTCCAAGTAAAACAAAAGCAAGCTATATTAATCAATTGCTTAAAGTTGGCTTCGACACAATAGATTTTGGAAGTTTTGTCTCTCCAAAGGCAATTCCTCAACTAAAAGACACCGATAAAGTATTAGATTTATTAGATTTGAGTACAACTCAAAGTAAATTATTAGCAATAGTGGCCAACCAACGAGGGGCTGTTGATGCTTGTAATTTTGAACAAATTAACTGTCTTGGATTTCCTTTTTCTATTTCAGAAACTTTTCAGCAGAGAAATACCAATTCGTCTATAACTGAATCATTAATCCGTGTGGAAAATATCCAAAATTTATGTGTAAAAAATAACAAAACCTTGGTTGTGTATATTTCTATGGCCTTTGGAAATCCTTATGGTGATAAATGGAATAGCGATATAGTTATCGAATGGGCTAAAAAGATTGCTGATTTAGGTGTTAAAATAATTGCTTTATCAGACACTATTGGTGTTTCTAATAAAGAAAATATAGGCTATCTGTTTAGCAATATGATACCCGAATTCACAAATATGGAGATTGGAGCTCATTTACATACTACGCCAACAACATGGAAAGAAAAAATTGAGACAGCCTATCAAAACGGTTGTAAAAGGTTTGATGGAGCTATTAAAGGGTTTGGAGGATGTCCTATGGCATTAGATAAATTAACTGGTAATATGCCCACTGAAAATATGCTAACTTATTTTAGTGAAAATAATATTACTACGGGATTAAATCAAAATCAATTTAACCAAGCCGTAATTGATGCTTTAAATTTTTTCCCAAATTAATGTAATTAGTTTGATTAATTGTTATAATCTGCGTTCGATGTTAAACTGGTATTTCCATCCTTTTCTCTATTTTTACAACTTTTTAAGTTAAATTATAAATTATGCTTGTAAGTGAATTTAGTGAAATGTGCTACCAATACGAAGGTTTCCATGTATGGGAAATTAAAAATATTGATGACTTTTTTAATGGAAATAAAGTTTTATCAACCTGTTTTAAAGATTATTACAAATTACCGTTAGAAGAATTTAAAGAAAAAAGAAGTGAAATTATTGATACAGACTATCAAATTATGACCAAACTTTTAGGTATGGTTGATGATAAATATTTTTTTATTTTTACCCTACACGATGAAAATCATTTAGAATTAGCAAAAATGCAACAACTAAAAATTATGAATTTTGGTTTAGACATTAAAAATATCAAAGGCGACAGAGTTTATGTTCTTATTATGGATAAAAATAAGTAAGCTTTTCTGAAAAAAATATCAATCAATGGAAAAATTTATAAATACAATATAGAAAAGTATATTTGAATTAGATATTCCAAGCATCCGCTTAAACAGGTTTTTGCTATTTATCCCTCTATCGCATAACCTACACTTAATTGCCTGATACCGCCAAAAACCTTATGGGGGGGGGCGGATTTTTACAATATTACTACGTCTTCTTCTTTTTCGTCTATTTTAAAAATATCATCAAAAGCAGCATAAAAAATTAAATGGGTAACGGGTACAGTAACCAACAAACCTACTAACAAACAAATTGCACCTAATATATTTAATAGTGCGATACATAAAATAAGCAACAAAAACCACCACCAATTTTTAGTAATAATAATTCTACTTGCTTCCATGCTTCCCCAAAGCGATGGTTTGTAAAAATAAGCAATAGGCACAGCAAAAATCCATGCAATACCTAAATAAATTCCTGGTATTATTAAACATAATGTGGCTACTACTGTTAAAATAAATACAACTAATGCTATACCAATAATATCTCCAAAAGCACTAAATGGTTTAAAAAAATCTTCGAAAGAAACTTGTTTCCCATTTTTAATTTTCCTTGCAACATAAAAATAACCCAAGTTAACTATTGATACAATTACTGTTTGAATAAGTGAGCCAACAATTGGAATAACACCAGCTATTACCCCTATTAAACCAGCAATAATAGAAAAACTTATAAAAAGACCTGCTTCCTTTTTAAAGAGTTCAAATCCTTGCATGAAATATTTCTCTAAGTTAAATTGATAACCTTCTCTGCTTAATTTTTCTACGGTATCGTTTAAATTCATATTTTTTTCTTCAATAATACTAAAAAATAAAAGAGCCTCCAAAGTTACTTTAGAAGCTCCATTAATAATTTGAATTATAATAACTTAAGCTGTAACAACTGCTTTTGGTGCTGCAGCCATAATTTCATCGCTTGCACCTTCGGCATATTTTTCAAAATTTTTGATAAATGCTTCTGCTAATTCGTTTGCTTTCACATCGTAAGCTGCTTTATCTTGCCATGTGTTTTTTGGATTAAGAATCTCACTAGGCACATTTTCACATTCAGTTGGCATTGCCAAACCAAAAACAGGGTGAGTTTCGTAATTTACGTTATCTAATTTCCCTGTTAAAGCAGAAGTAATCATTGCTCTAGTGTATTTTAGGCTAATTCTTTCGCCAATACCATAAGCACCGCCAGACCAGCCTGTGTTAACTAACCAAACATTTACACCATTGGCACTCATTTTTTCACCTAACATTTTAGCATATTTTGTTGGATGTAAAGGCATAAATGGTTCTCCAAAACAGGTAGAAAAAGTAGTTTGTGGTTCAGTAATGCCTTCTTCTGTTCCTGCAACTTTTGCGGTATAACCAGATATAAATTGGTACATGGCTTGTCCTGGTGTTAATTTAGAAATGGGAGGTAATACGCCAAAAGCATCGGCAGTTAAAAAGAAAATATTTTTTGGGTTTTTACCAATAGAATCTTCTTTGTAATTATCAATATGATAAATAGGATAGCTTACCCTTGTATTTTCTGTTTTTTCGCTATTTTCATAATCTACATGAGTGGTATCATCAATAAATTTTACATTTTCAAGGACAGAGCCAAATTTAATAGCATCAAATATTTGAGGTTCTTTTTCGGCAGATAAATCAATTACTTTGGCATAACAACCACCTTCAAAGTTAAATACAGAATCTTCTCCCCAACCGTGTTCATCATCTCCAATTAATTGTCTGTTTGGGTCGGACGATAAAGTTGTTTTTCCTGTACCTGATAAGCCAAAGAAAATTGCTGTATCGCCTTGTTTACCAACATTAGCAGAGCAGTGCATTGACAATACATTTTTTTGATGTGGCATAATAAAATTTAAGGCTGAGAATATTCCTTTTTTAATTTCACCAGTATAACCTGTTCCGCCAATTAAAATTACTTTTCGTGTAAAATTTAAGATGGCAAAGTTGTGTTGTCTTGTGCCGTCAATTGTTGGGTCTGCCATAAAACCGGGAGCACAAACTACCGACCATTCGGGGGTGAAGTTTAAAATTTCTTCTTTACTTGGTCGCAAAAACATATTAAATGCAAATAAATTTAACCAAGGATATTCTGTAACCACCCTAATATTTGTTCTGTATTTTGGGTCGGCACAAGCGTATGCATCTCTCACATACACATCTTTTCCGCCTAAATAAGCGGTAACTCTGTTGTAAAGAGCATCGAATTTAGCGGAGTCAAACTTTTTGTTGGTATCGCCCCACCAAACAGCATCTTCGGTTATTTCATCACAGACGATAAATCTGTCTTTCGGAGATCTTCCCGTAAACTCGCCTGTGTCAACGAGTAAAGAGCCGGTGTCGGTTAATTCGCCTTCACCTCTTAATATTGTTTCTTCAACCAACTGGGCTGGTGCTAGGTTCCATAGAGAGGAACCCACGTTTTCTAAGCCTAAATCTTTTAGATTTGCATTTTCGGCTTTAATTCCAAATTCATTCATGAAATGATTTTTTATAAACTTTATTTAAATAATAAGTGATAACGCCCTGTTAGGCTTGCTTTTGCAAAGGTCTGATAAGTCTATTAAAAATCAAAGAAAGATGCTATCTTTTTTGAACAGGTTTTTGATTAAATTTAACAAACACCATGTCCGACTTACCTATTACAGCTTCAATTGCCTTGATAAACTCTTTTTTCTTGCTTGTTGATAAGTTGTTTAAAATAAAATTGTAATTTACTTCTCCTTCGCGTCCAAAATTAGATTTCTCTAAGCGAATTTTTACTTTATTGGCTTTAGAAAATTCCGAAACAATATTATTAATTTTTGCTGCTAATTTCATGTCAATTCCTTCTCCTTTACTAATAAAGTATAATACCATATCGTAAGTTTTTTCTTCTACATTAGTTTGTTTCGTGCTTTTTTTGGTATTACTTTCTGATATCTCTTTGGTTGTATCCATAGGTGCTGAAGTACTTTTGCAAGCAAAAAAACTTAATGTTGTAAATAATATTATTGTCAATTTTTTCATGCTTCAATAGATTTTAAATTATATAATTTCGAGTATTTATTTTTTGCGTAATTCATAAAGTACTTAAAGTTTAATTTTTCTCCTGTTACTTTTTCGCATAATTCTTCAGGAGCAAATAGCCTGCCATGTTGATGAATATTTTTTCTAAGCCAATTTAATAATTCTTTTAAATTCCCTTTTTCTATTTGGTTTTCTAAATTAGGAATTTCTTTTTTAGCAGTTTCAAAAAATTGGGCGGCATAAAAACTTCCTAATGAATAGGTTGGGAAATAGCCAAAACTTCCGTGCGACCAATGTATATCTTGTAACACTCCTTGTTCATCAGTGGGCACATCAATATTTAGGTAGGTTTTGTATTTTTTGTTCCAAACAGCAGGCAAATCGCTAACATTAATATTACCTGCAATTAGTTCTTTTTCAATTTCATACCTTATTAATACATGAAAATGGTAGGTTAATTCATCGGCACTGGTTCTAATGAGTGATGGTTTTACAATGTTCATCGCTTTATAAAAATCTACAGCTGTATATTTTGCCAATTGTGTTGGAAAAACAGTTTGTAATTGCTGAAAATTATATTTCCAAAAACTTAAACTTCGTCCTACATTATTTTCGTATAACCTTGATTGTGATTCATGAATACCCAAAGATAGGTAGCTCCCTGATGGTAAACCATAATTTTTGTCTTTTAATCCTTGTTCATACAAAGCATGACCACCTTCATGGATACTACTCCATAAAATCTCACTCAAATCATTTTTATTAACACGGGTTGTAACCCTTACATCTGTTGCACTAAAATTGGTAGTAAAAGGGTGAACAGAAACATCTTGCCGTCCTGCATCAAAATCATAACCCATTTGTTTTAATAAATCTTCGGTAAAAGCTATTTGTTTAGTGGTGTCATAATTTTGTAACATTAAACTTTCGTCATTTTGAGGCAATTGAGCAATTTGTTGCACAAAATCGACCAACTGCCCTTTTACATCTTTATACAAAACATCTAATTTGGCAACTGTCATTTTTGGCTCATATAAATTTAATAAGGCATTGTAAGGGTGGTTTTCATAACCTAACAATTCACACTCTTGTTTTTTTAATTCAACCAATTTTTCTAAATGAGGAGCAAATAAATTAAAATCGTTTTTTTCTTTTGCTTTATGCCAAGCCTCAAAAGATAATGAAATATTTTTGCTCATTAACTGTACAAATTCGGTGCTGTATTTTTTATTGTTGTTAAATTCTTGTAATGATTCCTTAATGTTTCTTTGCTGTTCATCGGTAAAATTGGCATGGTTGTTAAGTTGATGCAGTAAGTTGCCAAATTTTTCATTAACACTTAGTTGATGATGGATTCCTGCAAGTGTAGCAATTTGTTGCGCCCTTCTTGCAGCACTTTTTTTAGGCATCAAAACTTCTTGATCCCAATTAAGAATAGATATGCTATAGGCTACATCGGCTATTTTTTGTAAATGATTTTTATAATCTTCGTAAGTATTCATGAAATATATTTTTCAGCAAAAATAATTAAACGATTAAAATAAGCTATCTTAATTTAAATTATTGTGCTATTGTTTCTTGTAAAGCTAAAAAATAGCTGTTTATCGTGTTCTAATGTTAAATTTCTTAAACAAATTAATTTATTTAGTTAAATTCGTAAGCTTAAAATTAAATTTCGATAAATGAAAAAGTTTGCCACTGTTTTAATCTTCTTTTTAATTGCTGCTACCAATTCTTTTGGTCAAAATAAAAAAGACATCACTTTAACAGATATTTGGAAGGATTATAAGTTTTATCCTGAGTATGTTAGTGGTTTACGCTCTATGAATGATGGCTTGCATTATACCACTTTAGAAAGGCATCAAAATGGCACAGCTTTGGTAGAGCATGCTTACAACAACGAGGAGGTAAGTATATTAATTGAACCTAAAGTATTAAAATTTAAAGGCAAACCTATTGACATTGAGGATTATGATTTTAGTACTGATGAAAATAAATTAATTATAGCAACGAAAACAACATCAATTTATCGTTACTCTAGCAAATCTAACTACTTTATTTACGATTTAACCACAAAAAAACTTAGCAAATTAGCCGATGGCAATAAAGAAATGTATGCCACTTTTTCACCTTCTGCCAATAAAGTGGCTTTTGTACAAGATAATAATTTATTTTTTAAAAATTTATCGGATAATACCATTACCCAAATTACCAATGATGGTAAAGAAAATGAAATACTCAATGGACTTTCTGACTGGGTTTATGAGGAAGAATTAGAACTAATTCAAGCATTTAAATGGTCGCCCAACGGAAAAAAAATTGCTTTTTTTAAATTTGATGAAAGCAAAGTAAAAGAATGGAGTATGAAAATTTATGGTGATTTATATCCTAAAGAAGAACGTTTTAAATATCCAAAAGCAGGAGAAGATAACGCTAAAGTAGCGGTTTATATTTACGATTTAGCCACTAAAAAAACAATTAAAACAGAGATTAAAGAAAAATATGAATACATTTCGAGAATAAATTGGTCAAACGACTCAAAATATTTGGCACTGCAAACTTTAAACAGGCATCAAAATATTTTAGAAATCCATTTGGCAGATGCCGAAACAGGTAAAAGCAAAGTAATTTATCACGAAGAAGATAAAAAATATGTAGAAGTACCCACCACAAAATTCTTAAAAACTAAAAATGAGTTTTTAATTACCAGCGAAAAAGATGGCTTTAATCATATTTATTTGTACAATATTAAAGGTAAACTAATTAACCAAGTTACCAAAGGAAATTGGGACGTTACCGATTTTTATGGTGTAGATGAAGCCAAAGGTGTCGTTTATTTTCAATCTGCCGAAATTTCTCCTATGGACAGACAAATTTTTGCTGTTAAATTAAATGGCAGCAACAAAAAACAACTCACAGCTAAAAAAGGGCAAAATGAAGCCGATTTTAGCAAAACTTTTAAATATTTTATCAACTACTATTCTAACGCAAACACCCCTTATTATATTACGATAAATAATAGTGATGGTAAAGAAATTAGTGTTTTACAAAATAACTCATCTTTAATTAAAAGAATAGAGCAAGTAAATATTACTCCTCAAGAATTTTTCACCATAAAAGTGAACGAAACAGCCTTAAATGCGTGGAAAATTTTACCTAAAAATTTCGATGCAACTAAAAAATACCCTGTGTTAATGTATGTTTATGGTGGTCCGGGAATAAACACCGTTAATGATAGTTGGGGAAGTTCTAATTATTTTTGGTTTCAAATGCTGGCAGAAAAAGGTTATCTTATTGTTTCGGTAGATAATAGAGGAACAGGAGCAAGAGGATCAGATTTTAAAAAAATTACCTACAAACAATTAGGAAAGTACGAAACCGAAGACCAAATTGCTGCTGCCAAATATTTAAGCACGCTGCCTTACGTTGATGGTAGTAGAATTGGTATTTTTGGTTGGAGCTATGGCGGTTATATGTCATCGCTTTGCATTACCAAAGGTGCCGATGTTTTTAAAACAGCCATAGCCGTTGCCCCAGTTACTAATTGGCGATTTTACGATAACATATACACCGAAAGATACATGCAAACACCACAAGAAAATGCCGATGGATACGATAAAAACTCACCCATTAACTTTGTAAATAAATTAAAAGGAAATTACTTATTGGTGCATGGCATGGCCGATGATAACGTTCATTTTCAAAATTCTGTTGAAATGAGCGATGCTTTAATCAATGCTAATAAACAGTTTACCCAAATGTTTTATCCCAACAAAAATCATGGTATTTATGGAGGAAATACAAGACTACAACTATATACCTTAATGACTAATTTTTTATTAAATAAGCTATGATTGCAGAAAATAAATACAGAGATGAAATATGGAAAGATATTAAATTAGATAATAAAAAATTTGTTACTACAGAATGGTTTCAAATATCTAATTATGGTAGAATTAAAAAATTTTCTATCAGAGTTCCTGAAGGTAAAATCATAAAACCTGGTAAAATATCGGGATATTTAGCACTAAGATTAAAACAACAAACAGGAAAGCGAACAGGAATTTATATACAAAGGTTAGTAGCTCAGTATTTTATCCCTAACTATGTAAAAGAAAAATGTGTGGTTCTTCATAAAGATTTTAATAAAGAAAACAACGTTTATACGAACCTTAAATGGGCAACAAAATCAGAGAGAGTTCAACGTAAAATTTTTAATCCAAACAGAAAAAATAAAGACATAATAATACCCAATGCTAAACTTACTGAGACAGAAGTAATACGAATTAAAAAGAAAATAAACGACCCTAACAGGAAAACAAGGTTAAAAATGATAGCCAAACAATTTGGCATTTCAGAAATGCAATTATACCGCATAAAAACTGGAGAAAATTGGGGACATGTAAAAGATTATTAACAGTAAAAAGTAAGAATTAATAAGCTTTAATATTATAAAAAGAATTATTGTAATTTAGAGCGCTAAAAATATAACTATGGAAAATAATAATGTACCAACTATTTTAGGACATCCAGCAGGATTATTTACTTTGTTTTTTACAGAAATGTGGGAAAGATTCTCTTATTATGGCATGAGAGCTTTGTTGGTTTTGTTTTTAGTAAGCGATTTTTCTGAAGGTGGTTGGGGTTGGACTAACGAAAGAGCATTGTCCCTTTACGCCTTATACACAGGTTTTGTGTATGTTACACCAATTTTTGGTGGCTTATTGGCAGATAAATTATTGGGCTACCGAAAAGCGGTTGTTTTAGGTGCTATATTAATGACTGCTGGACACGCCTCTATGGCAATGGATACACCAGCCTTCTTTTACTTAGGCTTATTTTTATTAATCATTGGCAATGGAGCTTTTAAACCAAATGTATCTTCAATTGTTGGAGGTTTGTACCCTTTAGGAAGTGATAAAAAAGATGGTGCCTACACTATTTTTTACATGGGAATTAATGCGGGTGCCTTTTTGGGTATATTATTATGTGGTTATATTGGCGAAAAAATAGGCTGGAGCTATGGCTTTGGCTTAGCAGGTATTTTTATGTTTATGGGAATGATACAGTTTTGGTTCGGACAAGGAATTTTTGGTGATATAGGTTTAAGCCCTAAACAACAACAAAAATTAAAAGATACACCTATAGAAGTACATGAAACCTCCGCTTTAGATGTAAATGTTAATCAAGATATAGAAAAAGAACAAGAAGAACTATCACCAAAAGTTGTTAGAGATAGATTGATAGTAATTGGCATACTTGCCTTTTTCACCATTTTCTTCTGGATGGCATTTGAACAAGCTGGTGGAAGTATGACAATTTTCGCTAAAAGCTACACAAACAGAGCATTAGAAGGCAATGGTGCATTAATTTTTAGGTGGATAAATACCGCTTTAACTATTATACCTCTAATTGTTATTACTTGGGTTTTAATTATGCTATTTCGAAAAACCATTAAAAAATACCCTATATCAGTATTAGCTTTAGGATTTAGTTTTACAGTAATATGGATTATTGCTATTTGGATGTTGGTAAGAGAATTTGATGCTGGTGTGGCAGAAGTCCCTGCCTCGTGGTTTGGCATCTTAAACTCCTTATTTATAATACTATTAGCTCCTTTATTCTCAAAATTATGGGAAAGTAAATACAACCCTTCAGCATCTATTAAATTTGGTTCAGGACTTATTTTATTAGGCTTAGGATTTGGTGCATTAGCCTATGGTGCAAGTAGCATACCTCCTGGTGCTAAAGTAGCTTCTGTTAGTATGGTTTGGTTAATTATTGCCTATTTAATGCACACCATTGGCGAATTGGTATTATCTCCTGTTGGCTTATCTTACGTAAGTAAATTAGCCCCTACTAAATTGGTAGGTTTAATGTTTGGTATTTGGTTTACAGCTACCGCTTTGGCAAATTATTTAGCTGGTTTAACAGGTAGTTTAATCGATAAAATAAGCACACAATATTCTTTATCTACATTTTTCCTAATTTATTTGGTACTACCAATAATTGCTGGACTAATTGTAATTGCTTTAACACCACTTATTAAAAAGAAAATGCACGGAATTCATTAATTTTGGCATAAATATTGTTTTTTACTCACTCTACCTTATTATAATAATTATGAGATATATTAAAATTTTAACCTTTGCTTTTTTGTTCAGCACTAGTTCGGTAACGGTAATATTTGCCCAAAACGGGGTATTAAAAACACAAAGTCAAACAAAAGTTTACAAAGCCAATGCAGTAGGTTGGTTGGTTGATATAAATAAAGCTTATGAAATTTCTAAAAAAACAGGAAAACCAATTTTAGCCAATTTTACAGGTAGTGATTGGTGTGGTTGGTGTAAAAAGTTAAAATATGAAGTCTTTGATAAAGCTGCTTTTAAAACTTGGGCAAAAGATAAAGTTGTTTTGTTAGAATTAGATTTTCCTAGAAGATTTAAATTACCAGAAGACATAAAAAAACAAAATTATAGCTTAGCACAAGCATTTCATGTTACAGGATATCCAACCATTTGGGTTTTTAAATTAGGCAAAGATGAAAAAGGAAGCTTTACCATTGATGCCTTAGGTAAAACTGGCTACGTAGCTGGTGGACCTGCCAACTTTATTAAAGGTGTTGAAGATATGTTTGAAAATGCTAAAAAGAAGTAATGTCAATTTAATTTCTTCTTATTAACAGATATTTTAAAGATTTTACTTTATCTTTTTTTGTAGATTCTGAAGTGTTTTTACTTATCTCCATAAATCTTTTTGTATAAATCTTGGTTTTTAGCCAAAATATTTTTTCGCTTTAATTTTAAGGTTGGCGTTAACTCCCCCGCATCAATTGTCCATGGTTGAGCAACCAACTCAAACCTTTTAATTTTTTCGTAGTTAGAAAAATCTACATTTAAAGTATCTACCTCTTGCTGAAAGCGATTAATAACCTGCTCATTTTTAATTACTTCTTTATTAGTAGTAAAAGCTATATTTTTTCTATCGCACCACTCTTTTAAAAATAAAAAATCGGGTTGAATAAATGCTGCGGGCATTTTTTCCCCCTCTCCTATTACCATCAATTGTTCTATAAAACGAGATTCTTTAAATTTATTTTCCATTACTTGTGGTGCGATGTATTTACCTCCAGAAGTTTTAAATATTTCTTTTTTACGGTCAGTAATTTTTAAATATTTACCATCAATCAGTTTACCTATATCTCCAGTATGAAAGTAACCTTGTTCATCTATCACTTCTTTAGTTTGTTCAGGTTTGTTGTAATAACCATTCATTATGCTTGGTCCTTTTACAATAATTTCTCCATCATCAGCAATCTTCACCTCTAAATTATTTAATACTTTACCAACTGTTCCAATCATTGTACCCTCTTTTAGCAAACTATTTACGGCAATTACTGGCGAAGTTTCTGTTAATCCATAGCCTTCTAAAACAGGAATTTGTGCTGCTGTAAATACCCTTGCTAATCTTGCTTGCAATGCCGCCCCACCAGAAACGATGGCAACAATTTCTCCTCCCAAAGCTTCTCTCCACTTACTAAAAATGATTTTGTTAGCCATTTTTAATTGAAAATTATACCACGCACCTTGGTTAATCATTGGGTCGTATTTTAAACCTAAATCTAATGCCCAAAAGAATAGCTTATGCTTCACACCTGTTAAATCACTTCCTTTTGCTACAATTTTATCGTACACTTTCTCTAACAAACGAGGAACTGTTGCAAATAATTGAGGTTTTATTTCTTTTAAGTTATCGCCAATTGCTTCAATAGATTCGGCATAATATATTGCAACCCCTTTATATATGTATAAATAATCTAATTCTGAAATATAATTACTGGCAGCTCCAGGACTGGCCGCTGGCGATTACGGCTTATAATCTTGGGGGTAACGGAATTATAAGGGCGGGGAAAATTGTAGGATCGGATTATATTGTTATAAGG
>CAZVEW010000026.1:0-20564 GCA_964625955.1 uncultured Vicingus sp. | reverse complement strand
CTTGGCACAATAATTACTTCAAAATCAACATTAAAAATTGCGGTAAAAGGTGGATTTATTCAAATATTAACACTTCAAATTGAAGGTAAAAAACGAATGGAAACTACTGCCCTTTTAAATGGTTTTGATTTTAGTGCTTACACTTTAATTTAACTTCATTGCAAGCTACAAAGCAATATCATTAAATAATGTTTTGCTTTTTTTACGGCATTTGTAATGATGCAAACCAATAACATTTGAAAATTTTTAGCTTCTTAAAATATTATAAAAAACTAGAAAAACATATTTTGCAATTTATTGTCGCAGAGTTTTTTTTACAGCTTATAAATGCAGCATTTATGACCATTATGCTTATTTATATGGCAAAAGTTGGTTACAAAGATTTTGAAAGTGCTTCTTTTGTATCGTACAGATTTTTAGGCGTTTTATTGTTTGCTTTTCCACTTGGTTTAATTATAAAAGGCAGAAAACTAAAACCCATTTTTTATGCCTCGTCTATTTTAACACCAACAATTGCTTTTGTAATTTTAGAAGCCATCGACCAACAAATTGATTGGCTGCTTTATTTAAGTTTATTTTTATGGGGAATTAGTTTTACAGGCATACAAATTTCTGCTTTACCTTATATTTTAAGAAACGCAAAAAAAGAAACCCATACCGAAGCCATTACACTAAGCTATTCTACTTGGAGTGTGGCAGGAATTGTGAGCGGAACAATTATTTTTGGCTTAAAAAACATTAATCCTCAACTTTTTGATGAAAAGCTAATATTACAAATTATTTCTGGTATGGGGTTTTTGTGTACCGTTACCATTTTTAGTATTAAACAAAAAGAAATTGTTCCAACAATCACCAAAAAGAGAAGAAATTTAAAAAATTTTGATTGGTTAATAATTATAAAAGCCTTAGTACCAACTTTAATAATTGCCGTTGGTGCAGGATTAACCATTCCTTTTATTGGTTTATTCTTTTTTAAAGTACATGGTTTAGATTCCGATAAATTTGCTATTTTAAGTGCATTTGCCACTGCAATAGTTTTTGGTGTTGTGCTTTTTGTACCTGTTTTAAAATCGAAATTAGGTTATAAAAAAGCCATTCCTATTACCCAATTAATAGCTATTGCTGCTTTAATTATTTTAGCCTTAACCGAAATTATTGGTGCTTGGTATGCCATTTATTTAGCCATAGCAATGTATTTAATTAGGCAACCTTTAATGAATATGGCAGGTCCCATGACTTCTGATTTAGTAATGAAATATGTTGGGGAAAAAAATCAAGAAATGATGAGTGCTTTAACTGCCGCAGTTTGGTCGGGAAGCTGGTTTATTAGTTCTGTTATTTTTCAAATACTTCGTAAAGTAGGCTTGCAATACGTATATGTATTTTTAATTACAGCCGCCCTCTATCTTTTTGGTGTTTTAATGTATTATTTGTTGATTTTAGATTATGAGAAAAAGATGGCTTTGCGTGTAGAAGAATAATTTATACAGCAGTCAATTTTAGTGCTGCTTTTATCAAGAAAATAAATCATTATTTTTGTATGCTTAAGATGTTGAAAAGCCTAAAAAAATTAATTTACATTATCGCCTTTATTGAAGGTGGAGCTGTAATGTGTGTAGAATTGTGCGGTGCTAAAATGTTGTCGCCATTTTTTGGAACTTCTATTTACGTTTGGGCTGCCGTTTTAGGAATTACACTAACTGCTTTAATGACAGGATATTACCTTGGAGGATATGTTTCAAATAAGTTTCCTGCAAAAGATAAATTAATTTATTGGTTTATGCTCGTTGCTGGCTTTTTGGTTACGATAAGCCCCAGTATTAGTGCAGTAGTTTTACCCATTACCATTAATCTAAATATACTTTTAGGGACAATTGTTTCTTTAATGAGCTTTTTGTTTTTGCCTTTAATGTTGTTTGGTGCTATTTCTCCATTAATCATTAATTTATTAACACAACAAGCCAAAGAATCAGGCAAAAGCAGTGGAACAGTTTATGCTGTTTCTACTTTAGGAGGAATAATTAGTACTTTTTTTATTGGTTTTTACACCCTTCCTCAATTTGGCATAAAAAATACTTTATATTGCTACGGATTACTTGCCATTTTAATAGGTGTTTTGTTTTTAGCCAAAAACAATAAAAATTTATCGTTAATAAGTTTAATCTCTTTAGCAGCACTATTTTCTTATAATTTTAATAATAGCAACAACAATCATTTACTTTATCATGCTGATAGCATTTTAGGAGAGGTAAAAGTGGTTGATAGAATCCATTTTAATCCAAAAACAAAAAAAAATACAGTTTACCGAGAGTTAATAGTTAACAATATTTCTCAAACCATTATGGACAAAGAAAACCCATTTGTTAGTTATTGGGATTATGTTGATGTCCTAACAAATAATGTTAATACCTATGCACAAGGAAAAAAAACTTTACTATTAGGTTTGGGCGGTGGTACTCTGTACAAGCAACTAAAAAAAAATAATTTAACTGTTAATGTTGTAGAAATAGATGAACGCATTGCAAAAATTGCAAAAAAATATTTTTACATCAATAAAAATGTTAATGTTATTGTTGATGATGCAAGACATTACCTCAACTTAACAAAGAAAAAGTATGATGTAATTATTTACGATTTATACCATAGCGAAACTCCTCCTATCCATTTAATGACCAAAGAAGCTTTTGCTGAGATAAAAACTAAACTCACTAAAAAAGGAATATTAATAGTAAATTTTTATGGTTACATAACTGGAAGCAAAGGCAAAGCCGCTCGTTCAATTTACAAAACTTTATTAGCAGATAATTATCACGTTCAATTGGTGGCTACAAAAGGCAAAGAAAATGCAAGAAATTTATTGTTTATCGCTTCTAAAGAAAAATTAGTCTCAAAAAATAAGAACACGTCCATTTTAATTTCCAAAAAAGATATAAACCTTAATGATGCTGTTATTTTAACAGACGACAAGCCCATTTTAGAGCATATTTATTTAGAAGCTGCGTTAGATTGGAGAAAAAATTACAATGAAGTAAATGCTAAATATTTTTTACAAAAAAGGTAATTGTTAAAATTATAAAAATCAAAAACATTCGTAATATGAAAACAATAATTCCGCTTGCCATTTTACCCATCGAAGATGATGGTTTTCATTTGCTACTAACAATTAAAATTAACGGTAAAGATGCCAATTTAATTTTAGATACTGGTGCTTCTAAATCTGTTTTTGACGAAAATAGAATTGTTAATTTTTTAGGACACAACAATTTAGAAGATCAAGAGCGTTTATCAACAGGTTTAGGCACTACCACCATGACAAGTAAAACTGTTATGGTAGATAAATTACAATTTAATAAACTAATCATTACCAATTATAAGGCAACTATTTTAGATTTACAGCACGTTAATCAATCGTACGAAAAATTGGGAATTGATTTAATTGATGGTATTTTAGGTGGTGATATCTTATTAGATTATAGTGCTACAATTGATTATAAGAAAAAACAACTGACATTAGCAATTAAAAATTAAGCTATTTCTTTGGGTCTTTCCACATAAAATCTTTTATGCTCCTATCTAAATTTATTGGCGTATCTTTTTCGTAAATCCATTTTCTATTTTCAATAGTATAGGCATCAAACCTATTTAAAATAGGGCCATAATAAGCATAAATACCTTTTAGCTCAGAACTAACAGGCACTAAATAATCAAAAATTATTTTCTTTAATTTTGGATTGTATTTTAAAGACATTACAGCGTTATCTGAATATTCGAAAATTACTCGTTTTTTTATTTTCTTTTTAGTTTTAAAAATAGCTGCCCCCAATTTTACATTGCCATTACCAGTTACGGTAATAACATCTATTATTTTTTTATTGGTTAAATTATCGTTGCCGTCCCACCCTAAAATGGTGTAAGTATTTTTTCCAATTTTTTTATTGTAAATTATTTTGTAATAAAGTGCTCCATACCAATTTTGAGGTGTTAAAATTTTGCTTTCGGGTAATTTTATTTGGTCAGATTGGTCGATAAGCTCAATAGTTTTGTAAACACCTTTACTCACTTTAATTTGTAGCAAAGCAAAATATTCAAACGTACCATCAACTTTTGGAAGTACCCAATTGTAAACTTTTAGGTTATTGGCTTTTAATATGCTTATGTCTTTTAACGAATCGAACGAAAAATTGAATGAATTAGGATTATTTACTATTTCTTTTAAAATAATTTTGTAGGTTTTATTGGCTTTGTATTTTGCTTCATCATTTTGTGCATCAATAATTATTTTACCCAACTTGTTTAATTGGGTAATTTTAGCAGTATCAATTTTTTGAGCAAAAGTATTAATGCTAGTAAATAGAATAATTATAAGACTGAATTTTGACATTTTTTTAATTATAAATCAAATACAAAAAAACCGTGTACAATTAAATACACGGTTTTTCTGTGCTAATATTGTACCAATTAATTGTGCAATTTATCTTTTTTTGCTAATAGCTCCTCTTCTGTTTCTCTTACATCTTCATCATCAACACAACAATCTACTGGGCAAACTGCTGCACATTGAGGTTCATCATGAAAACCTTTACATTCCGTACATTTATTAGGTACAATGTAGTAAAAATCTTCACTAATTGGTTCTTGTGCATCATCTGCGTCAATTGTACTGCCATCTTTTAAACTAAATTCACCGCTTACATCTGTTCCATCACTCATTCTCCATTCTTCGCCACATTCGTAAATTGCATTGTTGGGACATTCTGGTTCACAAGCCCCACAGTTTATACATTCGTCTGTAATTATTATTGCCATTGTTATCGAATTTTATTGTTAGTAATTTTGCTGCAAATGTAATAAAATGAGTTTAGAAAAAAGAATAAAAACATTCGAAGAATTAGGTGCTTTCTTGATTCAGTTTAAAAACAAAGTTCAAAACAAAAGCATAAACCACTTAAATTCATTATTCTACAATGATTTTTTAACTTTAATTGATAGGCAAAAGGCTCACAACGGTTGGTTTGATAAAGAACAAATATTAAACGCTACTAACGAAATTGGAGAATCTTTAGCTAAAAATAATATAAAAAAATGGTTACAACATTATTCTATCAATAAATCAGATAAAAAAATTGGCGTTATCATGGCTGGAAACATTCCTTTGGTTGGATTTCATGATATGCTTTGCGTGTTAATTTCTGGTAATACTTTAATTGCAAAGTTATCTTCGAATGACAATTCATTAATAAAAGAAATTGCCAATATTTTAATTTACTTGAACCCTGAATTAACCGATAAAATTAAGTTCGTTGATAAATTAGAAAATTTTGATGCTGTAATTGCCACTGGAAGTGACAACACAGCTCGTTATTTTGAATATTATTTTGGAAAATATCCTCACATTATTAGAAAAAGTAGAACTTCTGTTGCTATTATTCATCAAAACGAAACGAAAGAAAATTTAACCCTTTTAGGTAAAGATATTTTTCAATATTATGGTTTAGGCTGCAGAAATGTGTCAAAATTATATTTCCCAAAAAATTATAATATTGACCTCTTTTTCGAGGCAATATATAATGATTTTCAGCATATTACAAACAACAACAAATATGCTAATAATTACGATTACAACAAAGCTGTGTATTTAATGGGAAGCAATAGGTTGCTAGATAATGGTTTTGTTTTACTTAAAGAAGAAAAAAAATTGCCTTCACCTGTTGGGGTTTTGCATTATGAGTTTTATGATAATATTAACAGTTTAATTGAAGAACTAAAATACCTAGAGAATAATATTCAATGTGTCGTTTCATCAAAAAAATTGGCTATACCAACTGTGAATTTTGGAGAAACTCAATCGCCACAGCTCTCTGATTATGCTGATGGTGTGGATACCATCAATTTTTTATTAGGTTTATGACAACTTCTTTTCTTGAATAATTTCGCTAATATTTTTATTTTCGATATGACTATCAATCCAAGCAAAAAAATCAAAAAACTCTAAGGATATTGCTTCTAAAGGGTTATTAACTAATAACTTTAGTTGGTTCTTTAGGATTTTAAAGTCTTCTTTCTTTTCTATATTTCTAGTATATACTTTTTTTGATGCTTTTTTTGATGCTTTTTTAATGAATTTCAAAATAAGGTTATCGAACTGACTAATTTTTCTGATCTTTTTTAGGTTAGTCTGACATTGATTATACATGTAGTCAATAGTATCATAATTGGCTGCATCATAATGAATTATTATATTAATAATATTTCCGTAATAAAAAATATTTGACAAAACACCCTTTTTATTAATGCTATAATCATTTAAAAATTTATTTAACCAATAAATAGCTTTAGAATAATTTTTATCAAAGTAATAAATAATAGCTATATTTAAATAGAATAGTAATTTGTTTACTTCGTTGATAACTAATTTGTAAGTTTTTAAGCCATTGTCAATCTCAGGAATTAATTGAAGTCCTTTTTGAACATTGCCTATTTCGCAGTAGATACCTAGTTCATAACACTTTGTAACGCTAAATAAAAGAGGTTTGTATTCTATAAAACCTTTAAATTGATGGTATATTTTATTTAAAGTAGTGTTATAATTTTCATAATCTTTATTTAAGACTTGTAATAGCAACAGGTTATTCATTCCAAAAAAATATTCTTGAGATTTTAAAATATTCTTTCTATTCGAATTTTCTATTAGTTCTACTAAATTTTCGTATTCTATTAAACATTCTTTTAACCTAGATTTACTTAAAAAATACATTCCTTTAAAATTTAAGAGAAAAAGTTTCTCCTCAAAAGAATGATAATCTTGCACATCAAAATAAGATTCATTAATTAATTTATCATATGTTTTAATTTCCTTATTTAAGCTTGCAAGCATTCTGTTTTTAGATAATAAAAGAAAATTAAATGTTTGCTGTTTGTATTTTACTAATCTTGTATAATCCGAAAGTATTTTTAGTTCTTTATTTAAAATCTCTACCATATTAACTTGAGATTTTTTTAAGTACTTTCCTGACTCTTTTTCAATATAAGATTCCCATTTTAGTAGGTTTAATAGTGTTAGATGAGATTCGTGAGTAATTGCTAATTTTTTTGCTTTTAAAATAATTTTAGCACAATTTTTAAATAGCCTTTTGTTGTAAAGAATTTCTATTTCTATTAACAGATTATGCAGTTCAATTTCATAAGAAGATGTGGAATAGTAAGACCTAAGATGTCTTAACACAAGTGTTTGCAGCCTAGTTTCTAGTACTGGTAATTTTTTTCCATTAGTCTCTAATGCCGTATAAACATCTTCAATGGTGGTGTATTTATCCCCCTCGATTATTTCAAATAATTGGATTAAATTTTTATTGGTTTTTACAACTTGGGCATTTACTTTAAAATACCTCTTTTCACTTTTAGATAGTGATTTAATTAAATCTGTTAGCTGTTTTGTAAACATCTTAGAAGTGAAGTTATTTGAACAATTAAAGCCAAATATAAAAAATAAACCTCGATTAATTCTATTTTAGAAGTGAAAAAAAACAAATTTAATTCTCGTATGCTCCAATATCTGGTGGATTTCCTCTTGAGTTTCCTAAATGATCGAACAAAACACCTGATGTAATTCCTGTATTGATAGCTGGAGAGCCTGTTGTTAAGGTGAAATCATAATTTGCATAATCATTAAATATTGGTGCTGTAGGGTTTATAATAACATTTGTGTAATTACTTCCTGCCGTATTTTTTACTGTTTTTAATATAGAGTAATTAAACTTAAAATTAACATTTCCTGGTGACAACACATCATAATCAAACTCTTCATCATTATTTCCATAAATAATACAGTTATAAAAATTAGTAGAATCTATGTTTCTGACTTGAATATTTCCGTTTACATCAGTATAATAATTTTGCAAATAAACGGCAGGTGTTTGTCTGGTGCTTTGGCTCCAATAATTTGCAATGGTAGTATGGTTAAACTGGTAATTTCCGCCACCTTTTATTAAAACATTATATTGTCCAATGTTGCTTATTACAGAGTTGGTGTCCGTAATTTTGTAATTGGTAGCCAATATGCCAACAGCCGAGCAATTTTGTATTTCGCAATTATTTAGCCGTAAAGTATTGGTACTTGTTGGCGAATTTGGATAAAAGGGTAATGTTTCTGCTTGGATTCCAATAAAAGCATTTTTTATGATGGCATAATTAAAAACATTGTCGGCACTGCCTTCGTTTATCCATATCCTATCCCACTGGCCTGACACATCATGCCAAGCATATTCTAACCTTGTGCCTTGGAAAGTTACAGGATTAGCGAGTGTTCCATTTACTTGAATATTTCCATCTTTATACACCCAAATTCCCGAATTATTATGCAAGTAAATGCGTACTCCGGGGTCAATTTTTAAAACATCTAAAGAATCTATTACTAAAAAACCGTAAATAACATAAGGTTTATCATTTATCCATGTTTGGTTTACTGGAGAACCAGTAGAACAATCTCCATCTAAGCACGAGTAGGGCGGTAAGCCTGTATTAAATTTTTTAGGTGTAAAATAATGTGCATTTTGTCCCCAAGCTACCAACTGAACACTTTGTGCATTTCCGTTGGTTAAAAAATTTAGCTTTTCTTCTACCACAAAAGGCGAAAGTGTACTGTTTGGATCGATAGTAACCTCTAAAAAGATATATAAACTATCGCCACCATTAATTTCTACATTATTTTGGATATTTCCTGCTACACCATCTACATTAATTCTAAATTGTGAGTTAGCTCCATTAGGTAAGCTAATGCTAGAAATTATAACTTTATTTTTATTTCTATTGTAAATCTTCAATCTTTTTGTGGCTGAACCAATTGTTGCGAAAACAGTGTCAAACAGAATGGTATCGGTAGAGAAGCTAAGTTTAGCAGAAGAATCTGTTGTAATATTATCTTTTCTGCAAGAAAAACCAATGGTAATTATTATAAACAAGATTAATATGCCGGCAAGTTTTTTCATAAGGTATAAAAGTAATTAAACTTTACGTTTACATTGTAATATTATTGTACTATAATTTTGCAAACACCCATTTTTATCACTTTGGTGATGGGGCTAAAAATTCTCATGCACATCGAATATTTGCTTATTAACAAGCTGCTGCACAAATAAATTTGCTGTAACATTAACAGGTAGTGGAATATTTATAGATTTTGCGTATGCGCTAAAAGTAGGTTGGAGTTTTTAATTCAATTTATGTTTTTTGATAGGCATTTACTTGGTAAAAGTGGTCAATGGCAACAAAATTTTTACCCAAAAAGTTATTTACGAGTAGCCTGCTTAAAAAATAAATTTAAGTAACTTTTTGGTTTTTAAACTGGTAGTTGTATAATTTCTTATAAAAACCATTCTTGTTAATCAGCTCAGCGTGGTTGCCTTCTTCAACAATTTCGCCTTTATCAATTACTAAAATTTTATCAACATTTTTTATGGTTGATAAGCGGTGGGCTACAATAATTGAAGTTCTATTTTTTGTTAGTACTTCTGTTGCATGTTGGATTAGTGCTTCCGATTCGCTATCAATTGAAGAGGTTGCTTCATCTAAAATTAACACTTGTGGTTGATGAACATAAGCTCGAATAAATGAGATAAGTTGCCTTTGTCCTACTGATAACAAGGCACCTCTTTCTTTTACATCATATTGATAAGCTCCTGGTAATTTTGAAATAAAATTGTGAGCTCCAACTTTTTTTGCTGCTTCAACAACTTCATTTTCTGTAATGGTGTCACTATAAAGCGTTATGTTATTAAAAATAGTATCTGAAAATAAAAAAACATCTTGCAAAACTATTGCCATATACTGTCTTAAGCTTTTCAATTCTATGTCATTAATATTAGTATCATCTATTAAAATTTCGCCCTTATTAATGGCATAATATCTTCCTAAAAGGTTAATGATTGAAGATTTTCCTGCTCCTGTTGCTCCTACAAGTGCTAAACTTTCTCCTTGTTTTAGTTTAAATGAAATGTTTTTTAGCACCCAATTTTCATCGTTATAAGCAAACCATACATTTTTAAAGGTGATGTTTCCTTTTAAATTTGTTGTAGAGATATTGCCTAAATTAGCTATTGTTGATTGGGTGTCTATTACGCTAAAAACACGTTCTGAACTAACCATTCCCATCTGAAAGGTATTAAACCTATCGGCTAATTGCCTAATAGGTCGGTAAAGCATGTACACAAAAAGTGTAAAAGAAAATATTTCTCCAGCTTTTGCATATTGCAGTGCAATTTCGTTAAAACCATACCAAATTAACAGGGCTATAGAAAGTGCCGACAACATTTCTACCACCGGAAAAAAAACGGAATATGCCCAAACAGTTCTTATGTGTGCATCTTTATGTTTTTTATTTATCGCTGAAAATAAGCCTAATTCAACTTCTTCTCTATTAAATATTTGTACGATAGACATTCCTGTAATATGCTCTTGAACAAAAGTGTTTAAAACAGAAATCTGCTTTCTAACTTCTTGGAATGATTTTTTAATAACTTTTTTAAATATAGAGGTTGCAAAAAACAAAATTGGTAAAGGAATTAATGTAATTAAAGCTAAATCCCAATTAATATATAGCATACAAACTATTACCGTAAATATTTTAAGTAAATCACCTATAATTACCAAAACACCTTGCGAGAACATTTCAGCAATTGTTTCTACATCAGATACTGTTCTAGTAACTAAACGACCAATGGGTGTTTTATCAAAATATTGCAGCTTAAAATCAAGTACATGTTTAAAAATATCGTTACGTAAATCTTTAATTATATGTTGTCCTAGCAGGTTACCAAAAAGTGTAAAAAAATATTGTAAAATGGACTCTACAACTAAAACAACAACCAATAAGATAGAAAGGTTAAACAAGCCTTTTTTATCCATTGTTAATAAATTGTGGTTTACAATGCGTTGGATAATTAATGGTCGAACAAGTGCTATTAAGGCTAATGAAATTACTAAAAAAACGGTGGCATAAAACATCTTTTTGTAAGGCGATACGTAAGACATTATTCTTTTAAACAAAAGAATATCGAACGCTTTACCAGAAATACTTTTTGCCATTATTTTCAATAAAAAAAGTATGCGAAGTTACTAAGTTTATTTGGTTAAATTATGCTTAATCTTAAAAGGGTATTCAACTTTTGTAAGATACAAACCATGAGCTGGAACAGATACCCCTGCCATACTTCTGTTTTTGGAGTTAACAATTAATGCCAAATCGGTAAGTTGCAGTTTTTTTTGACCAATAGCCAACAAGGTTCCTACAATTGCCCTTACCATATTTCTTAAAAACCTATCGGCAGAAATAGTAAAAATGAGTACATCATTTTCTTGTATCCAAAAGGCTTCGGTAATTTTACAATTATTGGTAAATGTATCGGTATTACTTTTACTAAAACACGAAAAATCTGTATATTTTAATAACTCTTTTGCGGCTTCATTCATTAAATCAATAGCTAATTTATAAGGATAATAATAAGCTGCACTCGTTAAAAAAGGATTTTTATTTAATGTTATTCTATACTCATAAGTTCTTTTGCTAGCACTAAACCTAGCATGGGTATCGCTGCTTACTTTAAACAAATTTTTACACGCAATGTCTTTTGGTAAAAAATTATTGAGTTTGTATAATGTTTTAGGAATATCGAACGGTAAATCTGTATCGAAATGAGCAAACATTTGTGTTGCATGCACACCAGCATCTGTTCTTCCTGCACCAAAAATCATTATTTCTGTTTGTAAAATAGTTGAAATAGCCTTGTTAATTTCCTCCTGAACTGAATGAGCATTTTTTTGAATTTGCCACCCATGATAATTAGTTCCCTTGTAAGCTATTTCTATAAAATATCTTTTCATAATTAGGGTAAAATTAATAAAAATAAGTAGCGTAATTTAAAGCTTCTTTTTAAATTGTATCTCTATTTTGTATGATTTGTTGATAAATATTATGATATTTGATTGTTATTAAAATTACACACATGAAAAAAATAATTTTTCTTACTTGCATTAATGTATTATTATTCCATTTTGCCAAAGCCCAAATTACCATTACTAATGCAGATATGCCTGCGGTAAATGATACCTTTAGGCTAAGCTCAACAAACAATATACAAGGTTTAGACCCTACTTTAACAGGCACAAATTTTACGTGGGATTTTTCTACCCTAGTGGCTGCCAATCAAAAAATAGATACTTTTTTTTCGGTTGCTTCCACCCCTTTGGCTTATCAATTTTATTTTAATAATATTTTTTTATACCCCAATCATAAAGCAAGTTATGCTACGAAAGGGCCTGACATTGGCATACCTCAAGTGCCTATTACTGAGGTGTTTAATTTTATAAAAAATTCATCTTCAGCTTATGATAATGTGGGATTTGGTTCTAAAATTGCTGGTGTACCTAGCTCTACTCAAAATATACCTGTTGATAGGGAATATGTTTTTCCTATGACCTACAATAGTAATCATACCTCAAACTCTGCTTTTGGTATTTCTGTTCCTACTTTTGGTTACTATGGTGAATCCATGGAAAGAATTGATACAGTTGATGGTTGGGGAAGTCTAACCTTACCTAATGGGACTTACAATGTACTAAGAGTAAAATCAATTTTAAATAAAATAGATACTACTTATTTAGATACTTTTTCTATCGGTACCGCCATTGCCCGCCCAAAAGAGATTGAATACAAATGGTTGGCAGCAGGCAAAGGTGTTCCTTTGTTAAAAATTGTTACCATAGCAGGCAACGTAGTACAAATAGAATATCAAGATGATGCTGTGGTTGGAATTGATGAAATAAATGCCTTAAATAATTTAACTGCATTTCCGAATCCAGCCACAAATTATTTGATTATCGATTTTAATGCACGTAGTGCTGGTAACTTAAAAGTAAGTTTAAGAGATATTTTAGGCAAAGAAACAGCATTAATTTATCATAAAAACATAGTTTCAGGAAATAATAGGCTGCTGATTAATTTAACACAATATGCCATTAAATCGGGCATTTATTTTGCAACTTTTTTGGTAGATGGAAAACAATATCTTATTAAAAAAATAATAGTAACGAAATAGTGTTTGGTGTTAATTTAATACTTTCAACTTTACAAACTTTCAACTTCTATACATTAAAACTACTTTTTATTGCTTTTTTTCTGTTCTTTCTGTTCAGCTTTCAGCTCTTCTCTCATTTCTTTAGCCATTTCTCTAAAGGCAGCAACCTCTTCTTTTTTACGTGCTTTAACGCTAACCATGGCTTTGTTTATTAATTCATAACGCTTACCTATATCTCTAATTTTACCCGGTTTGTCAATCCTCAACTTTTCAGTAATACCTAATTCTTCTAAAATATCATCCATAAATGTAATCTTGTCTAAACCATAGTAAATCTTAATTAACTCTTTGTGTTTGTTCATTATTAAAATATCTTGAATGGTAATGTGTTTGATATCTTGATACCCAAATCCTAATCGAGATTTTCGTGCTAATTTTCGCATATTAACACTGTAACTACTATTTTCAAATTCTTTGCTTAAATCCATAATTTTATCTTGTAAAAGGTATTGATACTTTGGTTTCGTTTCCTACGGCATCTGTTAAAATAAGTTCAAAAATATGTTTTCCTTTTGTGATGTTGTCAAAAAGATAGAATAATTTAGCTTTTTTTGCTTCGTATTGCATCAATATCCAATTTCCATCAATGGTTCCTACATAAGATTTTATACCCGAAAGATTATCGGCAATTTTAACAGCAATTTCAGTATTTTTTGCCATATTTTTATTGTTAAAGATATTAAGAGGTTTAATTGTAGGAGGAATGGTATCTAACATTACCGTATAATTACCAAAAGTTTTAGCTGATGTTATTAAGGTATTATTTCTCCAAGTTCCTCCTCTAGCGTAATACCTGTTTTTATAATCAAATGCTACAATTGTTGCTTTAGCTCTTAATCGCTCGCTTAATCTACCCACTTTAATAGCCACCGTAATTGGTTTTGCCAAAGGTGTAAAATCGTTATGAATTTTGTATAAAGGAGTTAATGCCCCTTTAATAGTAGCACCTACCGAAAATTGAAAAGCCAAATTATCAAATAAAGCATTTTTTGGAATGCTCACCGCAACATTTTTTGATTTAAAATAATTACTATCGAGATAACTAAAAACGGTATCTATTTTAGTTTTTATAATTTTTGTTTTAGGAATTACACTCGCTCCTGTTAAAGCAAAATTTAAAACCGATTTGTTTCCATAACTATCTGTTACAACATATTTTAATGGAATTTTATTTTTAAGTGCTGCATCAATTATTCCGTGGTTTTTTACTTTTTTATAGATAGATAGTTTATTGTTTGGAGCAACGTAGCTCCTTTGAAACCTTATTTTTTTCTTTAAATAATATTTGTAAGCTATTAAAGAATTAACCGCCCTAACATTATCGAAACTAAATTTTTTCATTGCTGAACGATAAATAATTTCATTATTTTTTGTTAACTGAATAGTATAAATGCCATTTCTGTTGGGCATTCCATTTAGTCTATCTATTGTTTCAATTCCCACTCCTATTTCTCCGTAAACACGAATAGGTGTTGTTAATTTTAAGTGATAAACACCATTAAATCCTACAACAAAAAAGCGTTGTAAAATATTTTTTCCGTTTACAAAACTGGTATCATTTAATGGAAATACAGCTATACTTTTGATGGTTGGTTTTATGTTATCTTTAATATTAAAGCCAAAAAGTAAAGGATTTACAGGAAATTCAGATTTAGTTTCCCTAATTTCAAAATGTAAATGAGGAGCTGTAGAACCGCCTGTATTTCCAGACAAGGCAATAATATCTCCTTTTTTAACTGGCAACAAAGTGTCTGAGGGATACCAATCTATTTCCCAACTTTTATGCTTATATTGGTATTTTTTTACTGCTGCTGCAATTTTTCCTTTAAACTTTTTTAAGTGAGCATAAACGGTGGTGTATCCATTAGGGTGGTCAATATAAAGTACATTTCCATAACCCCATGGAGAAATTTTTATGCGAGAAATAAAGCCATCTGCAGTAGCATAAACGTTTAAGCCCTGCTTACCTTGTGTTTTAATATCTATACCAGAATGAAAATGGTTGGGACGAAGCTCTCCGAAATTACCTGCCAAAAACAAGGGAATATTTACAGGTGGTCTAAAATAATTTTTGGGAATTGAATCCTGAGCAACAAGTTGCAAAAAAAGGGTAGATAAAATGAGTACTAAAAAAAAATACTTTAACATTATGGATAGAAGTCTTTATATAATTAAGAAATAACAAAGCTATGAGAAGCAATTCGCTTTTTTTTAAAATTAAATCTAATTTATGCACAAAAAATAGTGTAAAAAAACTAAATTTGTAGAAATTGATTTAATGAATTGATTTAAATGACTAACGATGAACAACTTGTCTGATTTGGTAAGTAATTTGTGTAAGAAAGCAGAAAAATTAGCCGCCAAACACAAAATTTTACTTCAAAATAATGTACAACTTGTATCGGAAAATAAGCAATTAAAACAAGATTTAAATCAAAAAAACAAACAATTAACAGCACTTGAAGATAATGTAAAAATTCTGAAAATTGCTGGAAATGTTAAAAATAATAGTACTAAAGATGTGAAGTTGAAGATAAACGAAATGGTACGAGAAATAGATAAATGTATTGCTCAAATTAGCAGATAATTGAAAAAATCCTAATGGCTGAGTTATCGATAAAAGTTAAAATTGCAAATCGGGTTTACCCACTAAAAATAAAAGCTTCGGAAGAAGAGGGCGTAAGAAAAGCTGCCGAAGCTATTAATCATTCAATTGCAGAACTTGAACAATTGTATGATGTAAAGGATAAACAAGATTTATTGGCAATGGTAGCAATAAAAATTGCATCGAAAAACTTTAGTTTAGAAGAAAATAGCATTCATGTTAATGCTAACATAAAGGAAGATTTAATGAAAGTCGAAAAAATATTCGACCAATATCTGTAACGTTCTTTAAAATATACGCAATATACTATCGAGAATTTAATTAGCAATTAATAATTACCAATTGCTAATCATAATATTCCCGTACAAATTTTTTCGTTTGATAAACTAACATTTTACTTCATTAGAGCTACGCTCATAAGTAACCTAAAACAGACCCCTTGTAACCCTTTTGGGAATCCATTTAATGGACGTGGGAAGTTTGAAACTACTTGGCAGCTTTAATATTTTTTTTATTGGGTTTATCCAAGCCTCATTTGTACGGGTTTTTTTATGCTTAATAAAAAAAAGTAAAATTTAGCAAGCTAATTTTGCATTATAACAGTACATAAATAAATTTTTTATTATGGATATATTAAGTATAATTATCGGTATTGTTATTGGAAGCGTAATAGCGGGAGTTATTGTTGTTTCAGTACTCAAAAAAGGCATCGACAAAAAAAACCAACAAATTATTGATGATGCTAAAGCCGAAGGCGAAGTGCAAAAAAAAGAAAAAATTCTTCAAGCCAAAGAAAAGTTTTTACAGCTAAAAGAAGACCATGAAAAAGTAATTAATGACAGGGAGCGTAAAATCGCAGATTTAGAAAACAGAGTCAAGCAAAAAAACGATACCGCATCGAAACATATTGAAGAGGCTAAACGAAAAGAAAACGAAGTAAATCGGATAAAAATACACCTGAGTAAACAATTAGAAATTGTTGAAAAAAAAGATTTAGAATTAACAGAAGCACACCGAAAACAAGTAGAACAACTAGAAACCATTTCTGGCTTAACTGCCGAAGAAGCAAAATCTCAATTGGTTGAAGCCCTACATGCAGAAGCAAAAACAGATGCTTTGGCTTTAATTAAAGACGTGGTTGATGAAGCAAAAATTAATGCCAATAAAGAAGCAAGAAAAATTGTGGTTCAAACCATTCAACGAGTTGCTACCGAACAAGCCGTAGAAAACTCTGTTTCAGTATTTAACATTGAAAGTGATGAAATTAAAGGTAGAATTATTGGAAGAGAAGGGCGTAATATTAGAGCCTTAGAAGCCGCTACTGGAGTAGAAATTATTGTTGATGACACCCCTGAAGCAATCATCTTATCGTGTTTTGACCCTGTGAGAAGAGAAATAGCCCGCTTATCACTTCACCAATTAGTTACCGATGGAAGAATTCACCCTGCACGAATTGAAGAAGTAGTAAGAAAAACAAAAAAACAATTAGAAGAAGAAATTATTGAAGTAGGTAAAAGAACCACCATAGATTTAGGAATCCATGGTTTACACCCCGAATTAATTAGAATGGTAGGACGAATGAAATACCGTTCTTCTTACGGGCAAAATTTATTACAACACTCCAGAGAAGTTGCCAACTTATGTGCAACAATGGCTTCGGAGCTTGGTTTAAATGCTAAAGTTGCTAAACGAGCAGGACTTTTACACGATATTGGTAAAGTGCCAGACGATGAACCAGAATTGCCACATGCAGTATTGGGAATGAAAATTGCCGAAAAATATAAAGAAAAACCTGATGTTTGTAACGCCATTGGAGCTCACCACGATGAAGTGGAAATGACAAGTATTATTTCTCCAATTGTGCAGGTTTGTGATGCCATTTCTGGTGCTAGACCCGGTGCTAGACGCGAGGTAATGGAACAATACATTAACAGAATTAAAGACTTAGAAAATATTGGTATGACTTACCCGGGAGTAGAACAAGCCTACGCCATACAAGCAGGACGAGAATTAAGGGTTATTGTGGAAAGTGGAAAAGTAACCGATGCTGAGGCTGATACTATGTCGTTTGAGTTGGCTCAAAAAATACAAACAGAAATGACTTACCCCGGGCAAGTTAAAGTAACTGTAATTAGAGAAAAAAGAGCCGTAAATTACGCGAAATAAAATTTATACTATCTTTGATAATGTTGGTATAATAGTTATCTGAATAATATTACCTTTGGGTTCACTTATGCAACTCAACCATATTATAATAGGAGCAGGAAGGTCTGGAACAACTAGTTTAGTTGCTTATTTACAGCAACAAGAGAAGATTAATTTCTCTAAAATTAAAGAAGTTACTTACTTTTCTGTTAACGACCATTACAATAGAGGAGTAAATTTTTTACACTCTTTTTTCGATGAAAAGAAAGGAGAAATATTTGCAAGTTCTGATACTTATTTGTTAATGGATAAAAATGCACCCAAACGCATATTTGAATATAACCCTAGCATAAAAATTACCGTTATTTTAAGAGAACCTTCTGCTAGAACTTATTCAAATTATAATTATGCTGTTAATCATGGCTACATTAATAAAGATATTTCGTTAATAGATAGTCAGAAAATTGAAAACCAAATCTTAGCAACAGATGATATTATTAAGCAAAATAACTACTGTAATTTTTATGGGAGCTTATATCATTTACACTTATCTTATTGGTTAAAGTATTTTAAGCGAGAACAATTTTTTATTTGTACCACTAATCAATTAAAAAATAACCCTCAACAGTTAATGAACAATTATTTTAGTTTTTTAGGTTTAGATAAAATCACAATTAAAAAATTAAGTGTAAAAAACAAAGCTGTTGGCATTAAAAATAAAACCTTAAATAATTTCTTAATTAATAGAGAACATCCTATAAGAAAGTTAATTAGTAAACCATTACAAATCTCTTTTTTAAGAAATATTATTTTAAATTCAAATGTTGTTGAAATAATTAAAGACAGAAATACCAAAGAGCTAGCCTATGGCTTAATGAATAAGGAAGAAAAAGAGTTCTGTAATTCTTACTTTTCAGCAGATTTACAAAAACTTAAAAAAGAATTTAATATACATTTTGATTAATCAAAATTCTAAATGCCTTTCTTTTTTATCTTCATAAATATCAGCAACGGTAACTAAAATTCCTGTTTCTTCAACACCTCCAAAATCTGGATTAATGGCTGTTCCAAAAGATTTCATGGTAGATGATAATCGCATATAAGTATTAATTAATGGTGGTATTCTTTCACCATGTTCTTTTAAAAATTGGTGAAGTTCTTTTAAACCATCTGCAAAGTTTTTATCGCGAATTAATTTTTTTATTTCACTTACATCACCATCTATACTTATAGGTTGAATTGGTGTAACTAAGTTCTCTAAATCAGGAAAATAAGAATTAATAAAATACAATAAAGCATTTCGTGCATCCGTATTATAAGAGGTGTACATGGTTACTTTTCCAAAAAAATATTTCATTTTTGGGTATTTTAAAATAATGGCGCCTAAACCGTCCCACAAGTTATCTAAAGCAAATAAACCTTTTCTAGATTTTCCTGCTTGATAATCGGGGTGAACCCAAGACCTACCTAGTTCTACGGTGTAAGGTAGATATTTGTTGATAAACTTTTTAGAAAAATTAAAATAATGGCGGGTTGAAAGTGCTAAATCATCGCTATCTTCATTTAAAACTATTGAGCAATCGATAAAACGATAACCGCTGGCTATTATTTGTGCATCTCTATCATATACAATCAACTGCTCGTAACATTTTTCGCAGGTATCCAGCTCATCTAAATCTAAATCTTTACCTGTACCTCCTCCAGCATCGGTAAAAGTTATTTCTCTTAAACGTCCTATTTCTTTTACAACATTGGGCGAATTGTGGTAATTAACAATATAAATTTCATTGCCTCCCTTATTTGTTTTTCTAACAAAGGTTTTTTCGTTGAGTTCTTTTTCAATAAGATTAATACTTATAGGTGGAAGTGTGTGTGTTTTATTCATTAATTAAATCTTGTTTCATGTTATGAACTTTTTTTCTCATCCATGCTGCCCATTCTTTATCTGTTCTCGTTTTATCAAAAAATGAAGCTTTAATAGGTGTTCCAAAAGTAATATTTAATGTCTTATCCTTCTGCTTAAAGGTTTCATCTGCTAAATATAACATTTCTAAGTTAGCTTTTATGCCTAAAGCTGTTCTTAAATTTGCCAAATTGTAAAAAAACCTACTCAAATTTCCTTCAACATAAACAGGAATAATGGTTTTTTGATGTTTTTTTGCTCTAGTAATAAATGTTTTTTTCCATTCTAAATCGGTAACAAGCCCATTTTTTTTTCTACTCACCAAACCTGCTGGGAAAACAAAAACAGCTCGATTTGAGGCAAATAGTTTATCTACTAAATTTAAAGCATTCTTAGAGTTTGTACCATGCTTATTTACCCCAACAAAAAGACCTTTTAAATTTTTAAGATTTAGTAAAATATCATTTACAATAAATTTAACATCTTTGCGGTATGGCTCTATCACAGTAACTAATGCCATGGCATCAATACCTCCTAGAGGATGATTCGAAGCAAAAATAAAACCTCCTATTTTTGGAATATTTTCTACACCATTTACCTTTACTTTTATATTAAATCTTTTGATTATTTTCTGACAAAATTCGTAATCATAATCATCTTTAAAATCTACCAACACTTGGTTAATTTCGTCTTGATGGACGATGCGTTTTAAATAACTAACAATAAATTTGGGTAAATATCTTAAGAGTTTAGGATTTTTGCTCTTGATTACTTTTTCGATGTC
>CAZVEW010000025.1:0-20725 GCA_964625955.1 uncultured Vicingus sp. | reverse complement strand
TGCGGTCATCTGGTTTGTGGGTGACGAGGACACCACCAACGAAACCCTCAGCGAGCGCCTATAAGTAATATCTACTCTTTTAAATAATAAGCCGTAAAGGCTACAATTATTGTAACTATATAAAAAAAGAGAGGTATTATGAAACTTTCAAAATTATCCGAAAAAGACCTAGTTCGTGCCTATTTAAAAGGTAATGAATTAGCTATAGAACAACTTATTACTCGTCATAAAGATAGGGTTTATACTTATATTATTTGTAAAGTAAAAATTGAATCTGTTGCCGAAGATGTTTTTCAAGACACTTTTATAAAGGTAATTAACACCATTAAAAAAGGTAAATACAATGATGAAGGTAAGTTTCTGCCTTGGGTGATGAGAATAGCTCATAATTTAATTATAGATTATTATAGAAAGAATAATAAGATGCAATTAGTAACAGGTAATGATGATTTTGATATTTTTGACGTTATCAGATGTCCAAATAAAGATGCCTCAGAAGAAATGGAGGTAGCCCAAGTATTGGGAGATGTTAAGAAGTTAATTAAATATTTGCCATCAGACCAAAAAGAAGTTTTGATGATGCGTTTGTATTACGATATGAGTTTTAAAGAAATTTCGGAAACTACCAATGTTAGCATTAATACAGCATTAGGAAGAATGCGGTATGCTTTAATAAATCTTAGAAAATTGATTGATGAACGTAATTTATCACTTTCGTTATATTAATAGTTAAGTTTAGTTAGAATTAATCTCTTCTATATTTATATAGAAGAGATTTTTTTTGTGCAATAAATTTAAATTACCTTCGTTATTGTAATGATTATCATTAAAACAATAAATAAAACAAGCCTATGCAACAATTTACTCATTTTGATTTATTAGCAATAACTGTAAAAGAAGAAGAAATGAAATCGATTCTTCATCTTAAAAAAGATAAACAATTGTATTCTCCAAAAAAAGAAACAATCAATAATATTTTAAATTATTCTAAAGCTTTAAGTATTAGAAAATCTAAAAATGTTGGGTATGTAGAAATGATATTAAATTAAGAAGTAATTTATACTTTTTACATTATTACTGCAATCGCAGAAATTTCTACATTTACATTTTTTGGTAAACGAGCAACTTCTACTGTTTCTCTGGCAGGGAAATCGGAGGTAAAATAAGTCCCATAAACCTCATTTATTTCTGCAAAATTGCTCATGTCAGTAATAAAAATAGAGCATTTAACAATATTAGTAAAACTCATATTAGCAGCTTTTAAAACTGCTTTTAAATTTTCCATAACCAATTTTGTCTCCTGACGAATATTATCAACCTCTAACTGATTTGTTACGGGGTTTATAGCTATTTGTCCAGAAGTATAAAGCGTATCTCTTACAAGTATAGCCTGACTGTATGGTCCTATTGGTACAGGAGCATTAGAACTTTTTATAATTTCTTTCATTTATGCTTATTATTATTTATTTTTATTCACAAATATCAATATTTAATTAATATTTATTTTCGATTTCTAAAATTATATATTATGTTAAGTTATTTTAAGCTTAAAAGAATAATAATTTCTCTTTTATTTTTATTGATGATGCTTCCAAGCTTATCGTATGCCAATGAAAATACCACACATCAAGAAAATACAATTAATATTGAAAATGTTAACCATAACAATGTAAAAGCCGAACACAAAACAGATACCTCTCCGTTGTTTTTTATTATAATAGCTGTAATTATTGGTGCAGCAACTCGATATTTGTTTCAAAAAAGTGTTTTACCTTTTACGGTAATACTTCTTTTGATAGGAATTGCTTTGGGGGTATTTGGAAGGTTTAATAGTCTAGCTATTTATGATATTGGCGGCATTTCTTTCGATTTTTCATTTTTAGATAAATCAATCTCTTGGGCAGGGCATATTGATCCACATCTTTTATTATATGTTTTTTTACCTATTTTAGTTTTTGAAGCAGCCTTTGCTATGGATGTTCATATTTTTAAAAAAACATTTGTGAATGCTACAATTATGGCAGTTCCAGGCATTATTGTTGCCATTTTTTTAACAGCATTTTTTGTAGCTTCCTTGTACTATTTCCATATTGGTATTGAAAAATGGACTTGGACAATGGCATTGCTTTTTGGAGCGGTAATAAGTGCAACAGACCCCGTAGCTGTAGTTTCTATTTTAAAAGAATCTGGGGCGAGTAAAAAATTAGGTACATTGATTGATGGTGAATCTTTATTGAATGATGGGACAGCAATTGTTATATTTATGGTTATCTTTTTAGGCTTAACAGGAGAAGGGGGAGAGGGTTCTCCTTTTGTGGCGTTTATTAAAGTTTCTTTTGGCGGTACAGCGGTTGGTTTCATTGTGGGATGGTTAGTTATTAAATGGATAAAAAAAGTATTTAATGATGCTTTAGTTGAGATTACTGTTATTATTGCTGCAGCTTACATCAATTTTTTTATAGCAGAACATTTTCTTCATGTGTCTGGAGTTTTAGCTTTAGTAACTTTTGGTTTGGTAATGGCAAGTTATGGAAAAACAAAAATTAGTCCAGAAGTACACCACTTTTTGCATGAATTCTGGGAGTTAGCAGCTTTTATTGCAAACACATTAATATTTCTTATTGTAGGAGTTGTTATTGCAGAAAGAACTGTATTTACTTCAAGCGACCTTCTTGTTCTTATCTTAATTTATATAGGAATATTTATTGTTAGAGCAATTGTTATTGCTTTATTTTATCCAGTAATGAAACGCATAGGGTACGGTTTAGATAAAAAAGATTCTTTTGTTCTATTCTATGGCGCTTTAAGAGGTGCAATAGGATTGGCATTGGCTCTAATTGTTGCTAGCACCGAAAGTATTGATGTAGAAATTAGAAATCAGTTTTTATTTTTTACAGCAGGAATAGTTACATTAACTTTATTAATTAATGCAACCACAATTAAACTTTTGGTTAACAAATTAGGATTAGCTAAACCTTCACCAGCAAAGATATTGGCCATAAACAATGCAAATAAGTATGTGTTAAGCAGTGCGGAGAAAAACATTGAACATCTAAAATTGGATCGTTATCTTAAACGAGCAAATTGGAAAGAGGTCAGAAATTTTTTACCTTCATTTACAGAAACCACTTTGTCAGAAAATATTAATAAAGATACTGCTGTCGCGGCATCAAGAATAAGAATTTTAGAAAAAGAAAAAAGCAGTTATTGGCATCAATTTGAAGAAGGATTATTAGGCGATCATGCTTATAAAATCTTAACAGGAGATATTAATAATATTATAGACTCTAAAGGACATATGCCATTGTCTGAAAGAAGTGATATGGAAGAAATGTTGAAAACACCTATATTTTTAAGTAAAGCACAAAACTATCCGTTTATTGGGAAAATAGCAAAGCACATATTTTTTGAAAAACTTACAACAAGTTATGATTGTGCTAAAGGATTTGTTACTGCTCAAGAAGACAGCTTAAAACTAATAGCAAGTATATATAGGTCTGCTGATGCCGAAGAAATTAAAAATTTACAGGAAATAGAAGAAGAAATAAATGAAAATAGGATAGAAGGCTTAACTTTCTTAAGAAATCTAGGAAAAGAGTACCCTGAAATTTATGCAGCAATTTCAACTAGAGAGGCCATAAGAACAATGTTGAATTACGAAAGACACATAGTTGAAAGATTATATAAAAGAGGAAGAATTGCAGCAGATGAAGCAGAAAATTTAATTAATGATGTAGAAAGTAGGATGAAGCAATTAAGAGATGCCTCTCCTGTGTTTGAATTGCCAAATGCTCAAGAGTTACTTCAAGAAGTATCATGGTTACATGATATTAATAGTGATTTATTTTCTAAAATTGCAAAAAAGTTTAGTACTAAAATTTACAACTTGGGAGATATTCTTTTGCATGAAGAAAAATTTGAAGATGGAATGTTTATTGTTGTTAGGGGGAATATAAGAATCACTGTTAAAGATAAGTTAATTGATTTATTAGGACCAGGGAGTACAGTTGGTGAAGTTGCAGCATTAAATGGCAATAAACGAACGGCAACGGTTACTGCAGAAACACCACTTACAGTTCTTTGGATGTCATCTAAAGAATTAAAAGAACTAGTTACTGAGAATAAAGAAATAGAGGAAAAAATATGGAAGATTACGGCTGTTAGGTATGCTTATTATTTGTTAAAAGATATTTCTCCGTACAATAAGTTAAGCAGTAATAAATTCAAGAATAAACTTAAAAAAGGAGTCGTAAATAATTATTCTTTAAACAATACTTTAAATTTAAAAGATAAAACGGCTATTTTAATTAGCGGTTCAGTAACTATTAATGATAAAGAACTGCATGTTCCAGCCATATTAAGTAACGAAATATATACAGTAGCGAGTAGTAAATCTAAGGTGTTCTCTATAAAAGAATTATCGTAGAATTTTACGAACAAAAGCAACCGTAAAATAACTCATTAGAAATAAGCCCATCCAACCTTCAACTATTGAGATTCCTCGGCTAAGTCCTGTAGGGTAATAATCGCCATAACCAATGGTAAGAAAAGTGATGGCACTATGGTAAAAGCAAGTTTGAAAATAATTTAATCCATCAGTAGCTCCAACAGAATTTATAATATTTCCGAGATTTAATATAGGTAACACTAAATATAATAGGCTAAAAATAGTATAAATAATAGCCATACTGAATAATACTCTTAATGGGGAAGTTGCATATAAGCCCATTTTATCAAAAATTAACCACCTAAATATGTAGTTTGGTAATCTAATTAATCTAAAACCACCAAGTTTTAATGCCCTTTGATATCCAGCTCTGAGTTCAAATCTTTTAAATTGAATGTATGCCTCATCTTCATCTTCGTACTGTCCGTTAGCATGGAAGTTTCCTTTTAATAGGTTAAATTGTTCTGCTTTTTGCCATAAATTTGTTTTAATTTGAGTTGTGATTAAATCTTTTACTTTATTATTTTCCCAATCAATGATTATTCTGCCCAAATTTCGCATACCATTTAAATAAATCTTTTTAATATTTACTTTATGGTTGACAGATTTTAAATCAATAATATCCCTAACAACAGTTTCAGATAAATCAATTATTTCTACTTGTTTTACATTTAAATCTAAGTAAACATCAAACCGTGATGATGTAAAGGATATATTTTTTGCAATACTATTACAAAAAGAAACATAACCTTTACCAAAATTAACATTTTCGAATAATACATCTGCTTCTCCAAAATTCATATCTCTAAATGATACATCATTGTTCCCAAATCTTGCCAATCTAAAATTGAACTTTCCTTTTGATATCTCCGATTCATCAAATGTTACGCTGCAATCGCCAAAAACTGATCGTCTAAAATCAACCCTTCCTTCACCAAATTCAACTTTCCTAAAATCGACTGTTTTATTGCCAAATTTTGTTTTTTGAAAGTTTACGCCACCTTTACCAAAGGAAGAATAATGAAATTCTACCTTGCAATCGTAAAAATTAACATCGTTAAACAAAGCATCGCCATTATTAAAATTTGCACTAACAAAAGATACCACTCCGCCATAAAATTTAGCAGCGGTGAATAGTACTTTTTTTTCACTAAAAATTACATATTGAAAATTAATTTTACCGTTGCCAAAACGGGTATTTATAAACTCTACATCAGTGTTTTTTAAGAATTTTGATTGATAAAAAGAAACATTTCCATGGTTAAAAACAGAGTTGTTAATTTTAACAATACCTTTAAAATTGATGTGAGAGAAATCTGTTGTGAGTGTGCAATCAAAAAAGGTGTTTTCTGCTTCAAAGTTGTTAATCTCAATGGGGATTAATTTATCTTTTCCAATACTTTTTTTATAATCAGTAATTGAAAAATCTTTAACATAACAATTACTTAAGTTGATGTTGTTTGATTGCTTTATTTGTTCATATAAAACTTTTTTGTCAACAAATCCGTATTTAGTTTTACTAATTAGTTTGTTGCTTATGTAAGTTGAAACAACAACTGTTTTGTCGCAACATATATTTTCTAATTTAAAAGGTTCGTTAAGCTTATTGATTTTATATGTTGCGATATTATTTTCCATCTTTAAATGATTATTTAATACAAGAAAAAATAATTTCTCCAGCTTTTTTTATATCTTTTTCAGTAATTGAAAGAGGTGGAGAAAGCCTGAAAGCTGTCGGTGTTGATAAAAACCAAAAACCTATTAATCCTTTTTTTAAACAATTTTCAACCACTTGTTTTACTTTTTCGAAAGAGCCTAATTCTATGGCTAAAAATAGTCCAATTCTACGAATTTCCCTAATTTTTTTATGCTGAAGTAAAATATTTGCTAAAAGTTGTCCTTTTTTATCGGCTTCAGCAATCCAACTTTCTTTTTTTAATATATTGATGCAAGCGTTAGCAGCAGCACAATTTACCGGGTGTCCTCCAAAGGTGGTAATGTGTCCTAAAACAGGATTACTGGTTAACGTGTGCATAATTTTATAAGAAGATACAAATGCGCCAATTGGCATTCCTCCGCCTAAAGCTTTTCCTAAAGTTAAAATATCTGGTACCACGTTGTAATGTTCAAAAGCAAACATTTTACCCGTGCGTCCCATACCAACTTGCACTTCATCAAAAATTAATAAAGTGGCTGTTTTAGTGCATCTTTGTCTAAGTTTTAATATAAATTCTTGTGTCGGTTTAACTAATCCTGCATCGCCCTGTATGGTTTCCATTATTACACAGGCAGTATTGGTGTTAATGGCATTTAACTCATCAATATTATTAAAAGTAAGGTGTTTAATTTTTGGTAAAAGAGGCAGAAAAGCCGATTGTTTTACTTTATTACCTGTAACACTTAGTGAGCCATGCGTACTTCCATGGTACGAATTTTTAAAAGCAATAATTTCTTGTCTTCCAGTAAATCGTTTAGCTAATTTTATGGCTGCTTCATTGGCTTCAGTACCAGAATTAACAATGTAAGAACAGTGTAAATTATTGGGTAATATAGTGCTTAAGTTTTCGGCAAGGGCTAACTCAGCATCTTGAATATACTCGCCATAAACCATTACATGTAAATATTTATCTAATTGATTTTTAATAGCCTGTATAACTTTAGGGTGTCGATGTCCAATGTTGTTTACCGCAACACCAGCAATCATATCCATGTATTTTTTGCCCGATTTATCCCAAATATAAATACCTTTAGCTTTTGCTACATCAATTAAGTATGGATTATCATTGGTCTGAGCTTGTAGCTTTAAGAAAGTATTTAGTCTGTTTCTCATTTTAGTTTATTTAGTTATAAGGTGATGAGTTTATATTTTTTAGATACAATTATATAAACAAATAACCTTATAAACTTATTACCTTATCCACACTCCATGCTTCTGGCTTTTCGCTAAACAAGGGTTTTACCTGACTCCAAACAGTATTAAACAAAGTCGATTTTCTGTATCTGTTTAAGTGTTTTTCGGATTGCCAATGGCTGTAAGTAAAAAAGATATTGGCATTGTTTTTATCGTTTAAAAGCGATAAATGTTCAACGCCATCAAAATTTCTAATGTGTTTTTTGTTTTGATTAAAGATGTTGAGAAATTCAGCTGATTTTTCGGACTTAAAAGTCATTTTTACTATTCTAATCATAAAATTCTATTCTAATAATATCTCCTTGTTTTAAGCCAAACAACTTACTAGCATTTCCTTTGTTCATGGCTATTTCGATAAATCCTGTAGAGCTAAATAATGCCAATCGTTCTCCGTCAGGAACTTCGCAATAAGATTTACTTATTTGATTTATTTCGTATTCAGCTCTTCTAAAAAAGATAGAAAATTTTCGTCCTCTGCCAAATTCTTTAAACATCATTTCGGTAATATTTGTTATAACATTACCGTAATGGTCGATATAAATTGCCATGCCTTTTATAATGTTATTTTCATTTACAGCCCTAAATATGGTTCTTTCAACTATTTTAGTTTGTTGCGTTCCTATTACTTCTAGTGTGCCACCTCTAGCAATATGGCAGGCAGCTTTTACAAAAACATCTTTGGTTGGGAATGTTATTCTATCGGTGTCTTGCGAGAGATTTAATTCGAAAGATTTATCTGGGTTAGCATCAAAAATTAAAGAAAACATACCATTATCGGCACCAATAAAGTAATGACCTTTGTTGTAAATAACAATGTGTGGCGAATTAATGTTTGTTTCAGAGTTAACACCAATAATATGGATAGTTCCTTTCGGGAAATCATGGTAACAATTTCTAATAATAAAGGCAGTTTTAAATAAATCGAAAGAAGGAATGTTATGGGTGATATCAATGATAGTGGTATCGGGTAATTCCGATAAAATAGCACCTTTTACAGAAGCTACATAATTATCTCTTAATCCTAGGTCGGTTGTTAATGTTATTATTGCCATGATAAGTTCTTAACTATTTTACGCTTTAAAAAGTTAATAAATTGTCTTTAACGTGTCTAAAATTATGTATCAAAATAATGAGATTTGTCGTACAAACAAATAGACTTCAAAAGTATAAATTTAAAAACAATTATTTGAGCGAAAAAGTAATAGAAATATCAGCAGTTAATCCATTAGAATTATATGGTGTTAACGAAAAGAAATTGAGTATAATAAAAGGATTCTTTCCAAAGTTAAAAGTAATAGCTAGGGGCGATGTGCTTAAAGCAATTGGAGAAGATGACCAAATAGCTTTATTTGAGCAAAAAATAGCTTTATTAATAAAACATTTATTAAAATATAAGCAGCTTACCGAAAACAATATTGAAAGATTAATGGATGAAAATGGTAAACTAGAAGAAAGCGAAACCTTAAAACGAAATGCCGATGTGTTGGTTTTTGGAAATGGAGGGCTTTTGGTTAAAGCGAGAACAGCCAATCAACGTAAGTTAGTTGAAGAATCGGAAAAAAAAGATATGGTGTTTGCTGTTGGTCCTGCGGGTACGGGAAAATCTTACACCGCAGTGGCATTAGCGGTGAGAGCACTTAAAAACAAAGAAGTACGGAAAATTATATTAACCAGACCAGCAGTTGAAGCAGGAGAGAATTTAGGCTTTTTGCCCGGAGATTTAAAAGAAAAATTAGACCCTTATTTACAACCTTTGTATGATGCTTTAAGAGACATGATTCCTGCCGAAAAATTAGCAGAAATGATGGAAGCAGGAATAATTCAGATAGCACCCTTAGCATTTATGCGAGGCAGAACTTTAGATAAAGCTTTTGTAATTTTAGATGAAGCCCAAAACACCACGCAAAGCCAATTTAAAATGTTTGTAACAAGAATGGGTAAATCGGCTAAGTTTATTATTAATGGCGACCCAACACAAATAGATTTACCAAAAAATCAGCCATCAGGCTTAATTCAAGCATTAAAAGTTTTATCAGATATTAAAGATATAGGTATGGTAACCTTTGATGAAAAAGATGTGATAAGACACCAATTGGTTAAAAAAATTATTGTAGCTTATAGCAAAATAGAAGACAAAAGCTATTAGTTAAATTGTAAAATAGTTTTACTTTATATGTTTGGTGGTGGTAATCATACGCAAAAGATCTTAATCCAGTATATTTAAAATATCTTATCTTTACTGAAACAATTTTTAATGATAAAAATAACAGAAAGTCAACAAAAACTGAAAGGCTATAAATTTATAGACCTTTTTGCTGGAATTGGTGGTTTTCATTATGCACTAAAATCATTTGGAGCAGCATGTGTTTTTGCATCTGAAATTGATAAAAAAGCTCAAAATACCTATTATTCAAATCACGATATTAACCCTTGTGGTGATATAACACAAATAAATGAAAAAGACATTCCTAAACACGATATTCTGTGTGGCGGATTTCCTTGCCAAGCTTTTTCAATTTCAGGTAAACAAAAAGGGTTTGAAGACACAAGAGGGACTTTATTTTTTGATATTGCAAGAATTGTAGCTTTTCATCAACCAAAAATTTTATTCTTAGAAAATGTAAAAAACTTCACTAAACACGACAATGGAAAAACTTTAAAAACAGTAGTAAATACACTTACAGAACTTGATTATACTGTTCAATATAAGGTATTAAACACAAGTAATTTCGGACTACCTCAAAATAGAGAAAGAGTTTATATTATTGCTTTTCATAATAGTTATACTATTAAGACATTTAACTTTCCTTCTCCCAATATAATATCAAAACTTGAAGATATACTTGAAGAAAACCCACTAAATGGAAAAATCATTGACAGAAAAGATATTTTCTTTTATAAAAATTTTAATCCTACTCAAAATATCTTTGGAAACATTGATCTTCCAAACAAACCAATTCAAATTGGTAAAGTGAATAAAGGTGGGCAAGGTGAACGCATTTACCATCCATTAGGACACGCCATTACACTTTCTGCTTATGGAGGCGGAGTTGGTTCGAAGACCGGACTTTATAAGATAAACAATAAAATAAGAAAACTTTCTCCTAGAGAATGTGCTAGAATTCAGGGATTTCCAGAAGATTTTATACTACCTGAAAGCATTTATGAAGCTCAAAAACAGTTTGGTAATAGCGTATCTATAAATGTTTTACAATACATTACTCAAGAAATAATCAAAACGATTCAATTAAATGAACAACGAACAGAAAAAAGGATCTCAAACAGCGAAAGATGGATTCCAGAACGAGAAAGATATAGTTACCAAGTTCAACAATTGGGAAAAAGATAAAGATGCCCAATCTTGGTTGAAAATAATGGAGTACTCCTTAACTGAAATTGAATATGTTAGGACATTTGGCAGATAGTACTAAAAATGAAGATAGTAGCATAAATAAATATACGAGTAAATTGAAATCTTGGAGTGTTAAAATGCCAAACGCCCCATATTCTGAATAATACATGAAAGAAAAAATAGTATATCTGTCAGGGTTAAATGGGATAAGGGCTATTGCAGCAATAGCTGTAGTTTTTTCTCATATAATATTAAATTTAGAAGACTTTGGATTATATGCACACTTTTTGGGAACACAAGCCAATGGAAACCCACAAACATGGAATCTTGCGGGCTATGGAGTCTCTATGTTTTTTACTTTAAGCGGATTTCTTATTACTTACCTTTTATGGACTGAGAAAGAGAAACAACCGATACAGATTAAAAAATTCTATTTAAGACGCATTTTAAGAATATGGCCCCTGTATTACACCTATATGATACTATGTTTTATAGTATACTTTATATTTTCTATTGAATATAATACTGACTCCATATATTACTATCTTTTTTATGGAGCAAATATCCCTTTTATTATTGGTGGAGGACTTCCTTTTTTAGGTCATTTTTGGTCTTTAGGTGTTGAAGAGCAATTTTATATGTTTTGGCCTTGGGTAAATAAATTAAAAAAGAAGAATATTATTTTATTTGTGATTAGTCTGATTACATTATTAATCTCTGCCAAAATCTATCTTCATTTCTTTATTCCTAATTCGCTATTAGAATCTATTATTCACGTAACAAGATTTCACTGTATGCTTATTGGGGCTTTAGCAGCTATTTTATATAAAAATGAAAACAAACTATTTATTACAATCACAACTAATAAACTTGCCCAACTTATATCTTGGGGGGTAATGATTTTAGTCGCAATTAATCAATTCCACATTGCTTCATTCTTAGACAATGAATTTATTACAACAATCACTACTATAATTATTATTGGTCAAATAACAAAGAAAGGGTTGATTAGTTTAGAAAACCCTATTTTGGATTTTCTAGGTAAAATTTCCTATGGAATATATGTTATTCATCCTTTGTTAATTTTTCTTTTCTCTAAAATCCTAAAAGAAATCACACCTTTTCCAATTTTGAATTATTTTATTGTTTTCACCTCTATTTTATCTGCAACAATTATTTTATCCCATCTATCATATAAATATCTTGAAGCACCATTTCTACGATTAAAGAATAAAAAATTCACTGTGATTAATAGTTCGGGGACAAGAGAAACTATACCCAATAAAGACTAAAAAACATAGGAGTTTTCGCTACTAAATTGAAAGTTTTGAGCTTCGATTAAAAACCGCCAAACCAAAATTTTGATAATGAAAAAATAAAAAATAATAAATAGTTTTACCAAGCTATAAAAAAAAATACTACCTTTAGCTCAACTTAAATAAAACAAGGTGCTGTACATTTATTTTGTGCAAAACCTTGCGTACTTAATTAAAGTTATGAGTTTTAAAATAGAAAATTACGACAATTACACACTTATAAGTTTTACAACAGATAAGTTAGACGCAATAGTAGCACCCGATTTAAAATCAGAATTAGTGGTAATAGCTAAACAAGGAAATAAAAATATTTTACTTGATTTAGCAAGCGTAAAGTATTGCGATTCGTCAGGATTAAGTGCCTTACTTATTGGTAATAGGGTTTGCAACGAGTTAAACGGTTACTTTATAATAAGCTCACTACAAACAGCCGTTAAAAAGTTAATTACAATATCTCAATTAAATAATATTTTAAGTATTACACCCACATTAACAGCCGCCATAGATTTACTTTTTGAAAAAGAAGTAGCAAAAGATAAAAGTTCAGAAAATTTAGATGAGTAAGTTCGAAGTTACTATTTTAGGTAGTTCTTCTGCCGCCCCTACACTTTCTCGAAATCCAACATCTCAGTTAGTAAATATTAACGAAAAGTATTATTTAATAGATTGTGGTGAAGGCACGCAGTTGCAACTCAGAAAATATAAAATTAAATTTCAACGCATTCATCATATTTTTATTAGCCATTTACATGGCGATCACTATTTAGGCTTAATTGGCTTAATCCAAACTTTCCATTTATTAGGACGAGTTAAAGATTTACATATTTATGCTAATGAAAAACTAGCAGAAATAATAGCCATTCACCTAAAATGTGCTCAAACCACATTAAATTATAAAATTATTTACCATAACATAAGCTACGATAAACCCACCTTAATTTATGAAAATAAAAGAATTGAAGTCTCTACTATTATTTTAAAGCACAGAATTCCATGTACAGGATTTTTATTTAAAGAAAAAATAAAATCACGAAGCATCAATCCTAAAGCTTTGCTTCGATTTAACATACCAAAATACGCTATTAATAAAATTAAAGCAGGTAATGATTATGTTGCTGACGATGGAAAAATTATTAAACATAATGAATTAACATGCAAAGAATCGCCATCTTTTTCGTATGCCTTTTGTTCCGATACCAAATATATGGAAAGCATAATACCTACTATTCAAGGCGTTTCGTTACTGTATCATGAGGCAACTTTTATGGAAGAACACGCTGATAGAGCCAATAAAACGCTACATTCTACCGCCAAACAAGCAGCAACTATACTTTAAAGTGTAATGCTAACTATCTGATTATAGGTCATTTTTCTAATAGATACACCAATTTAAATGATTTACTAATAGAGGCTAAATTGGTATTTAAAAAAACAGCTTTAGCAATTGAAGGCACAACCTTTAATGTGTTAGAAAGTCAATGATACCAATGTTAATAGCCTGTTAATAACTATTTTTACGATTTTTGAAATCGTTTTTTTTTATCTTTAAATTTGATACGATAACAATTTTTATTAATTAAAAACTAAAATTATGAACAAAGGAGAATTGATTGACGCTATCGCAAAAGATGCAGGATTAACAAAAGTTGACGCAGGAAATGCTTTAAATGCGTTTGTATCAAATGTATCAAAAGCATTAAAAAAAGGTAATAACGTACAATTAATTGGATTTGGAACTTTTTCTATTTCTAACAGAGCTGCTAGAACTGGTAGAAATCCACAAACTGGAGCTACAATTAAAATTGCAGCAAAAAAAGTTGCTAAATTTAAAGCTGGTAAAGCATTATCTACAACCGTAAACTAATTTAGTTTACATTATTCTAAAAGCCTTATTTATAAATAAGGCTTTTTTTATTAATTATTATTTGGAGGGAACGGAGTTTCGTTTCCACCTTTGTACAAAACAGAAAATATAAATAGTAAAATTGCTGAAGAAACAAAGATAATAAGTATTGAATAAAGAGATTTAGATGCAATATTTTTTATGTCAATTATATCCCAAATACCTAATATAGCTAGTACAGTAAAAAATAAAGTTAAGATAGCTAATAATATTGAAATGCCTTTTCTGAACATAATAATTTGTTTTAGTTTTCTCAAATATAACGATTAGTTATCTAATAAGCTACAGGTACACACCTATTTATGAGAAAATTATCTTGTTTTTTGTTTTTCTTGCTAAAGAACGTAACAATAAGGTTACTCCGTGCTTTAACTTCTTTGTTTGTTTCTTTATACTTAAATATGGTAAGCCTAGCATAAGAATAGACATGAGAATAAAAAAAAGGATAACGAATAAATTACTTTTAATGCTGGTAAAGGAGAAAATAATTATAAAAATACTAAGTGCTATAAGTCCTAAAATATAAAAGAAAACCGTCATTAGACGTAGTCCAACTATTTCAATCTCAATAATTAGTTGATTAGCTTGTTGTTTGTAGCTTCCTTTGGCTAAAGGCTTCATAAAGTTACAACAATCATTAACAAATATCTCTTTAATCTTAAAATCATTATTTCCTACATAACCTTTAAATTTATTCTTGTTCGATTTATTTGAGTCAAGAGCTTCCATTATTCCGAATCTTCCTTTGTTAATATGTTCGCTTAATATATTAACAAAATCAGTTTTCTGAATTTTCATTTCAGCTCGGATGTAATCCTTAAGTTTAATTCTTTCAAGGAATTTTCTCATTTCTTTTTAGAAAAATCTTATTTTAGATATACACTATAAATTTTCTTAACTGTATTTTTTTAGCAGTTATGCGAAAATTTCATTTACAGCAAAATGAAAATCTCCTTCAATTGTTGCATTTTCATCACTATCAGAACCGTGTACAGCATTTGCAGAAATAGATTCAGCATAAATTTTTCTAATTGTACCTTCAGCAGCCTCTGCAGGATTGGTAGCTCCTATTAAAGTTCTAAAATCTTCTACTGCATTATTCTTTTCTAAAATAGCAGCTACAATTGGACCAGAAGACATATAATCAATTAATTCTCCATAAAAAGGTCGTTCTTTATGCACTTCGTAAAATTCTCCCGCTTTTTCTTTGGTGAGTTTAGTGTATTTCATTGCAATGATTTTAAATCCTGCATCATTAATCATTTTTAATATTCCACCAATGTAGTTTTTTTCTACTGCATCTGGTTTAATCATTGTAAAAGTTCTGTTTGTTGCCATTTTATTATAATAATTTAATTTAGCGATAAAAGTAAGGTTTTAATACTTATTTATTACCCTTCCTAGTAGTTTTTTGAGCAACAATTCTTAATGATTATTACAACTTTCTGTAAATTCAAAACAGTCTTGATTATTATTTATCTAAAGTTTTCAGGGTTAAACTATCAGCAAACTCATTTAAAAAGTCTTTATTTAAATCTTTATAGTAGTAACTCTTGTTTTCAAAAAAAGCTAAAGTAATTTCAATTGTACTACTCTCTTGCGTAAAAACCATCTTACTGTTAGGAGAAGATAAATTATTTTAATCATTTATGATAAAAATTTACTTAATGTATGACAAAATAGTAAAAGAATAAAAGTTATGCAAATAAAAATAGATGGAATAATCATTGTTTTATAGATAAAAAGGTATAATAAATTGAAAAAAAAACTAAATAAAACTTATTTTTGGGTAATGAAAATTTAAGATATACAATTATGGAAATAGTAGATAAACGCAGCAACTTATTTGAGTTAGATGAGATTTACAAATACAAAGACTTAATTGAAAGAGCAGATAGAGATGTTATTAAAGAGATAATTTATAATGGTGATAAACAATCTATTGGTTTTTATAACGAGTTCTTAAAATTAGTAGCTCAAGAAGTAGATCATCAATTAAATAAAACTGAATTTGCTAATTTAAAAAATAAGTTGATTGCTGATATGAAAGCATATTTGCAGATTAGCAATTAAAGCTAAAAAGCTTTATTTCTTTTTTAAGTCTTTTATTTCGCCAATAATAAAGGAAGAACCATAAGTGGTTTCGTTCCATATTTTTCCTTTGGCATCAACACCATAAAAACTATCTAGATATTTATAAATCCAAACGTATTTTGAAGTAGTAGAAGGTTTCTTACTACCAATAATAATTGGTTTTCCATAATTATCGTACCAAATAATATTGTTTTTACTATCTACAAAATATACGTTATCATCACCCTTAAAATTACATTGAAAAATAAATTTTGTGGTGTTGGTATCATTTATTAAGGTCTTACCAGAAAAAGCGGTGGTATTTCTTAAATTTTTGGCTTCTTTCCAACCTTCGGTAATGGCATTTAATCGGGCATTTTTTGGTGGGTGTCTTGTGGTGTCCATTTCATGCCCAATGGTACTTAATGCTGTTTTAGCTTCATATAAAGTAGCTCCCATTTGAAATAGAATAAAGCCCGAAAATTTATCGGCAATTAATTCGTTTCCTGGCGATTGATTTTTAAGTAAGGTATGTCCTGCTAAATGATGTCCAATTTCGTGTGCCAACACGCTAACAGCAGCCCAATTGGTTTTAGTTTTATCGTTTAGTTTTTCAATAAATTTAGGATTGTAAGTAATAATTCGTTTATTATTTTTTAAAAATGCTTTGGCTGTGGCGATATTTTTATCAGGAATAATAACAAAATTTGGGGTTAAACCTGTGTATTGAACAATTTTGCTAACTGCCTGTTTGGCAATCATATCTGGCTCAAATTCATATACTTCGGTAGATAAGGAATCTTGTTTTTGAGCAAAACACAACAATGCGTTTAATAATAAGGGTACGAGTAGTAATTTTTTCAAACTATTGACTTAAATTATAAACCTGTTTGCCATTAATAAAGGTTTTTAACACTTTTGTTTTTAAGATGTCTTGTTCGTCTGTTGTAATAATATCATCATCTAAAATCACAAAATCGGCATATTTACCAACTACTAAACTACCTTTTTCGTTCTCTTCAAAGTTAGCAATAGCAGCCCAAATGGTCATACCTTTTAGTGCATCTTTTCTACTAATGGCATTTGCTGTTTGAAAACCATTGGCAGGAAATCTATTTGTATCTTTTCTAAAAACTGCGGCAAAAAATGTGTTTATTGGGTTAATGTTTTCAACAGGGAAATCGGTTCCTAAAGCTAGTAAACCGTTTTGTTGAAGTAGCTTTTTATAAGCATAAGCATTTTTTATTCTTTTATTTCCTAATCTGTTTTTTGCCCAATACATATCGGAAGTAGCGTGGGTGGGTTGCACCGATGGAATAATATTAAATTGTTTGAATTTTTTAAAATCATTGCTATCAATTATTTGGGCGTGTTCAATTCGCCATCTTTTATCGTTGGTTTTTTTAAGGGTTTTAGCATAAATATTTAAAATTATTCTGTTGGCAGAATCACCAATGCAATGGGTATTCATCTGAAATCCTTTGGCATAAATTAAAGGAGCATATTTTTCGAAAAAACTTTTAGGGTGAAGCAATAATCCATAATAATTTTTGTTTTTAACATCTGTATAAGGTTTTAGTAAGCAAGCACCACGAGAGCCTAAAGCACCATCGGCATAAAATTTAAAAGAGCGAACACTTAATTTATCGGTTTTATATATTCCTTTTTTTAAGTAATATTTCAACATGGTTGGTGTGGCAGAAATCATGGCATAAATTTTTAATTTTAGCTTGTTTTCTTGTTGAAGTTTATCAATTAAATCTATGGTATCTTTGGTTAAACCAGCATCATCAACAGTAGTTAAGCCTACTTTAAATAATTTATTTTGAGCGTAAAGAAGTGCTGCTGTTAGTGTTTTTTTTGTTGGTGGAGGAATAACTTTTTTAACTAAATCTATGGCGTTATCTATAAGTAAACCAGTTAGTTGTGTGTTAATGTTTTTATTTAATTCCTTATTTAAGTTTAGATTTTTTTTGTTTGTGTTAAGTGTAATAATTCCGCCATCAACTTTTGTTTTGTAATTAATGTTGGCAAGCTTTAAGGCGATATTGTTTGCCAAAGCAGCGTGTCCGTCAATGCGTGTTAAAAAAACAGGTTGATTTGGAAATAATTTGTTTAATTCTTTATTGGTAGGAAACTTTTTACTTTCCCAATCATTTTGATCCCAACCTCTGCCAATAATCCATTTTGTATGGTTTGTTTTAGCAAATTTTTTAACTCGTTCAATAACTTCTTTAAACGATTTTGTACCCACTAAATTAACTTGTGTAAGGTTTAAAGCATAGCCAACAAAATGACAATGAGCATCAATAAAACCAGGGTAAATTGGTCTTTTTTTTGCATCGACATTAATTTTTGCTTCGTATTTATTTAAAATCTCATTTTCTGCTCCAATAGCAATAATTTTTCCTTTATTAATTGCCATTGCTTCGGCAATATCAAAATTTTCGTTAATAGTGTAAATTTTTGCGTTGTGTACAATTAAGTCAATTTGCTTATTTCCTTCACAACTTATTAAGCCAATTAAAATCATCATTATAAAAGAAATTTTAGTAAAATGAATCATAGTATTTTTTGTAAAAATTTAAATTTAGTTTTTAGTTTATCAACATCTAACATCATAATAAAAGCGATTAATAAAAATACCAAACCAGGGATTTTATACCTAACAATAGAGCCAAATACAGGGGTTGTTAGTCCTATGAGTATAAAAAGGATTAAGGAGAATATTAGGTTAAACCAAAAAATATTTTTATTGGAGGTATGCTTTTTTCGGAAGATAAAACAAAGCATAATAAAGGCTAAAATAAATAAATTTTCGATGGCGTAAACTAAAATAAAAGCTGATTTACTTTCCCACACAAAAGGTCGTAAAAGTGTTGTAAATAGGGCGTTTGGCGTGCTTGCTAAAACAGAATAAGCATCGGATAGTGGTGGGAGTTTAAAGCCACTATTTGTTTTTACAACAGCAATGTATCTTGTAAATGAAAGTTGTTTATCTACAAGGTGTGCAACAACGCTGTAATTGCTGTTAATTAATGGCAAAATATAGGAAGAAATTAATACAAAAGACATGGCAATTAAGTAACCATAAATAACTTTTTTTAAATTTAATTTTTTGTTGATGAGATATCCTGTAAAGGGAATAAATAAAACTGCCAATAAATAAAATTTTGTGTAGGTAATAATGATTAAACAAGGGATTATTGCCAATAAATATTTCCATTTAAATTGTTGAGCAATTTTAAAAGAATACAAGCATAAAAATCCTAAGCCAAAAAATATAATACCTTCTTTTAATAGTCCAGAACTCCAGAAAATAACGGAAGGCACACCAAAAATAATGTAAAATAATAGTTTTTTTGATGAAATATAATTACTAAAAGTTTTATACAAAGCGGTAAAACCTAATAGTGAAATAAAATTGATAAATACATTGTGAACGTTAAAATATCCGAAAGAAAAAAATCGAATTAAGGTGTTAAACCTAATAATTACATGGCTGTCGCTAAATAAGTTACTGTTGTAAGGTCTGTACCAATAAGTCATAACCCTGTAATAATTGGCATCAAAATATTTGGTATTATTATCAACACCAAAAAGCATTTTAAAAAAATCTGTTGTATTGGTAAAAAAGGCATCGAACATTATTTTGCTATCGTCAAAGTACTTGTAAATATCGGCAGTATTTCTGTCGGTGTAGTAATAGGTGTAAATCATGGTTAATAAAATGCCAAATATTAGTTTTACGCCAAAAGCAACAATAAACCAATGTTTTGGGATAATAGAATCGTTAAAGAATTTTATTTTATAAATAATAAAACAAAAAAGTAAAAAATAAAGTATGGTTAAAAGTATTTCCAAAAATTAAAATTTGTAAAAAAATAAAAGTAGTTAAATAATTACGTAAAACTGTATTTTTGTTGCATGACAAAGAAAGAACGATATACTTATTTTATTAATTATTTTAGTAAGCATCAGCCAACGGCTTCTACAGAGTTAAATTATAGTAATCCTTACGAGCTTTTGGTAGCAGTAATTCTTTCGGCACAGTGTACCGATAAACGAGTAAATATGGTTACCAAAGATTTATTTAAAAGATTTCCTAAAGCAGTTTTATTAGCTGAAGCTGATGTTGAAGAGGTTTTTGAGTACATTAGAAGTATTAGTTATCCGAACAATAAGGCAAAATATTTGGTTAAAATGGCAAGTATGTTGGTTAACAATTTTAACAATGTTGTTCCGTCAGAGATAGATGAGCTGCAAAAAATGCCTGGTGTTGGCAGAAAAACGGCCAATGTAATAGCGAGTGTAATTTATAATAAACCTACAATGGCTGTTGATACACATGTTTTTAGGGTAGCCAATAGAATAGGTTTAACAAACAATGCTAAAACACCTTTAGCATCAGAAAAAGAACTTACCAAACATTTGTCAGATGATGTAATTCCGCTGGCACATCATTGGTTAATATTGCATGGCAGGTACATTTGTGTGGCAAGAAAACCTAAGTGTGAAAATTGCCCCATTACGGCTATTTGTAAATTTTATAGTAAGTTGTAAATAATATTATGAAATATGCCAAGGCAATAAATATTTTTATTCTTAAATAATCCTGCTCTAATTTTTCTTTACTTAAAGGATTACTATATTTGACTAAAAAATGGGAACTAAACGCCTTAATAAAGTCATTTCAGCAACAGGTTATACCTCTCGTAGAGGA
>CAZVEW010000024.1:0-20725 GCA_964625955.1 uncultured Vicingus sp. | reverse complement strand
TAAAAAATAATGGAAAAAGTATTTTCCTGTATCTTTTTTTGTTCACAAAATCAATTAACTTCGGTAACTTTGTAAGAAATATTAAAACCAATGGATACAAAAATAGCTCCTTATACTTTTTATGCAGAAATGACGCCTAACCCGAATACAATGAAATTTGTATCCAATAGGTGGCTGGTGCCTAACGATAAATCATTCGAAATTTTAGCGGATCAACGAGTAGGTAGTCCTTCTCCTTTAGCAGAAAGATTATTTAATTTTCCTTTTATTAATGGTGTTTTTTTAGCTGCAAACTTTATTACCATTACCAAAAGCGATGCGGTAGAATGGAATGAAGTAGTAACAGAATTACGAGAATTTTTGAAAGAATACTTAAACTCAGCAGGAGCAGTTATTATTAAAGATGAATTTTTAAAGGAAGATAGTCTTGAGAGAACAATTGAAGAAAATTCAATCGATACAGAAACAACCGAAAATTATACCGATTTTGATAAAAAAATTATCGAAATCTTAGATGAATATATTCGCCCAGCAGTAGAAAGTGATGGTGGAGCTATTGTATTTCATTCTTACAGCGAAGGTATTGTTAAAGTTATTTTAAAAGGCTCTTGTAGTGGTTGTCCCTCTTCAACAATGACCTTAAAAGCAGGTATAGAATCTTTACTAAAAAATATGCTGCCAGAAGTAAAAGAAGTAGTGGCTATTAATGCTTAATTATTTCCTTCTATAAACCCTTACATAATCTATTTCAAAGTTGCTTGGAAAAATCGCATGCTTTGGCTTCATACCTTTCATGGTGCTTATTTGAAGATTAATAATAATGTGCATTTTGTAGTTAAAAAACTTAGCACCTCTTCTCGAACTTCTTATTTTTTTGTTATCATAATACCAAATAATCTTTTTTGGTGTCCATTCCACAGCATAGATATGAAAGTTTTTTGATGCATCGGCAATCTTATAACCTTTAGGTTGCATTTTTTGATGACCCTTTTTATTTAGCCAATGTTGGGTGGTACTCAAATGATTTGGAAATGCAGAATAAAGCTCAAAAATGTCTATTTCTGGAGGCCATTGTTCTGTAGATACCAACCAAAATGCAGGTAAAAATCCAGTTCCTTTTGGAATTTTAGTTCTTATTTCAAAATAGCCATATTTTTGTTTAAAATACTTGTTACAATCTAACATACCCGAAGTGTAGGGCAAACCCTTTTTTGTTTCTTCTTTTTCGGCAGTAATCAATAAGGTAGAATCGGTAAAATTAAATTGATTTTCTCCATAATAGGTTAAGCCACCTTTGTTAAACCTACCACCCCAATAATAATAATTTTGCCATTTGGTATAATCTACCTTTTTGGCATTAAACTCATCATTAAAAGTTAATTTCCAACCTTTTTTATTTATTGAATTTTGTGCAAAAATACTTTGCGTTATAAAAATAGAAAATAGGGCAAAAAGTAAATGTTTCGTCATCTTTATCGCGTTAAAAGTTCAACAATTCTTCATACAATTTTTTTACGGGCAATCCCATTACATTAAAATACGAGCCTATAATTTTTTCGACACCAATGTAACCAATCCATTCTTGAATGCCATAAGCACCAGCTTTATCGTAAGGTTTAAAGGTGTTTATATAATAAGTTATTTCTTGCTTACTGAGGGCTTTAAAATACACTTCGGTAGTAGCAAAAAAAGATTTTTTTTTGTTTTTTGAGCGTAAAGTTACTGCGGTAATTACTTCGTGCTTTTTGTTGGCTAATTTATTTAACATAAGAATAGCTTCTTCGCTATTCGTAGGTTTCCCTAAAATTTGATTGCCTAAACAAACAATGGTGTCGGCAGTAATTACTATTTCGTTATTTTTTAGGTCGTTGTAAAAGGTAGCAGCTTTTAATTCGCTTAAAAAAAGAGCAATTTGTTCTTTCTTTAATTCTTTTGGATAAGCTTCTTCAACAAGCTTGGTTCTTATTTCAAAATTAAAACCTAAATCTTTTAATAATTGTTGCCTTCGTGGCGATTTAGAAGCAAGAATTAATTGCGTGTTTTTGTTTTTTAGCATCAAAGATAAGTTATTGAGTACCAAAAAAGTACTGTATATAAAACACCCGAAAGCATTATTATTTTCATGTAAAAACTTAATCTCGTAAATTCAATTTTTTCGGTGGCGTTTCGCAATTTAAACACGACATAAATAAGCGGCAACTGAACAGTAAAAAAAAGATACATTATTGTAATAAAAGCTTTCGCATGCTCATTACTCGTTTTAAATTGTTCAAATTGATAATAGCTTATTAAAATTATCATTACAATGGCTATAATTTGAGCTACAATTTTTGCTTTATCTTTGCCATATTGAACAGGTAGTGTTCTGCAATAATATTTTTTATCACCATCATAATCTTCAATATCTTTAATAATCTCTCTTACCATTGTGCTTAAAAATGCAAACAAAGCAAAACCTAAAATCCATTTTGTTAAACTGAGCATCATACTGTAATAAGCACTCATTACTTCATTAAAAGTTACATTAATATCAATTTGAAATAATAAATTATTTACAATATTATCAGCATCTTTTAAAAATAGAACCACATCATACAAGCCAGCAACTAAGGGAACAAGGGCAGCTAAGGCTGCTACAATAATATTGCCCAACAATACTTGTTTTTTAAACGAAATGGAATAATACCACAAAGCACCTGTTGAAAGGATTTGAATGGTAACGAGCTTATAACTACCTACTTTATAAGCCAAATAAGCACCAATAATAACGGCAAAGATGTTAAGTACAATATGTGCACCCATTACTACCCTTCGTTTAATGTATTTGCCGACAATAATTTTATCAGGACGATTTACCCTGTCGATTTTAACATCAAAATAATCATTAATAATGTAACCTGCCGCAGCAATTAAAACAGTAGATAATGAAAGTAGGAAAAAATCTAAATTAGATAATAATAATTTTAAATCAATACCAGAATATATCGAATGAGTTAATATGGTGTTGATTATTCCATATCTAATTGCATATTGCGTTAGTGCAATAATTAACAAGTTGGGTAAACGAATTAATTTTATGAATGCAACAAATTGGTTCATCATTCTTTTTTGAATTATTGTAAAAATATAAAAACTAATTTGTATTTGATATTTTAATATGAATTAAAATGGAAAGTAAAAGGTTGATAAACTTGAATTTCCTGATTTTTTTAATCTCTAATTATCAATCTCTAATCAAAAACGTGTAACTTAGAATTTTTAAAAGCTTATGGATATCCATCAAATATTATTAAAATATTGGGGTTATAGTAATTTTAGACCTTTACAAGAGGATATTATTAATGCTGCTTTAGCAGGAAAAGATACTTTGGCATTATTACCAACTGGCGGTGGAAAATCTATTTGCTTTCAGGTGCCAGCAATGGCTAAAGAAGGTATTTGCATTGTGGTTTCTCCTTTAATTGCTTTAATGAAAGATCAGGTGGATAATTTGCTAAAACGAAACATAAAGGCCATTGCTATTTATGCAGGAATGACCAAAAGAGAAATTGATATTGCTTTAGACAATTGTGTTTATGGAAATATTAAGTTTTTGTATTTATCTCCTGAAAGGATAACAACAGAGATATTTAAAGAACGACTAAAAAAAATGAACGTTAATTTATTTGCCATTGATGAATCGCACTGTATTTCGCAATGGGGATATGATTTTAGACCTTCGTACCTAAATATTGTTGATTTAAAATTAATAAAACCCAACATTCCTTTTTTAGCCCTTACAGCAACAGCTACACCAGAAGTTGTAATGGACATACAAAAACAACTTAACTTTAAAGACAAAAATGTATTACAAAAAAGTTTTGAAAGAAAGAATATAGCTTATGTTGTTGTTAATGAAGAAGATAAGTCGGGTCGGCTGTTAAAAATTCTTGCTAAAATAAAAGGAACAGCAATTGTTTATGTAAGAACTAGAAAAAAAACCAAAGAAATAGCTAGTTTTTTATTAAAGAATAACATTTCGGCCGATTTTTACCATGCAGGTTTAAGCAATGAAGAAAGAAGTTTAAAACAACAAAATTGGATTTATAATCGCACACGAGTAATTGTTTCTACCAATGCTTTTGGTATGGGAATAGATAAACCCGATGTCCGCTGTGTAATTCATATCGATTTACCAGATTCTTTAGAAGCCTACTTTCAGGAAGCAGGCAGGGCAGGGCGTGATGAGAAAAAAGCTTATGCTATATTGCTTTTTCAAACAGCCGATAGAATAGAATTAGAACAGCGAATTATTAATAGTTTTCCACCAATAGAAGAAATAAAAAATATTTATCAGGCTTTAGCTAACTACTATCAATTGCCAATAGGAGCAGCTTTAAACGAAAGTTATAACTTTAATATTATAGCTTTTAGTAAAAGATATAATTTACAAGTTTTTACAGTTTTTAATTGTTTGAAATTTTTAGAAAAAGAGGCCTATATCTTTCTATCTACATCAAATTTTAATCCTTCTCGCATAAAAATTGAAGTAAATAAAGAAGATTTATACGAATTTCAAATAAAAAACACCAAATTCGATTTATTTATAAAAACTATTTTACGCTCTTACTCAAGTTTGTTCGATAACTACGTAAAAATTGATGAATTTGAATTGGCTAAACGATTAAAAACAAGTAAAGAAAAAATAATAAATGCACTTAAATATTTAAATAACCTAAAAATTATTAGCTATTTAGAGCAAACCAACTTACCACAATTAACTTATTTAACAGAAAGGTTAGCTATAAAAGATTTAAGAATATCAAAACAACACTACCACGATAGAAAAGAAATTGCCATAAAAAAAATGGAAAGTGTAATTTATTATGCTACATCAACCCATAAGTGTCGAAGTGAAATTTTATTGAATTATTTTGGCGAAAAAAACGTTTACAGATGTGGTGTTTGCGATGTTTGTTTAGAACGTAATAAGCTCGATTTAAGCGATATAGAGTTCTCGTCAGTTTCTAATCAGATAAAAAAAATAGTTCAAAACGAAAAATTACCAATTACCCAAGTTATTAATAAAATAACAGGTGTTCGTGATGATAAAATTATAAAAGTAATTCAGTGGTTAATGGATAATAAAAAATTGATTTCAAATAAGGATAATTTATTAGAATGGAGAAAATAACTTGGCAAACCAAACATTTTAAAGATTTAACTACAGAAGAGTATTTTGAAATTCTATTCTTGAGAACTCAAATATTTGTGGTGGAGCAGAATTGTCCTTATCAAGAAGTAGATGAGAAAGATAGGTTTTCTTATCATCTTTTCGGAAAAACAAAGAAAGGAAAATTAATAGCTGTTGCACGTATATTACCAAAAGGTGTATCCTATAAAAATATTTCTTTTGGAAGAATTGCTGTTAAAAAAGAATACAGAGGAAAAGGCATTGCCGATGAAATGATGAAAAACTTGTTTAATTATGTTGAACAACAATTCGGTAAACAAAAAATTAGAATATCTGCCCAGCAATACTTACTGAGTTTTTACAATAAACATGGATTCTCTCCAATCGGAGAAATGTATCTAGAAGATAACATACCACATGTAGAGATGATTGCATTAATGAATTAAAGCGTTTCAATATTTTTCCCCCTTAAATAATTAATAAAAGGATTTTACCAAATCTCTTAAGTTGTATTGCGATGCCATTACTTCTCCATAAGCACCACAAGAGTTGATGGCAATAATATCTCCTCTTTTGGTGGTAGGTAACATCAATGCTTTTCCAAAACAATCGGAAGATTCGCAAATAGGACCAACCACATCATAACGTGCTGTTTTTTTTGAAGTACTTGTTAAGTTATCAATAGAATGAACAGCTTGATAAAGTGCAGGTCTTATTAGTTCTGTCATACCTGCATCAATAATGGCAAAATTGGTATTAACGCCTTTTTTTACATACAACACTTTACTTATTAAGGTGCCACATTGTCCAACTATGGAACGACCTAGCTCAAAGTGTAATTGTTGTTGAGGTCGGAGTTCAATAAAATCATTAAACAATTTAAAAAAGGCTTCAAAATTAGGAATAGCATTTTGCTGTGGGTTTTTGTAATCTATTCCTAAACCACCGCCAACATTAATGTGGTCAACAATAATTTGATGTTCGTAAAACCAATTTTGTATTTCGTTTACCCGCAAACAAAGCCCTTTAAAAGTGGTTAAATCTGTTATTTGAGAACCAATATGGAAATGCAAACCAATAAATTTTACATTATTCATATCCGCCAAAGCCATTAAAACATCCTCTAATTCCCAAATGTTAATTCCAAACTTGTTTTCTTCTAAACCAGTGGTAATGTAGGCGTGTGTATTTGCGTTTACATTGGGGTTAATTCTTAATGCAATTGATGCTATTTTGTTTTTTGCAGCAGCCAGTTCGTTAATTACTTCTAATTCTGGCAACGACTCACAATTAAAACAAAAAATGTTGTTGTCTAAAGCTGTATTTATTTCATCATCAGATTTTCCAACGCCAGCAAAAACAATTTTTTCTGATGTGTAATTACATGCAATAGCTTTTTTAATTTCATTGCCACTTACACAATCTGCACCTAAGCCATAAGTTTGAATGAGTTCTAAAATTTTAGTGTTGGTGTTAGCTTTAAAAGCATAATAAATGGAATAATTGTATTTCGAAGAGCTTGTTGTAACAGCATCTAACGTAGCTTTTAATAACGCTAAATTATAATAATAAAAAGGAGTAGGAATGTTACCAAAACGAGTTATTTCTTTAGTACTAAGCATTTTTAAACAAGTTTTGATGTAAAGCATTTAGGGCTTCTTTTTTATCGGCAGTATTTACCAAGAGCGAAACATTGTGGCTGCTTCCCCCGTAAGAAATCATTCTTATAGGAATATGTTGTAAAGCCCTAAAAATTTTTACAGCATATCCTTTACTTTCAGCAATAAAATTGCCGACCACACAAATAATAGAAAGGTTTTTATCAACTTTTACCGTTCCGTATTTTTTGAGTTCAGCAACAATGTTATTGATGTGTTTTGTATCATCAATAGTTACAGAAACTGCCACTTCTGAGGTGGTAATCATATCGATAGAAGTTTTATAAGTTTCAAAAATTTCAAACACTTTACGCATAAAACCGTGAGCCAACAACATTCGCCCACTTTTAATTTTAATAGTTGTGATGTTGTCTTTTGCAGCAATGGCTTTAATTCCTTCGTTATTTGTTTTGCTACTAACTAAAGTTCCAGCAGCTTTTGGCTGCATGGTATTTTTTAATCGAACAGAAACATTAGCGATTTTACAAGGCTGTACACTTGCAGGGTGTAATATTTTTGCTCCAAAATAGGCTAACTCAGCAGCTTCATCAAAAGATAAATTAGCTAAAGGTTTGGTATGTGCTACATATCTTGGGTCGTTATTGTGCATGCCATCAATGTCCGTCCAAATTTGAATTTCACTAGCATTACAAGCTGCACCAATTAAAGCAGCTGAATAATCGCTTCCACCTCGTTTTAAATTATCAATTTCTCCAAAAGCATTTCTGCAAATAAATCCTTGTGTAATAAAAAGGTTACTGTTGGGGTTTTGATTAATTTCTCGATTAATATTTTCTTTAATGTAAAACAAATCGGGTTCTCCATCTTTATCGGTTCGCATAAAATTTAAGGCAGGAATCAATACAGAGCTAATGTTTTGTTCCGTTAAATAATAATGTAATAAAGCGGTAGAAATTAACTCTCCTTGAGCTAAAATAGTTTTTTCTTCAAACAAGGTAAACATATCTTGTGCAAAAGATTTAATGTGCGTAAAATGAGCTTTAATAAGCTCTTTACCTTTTTCTTTGTATGTTGAGGTAAAGAATAAATCCTCAATTACCTTAAAATAATTTTTTTCTAACACACTAATTGCTTCGCTGGCACTGTCGTTATTTTTCTTGTACAAATAATCGGCAATTTTTACTAAGCTATTTGTGGTTCCCGACATGGCAGAAAGCACTACCACTTTTTTCTCTTGATTGTTAATTAAGTTGGCAACTTTTTTTATGCTGCTTGCCGAACCCACTGATGTTCCACCAAATTTTAGTACTAACATTATTCATTCTTTAATATAGAGTGCAATATTACACAAAACTATTAATTTAAGAATATAAAAAAATGTTATAAATCAAACAAATTGTAAATTAAACCGCTTATCAACCCAAAATGTTCATTTAACAATTTTTATATTTTCCATCCTATAAAAAATGTTAATTTTGACCATTCAACCGGAATTTGAATGCTAACATTAATCAATAAAGAAATAAGAAGCTTTTTAGGTTCACTAATAGGCTATCTTGTTATGGCAATTTTTTTAACTACGCTTGGTTTGTTAATGTGGGTTTTTCCTAACACTACAAATGTGTTAGATAATGGATACGCTAATATTGAAGGTCTATTTTATATTGCTCCTTGGATTTTTATGTTTTTAGTGCCAGCAATTACTATGCGTTTATTTGCCGAAGAAAGCAGAACAGGAACAATAGAATTATTGCTTACTAAACCGTTAACAGATTTTCAAATTGTATTTGCTAAATACTTAGCTGGTTTCTCTTTAGTATTGTTTTCCTTAATTCCTACTTTGATTTATTTTTATTCTGTTTATAATTTAGGAAATCCCATAGGGAATATTGATGTTGGAGGAACTGTTGGCTCTTACTTTGGGCTTTTATTTTTAGGAGGAATATTTGTTGCCATAGGTGTTTTTGCAAGTGCCATTACTAAAAATCAAATTATTTCGTTTATAGTTGCCTTATTTCTGTGTTTCTTTTGTTACGTTGGTTTTCAATCCATTAGTACATTACCTTTTTTCTCAGGAATAGATGATATTATTCTTAAAATAGGAATAAACGAACACTATATTTCGATGAGCAGAGGCGTTATTGATACACGAGATGTAATTTATTTTTTAACTACAATTTTTCTTTTTTTATTATTAACTAAAACCATAATAGGAAGTAGAAGATGGTAAAAAAAAATGTAGCTAATAGAAAAAAAGACTTAACATTTTTGTTGTTTGGGATAGTGGTAATTATCCTTGTAAATTACATTGGATCATTTGCTTTTCACCGCTTTGATTTAACCTCAGAAAAAAGATATACACTCTCTGAAACTAGTAAAGATTTAGCAAATAATTTAGATGATATTGTTTTCGTTAAGGTTTATTTAGAAGGAGATTTCCCCGCAGATTATAAACGTTTGCGAGATGAAACGAAAGAAATGTTAGATGAGTTTAGGGCTTATGCTAAAGGCAATTTAGAGTATGAATTTATTAACCCTGCCGAAAGTGGTGATGAAAAAATTACTAAAGATATATATAAGCAACTTTACAAACAGGGCTTAAGACCAACAGATTTGTCTGAAAAAACATCCGATAGCTTTTCGAATAAATTAATCTGGCCAGGGGCAATTTTCTCTTATAAAGGAAAAGAAATTCCAGTTCAATTATTAAAAAGTAAAATTGGAACACAAGAAGAAACAATGATTAATGGTTCGATAGAATCTTTAGAGTATGAAATTGCCAATGCCATTCATAATCTTATCACCATTAATAAACCAAAAATTGCTTTTATTGATGGAGATGGAGAGTTAGATAAGTATCAAGTAGCTTCTTTGGGGGTTTCTTTAGCAGAATTCTATAGTGTTGACAGAATAGAGTTGAACGGAAGGTTACAAAGCCTAACAGAACGAACGATTATTGATAGCACAAAAAAATATCATGTTAAAACAAAATATGATGTAATAATTGTTGCGAAGCCACAACAAAAATTTTCAGAAAAAGATAAATTTATTATCGACCAATATATTATGTACGGAGGAAGAGTAGTTTGGATGATAGACCCTGTTTTTACAAGTATGGATAGTTTACGAAAATCAGATGTAACCATGGCTATTCCTTTAGATTTAAACCTTGATGATCAATTATTTACTTATGGCGTTCGTGTAAACACTAATTTAATACAAGATATTCAGTCAGCACCTATTCCTGTACGTACAGCCATGATTGGCAACCAACCCAAGATAGATTTATTACCTTGGTACTTTTTTCCTTTGCTTACGCCAGCCAATAATCATCCAATAGTTAATAATCTAAACATGGTGAAAGGAGAATTTACCAGCACAATAGATACTATTGCAAGACCTGGGATAAAAAAGATAGCGTTGTTAAAATCTTCAAAATATACTAAAATATCTAATTCCCCAACACGTATTAGCTTAAGTATGTTGAGGTATGAACCAGATCAAAATCAATTTAACAAAGGGAGTAAACTTGCTGCAGTTTTATTAGAAGGTAACTTTGAATCTGTGTACAAAAATCGTTCAATGCCTAAAATAAAAAATGCCAAGGAAATAAACTTTAAAGAGAAAAGTAATTTTAATAAAATGGTCGTTATTGCCGATGGAGATATTGCCAAAAATGCGGTAAATAGAAGAAATAATAATTATATGGCATTAGGAATTGATAAATACACCAAACAACAATATGGGAATGCCGATTTTATGCTCAATGTAGTTAATTACTTATGTGATGATAGTGGACTAATGAGTGTAAGGTCGAAAAGTCTAAAAATCAGATTATTGGACAAAACTGTTGTAAAATCAGATAAATTTAAATGGCAATTAATTAATACCGTTTTACCTATTGGATTTATTTTACTGTTTGGCATTGCTCATTACCTTGACAGAAAGAAAAAATATACAAAATGAAAAAAAATAAATTTATATATATAGCTCTTGTAATACTGATAATTATCGCAGCTTACTTTTATTTTACAAATACATCGAATACAATTAATGATGAAAAAGGTGCTAAATCAGATTTCGCTATTGAAGACACCGCTAGCATTGATAAAATTTTTATGGTTGATGCCAAAGGGCAACAAATAACTCTTACTAGGACAGCAACAACATGGAAAGTAAATGGAAAATATAACGCTCGACCCGATAATATCAGCTTGTTGTTAAAAACATTTAAACGAATTGCTGTGCGATACCCTGTGGCTAAATCAGCTTTTAATACCGTTGTCAAAAATATTGCAACAGGCTCAACAAAGGTTGAGATATACCAAGGAAAAAGCTCTCCATCAAAAATATATTATGTAGGCAATTCAACAATGGATCAACAAGGAACTTACATGTTGTTAGAAACTGATGGTGTAAAATCTACCCTTCCTTATGCAACACACATACCGGGCTTTAGAGGGTTTTTAAATTCAAGGTTTTTTACAAATGCACAACAGTGGAGAGATGCAGTTGTATTTAAATATCAACCAAAAGAGATTAAAAAGATTGAAGTAACATACCCCGAAACACCCAAACAATCTTTTACCATTATTAATGATGAAGAAAGAATTAGTCTATTTGATTATCAAAATAAAGAGCTTAAAAAATTTAACCCTAAGGCAGTTAAAAGATACATCGACAATTATAAAAAAGTGTACTACGAAATGATTGACCAAGAATCCTCAAAAGAAAAAAAAGACTCGATAATGACTTCAAAATCTTATTTTACAATAACTGTAGAAGATAAAAAAGGAAAAACAAATACCATTACCGCATACCACATGCCAAACTACAGAGCTTTGTTAGATAAAAATGGAAAACAATTTCCTTATGATGTTGACAGAATGTATGCTTATTTAAATGATGAATTATTTATTTTTATTCAATTTGCTACATTTAATAAGATAACACTCCCTTTAAAGGCATTCCTAATAAAAAAATAATTTTTAATTGAGAAGCAACCAAATACAATAAGTAAACGTCTACATCATGCATTGAAACCTTAATCGGTTTTTGTGTTACCTTTTTCTTATAATATTAAGCCCCGCATTTGTGGGGCTTTCTTATTAAATTCTTAATTTTTCTTTCTAGAAATTAAAATTATTACTACATTCATGGTTTTAAACTTCTTTTTTATCGGAAATTATGTTTTATAAATTTTTTCAATTAATTGTCTTTCTGTTATTAAAAGCAACCTCAACACATATTGTTCCGTCTAACTAAGTTGTAAAGAAAAACATGAAATTACACGCATTATACCTACTCTTTTTGTTTGGCTTACTTGGTTTAAACGTCAATGTAAGAGCACATTCGGTGCAGGTGGGTTATTGTACCAATTGTAATGGTGATTTAAGGATTTGGGTAGAGCATTGGCATGGAACAGAAAACCCATCATCAACTTCGATGGATTTACAACTTAATGTTGGAGGGGTTATTACAAATATCTCGAGTTCGCCTGGAGCAAGTGTTCAAAATACTCCAGCAGGTTCTTTACCCCAGTGTTTCAACCCTATTGTGATTTTTGGAGCATGTTCACAAGCGAATACTTATAACGATTGGGTGGCTTATGATTTTCCATCTTTGCCTGTTGGCGTTCCAATATCTGTAACTATCTTATCAGGAAATACGGTGTTTACAGAAGATGCTTGTGGCATGTATCCTGCATCTACAGGAACAATAATTATTCCACCACCACCTGTTGTTTCTAATGTTACTTCTTGCGGAGGAGCAGGAAATACCATAGGCCCTTTAAATTATCCTGCAGGCAATACTTGGACTAATGATAACACTTCCATTGGCTTGGGGGCAAGTGGTACAGGTAATATCCCTGCTTTTACACCAGCGAATGTAACTAGTACTCAAGTAGCTAATATCACCGTATCAAACACTTGCTTCACTTCAAGTTTTACAATTACAGTTAATCCTTCTCCTAATCCTAACTTTGCAACACAAATTACTACTGGAACTGGATTAATTTGTCCTGGAGAACCCGTAGTTTTCAATAATTCATCAACGCCATCCTCTCCTAGCGACCCCATAACCTCTTGGAATTGGGATTTTGGTGATGGCTCACCAAATAGCAGTCAGCAAAGCCCTACACACACTTACCCTTTATCACCAAGCTCTTTTCTTGTTACTTTAACGGCTCAGTCACAGTCAGGCTGTTCTTCTACAGATACCTTAACGGTAAGCTTTGGCGGGCCGACAGCAAATTTTATAGCTCCACCCGTTTGTGAAGGTAGTCCATCAGTTTTTACCGATTTATCTATTCCGTCAGGCACAATTAGCCAATGGGCTTGGGATTTTAATAATGATGGCGTAATAGATAATTCATCTCAGAACCCAAATTTCACTTTTTCTTCACCAGGTAATCATCCCGTAAAATTATTAATAACTGCCGCAGGAGGATGTTTAGATTCCACAACTATCCCTGTAATTGTGAACCCTGTACCAGTTGCTAATTTTTCTGCAACAGGTGAATGTTTAGGATTTACAACTACATTTACTGATTTATCAACTATTTTAACAGGCTCAATAACAACTTGGAGTTGGGATTTTGGTGATGGATTAGGCACAAGTACGATACAAAATCCAACCTATACCTATACAAACTCAGGAATTTATAATTCATCATTAACCGTTACATCAGATAGTGGTTGTACCAATACTTATTCTACAAATGTTAATGTTTTTGCTAACCCTGTGGCTAATTTTACAGCAGATACTGCTTGTGCTGGATATGGAACAAACTTTACAGACCTTTCAACTATAGGCTCTATCAACTTACAAGCATGGAATTGGGATTTTAATGCCGATGCAGTTACAGACAATGTTAACCAAAATCCTAGCTATGTATTTCCGACAGGAGCAGGCACTTACCCTGTAGCACTAACAATAGTAGATAGCAATGGATGTAGAGACAGTACGATATTAAACATAAGCGTTTCACCACAACCAACCGCATCATTTGTATTTACTAATGAATGTTTTGGTTCAGCCACAACATTTACAGATTCATCTAACCCCAATGGAGGAACAATTAGCAATTGGAGTTGGGACTTTGAAAATGATGGAGTAGTAGATAACACCCTACAAAATCCGACAAATGGCTATCCATTGGCAGGCACTTATACTGCAGAGCTATATATTTCAACCGCCTTAGGCTGTGTAGATTCTACAACGATGCAGGTAGTAGTTGATCCGATACCCGTTGCGAGTTTTACTGTAACCAACGAATGTTTAGGCAATGCCAATACAATAGTAAATACCTCAAACATTATAACAGGATCCATAACAGGTTGGGCGTGGAATTTTGGAGATGGGATAGGGATAAGCACAGTACAAAACCCATCAACATATACCTATGCAAGCTCAGGGATTTATAACATTACTTTAACCGTTACTTCTGATAGTGGCTGTATCAATACCGTTATTATACCAACCGCTATTTATGACGTACCAACAGCCGTATACACACCAGACTCAGTATGCTTAAATGTACCAGCAACATTTACCGACCAATCCGCAGGCAATGGAGCAACCATTAATCAATGGAATTGGGATTTTGGTAACGCCAACTCTTCTACCCAACCAAACACTTCTGAATTATATAACACGGAGGGCGTTTATAACACACAGTTAATAGTAAGAACAACAGATGGGTGTGCTGATACCACCACAGGATTTGTAGCGATATTTCCAATGCCAGTAGCAGGTTTTACATTTACAGACGAGTGTTTTGGAACAGCCGTACCTTTTACCGATGTATCAACAATATCGAACCTCTATACCATAAACACGATAAACCAATGGGCTTGGAACTTTGGTAATTTAAATACTTCAAGTACCCAAAACCCATCAGAACAATATGCGGTAGATGGACAATATACCGTACAATTAACAGTTACAACAGATAATAATTGTAGTAACACCATCACTAAAATAATTAATGTATGGCCGTTGCCTATTGTCGATTTTTCGCCAACGGATGTTTGTTTAAATACTGCAACACAGTTTACCGATTTATCGGGTGTAAGTTTGGGTAGTAATGTTGGATGGCAATGGGATTTTGGTGATGGAACACCAATAAATACCTCTTCTGCTCCTATACATACTTATTTATCAGACAGCAGTTCTTTTACAGGACAATTAATTGTTACCACTAATTATGGTTGTGTAGATTCTGTAAGTAAATCCATAACTGTTTATCCAAACCCTGTAATAAGCTTTACTGCAGATAGCTTATATGGGTGTACCCCTTTAATTGTAAATTTTCAAGATAATACAAGCATTAATGCCCCAGGCAATTTATACGCATGGAACTGGGATTTTGGCGATGGAGCAACTTCTTCTGACCAAAGTCCACAAGGGGTAAGGTTTGATAATCTTTCTAACACAACACCAATATCTCATACGGTAACCTTAACGGTAACATCAGACCCTGCACACGGAAGCTGTCCTACAACAGATTCGATAATTGATATGCTAACTATTTATCCTAAACCAATCGCTAGCTTTTCTTTTTCGCCTATACAAACAGATATTTATGATAGAGAAATCACTTTTGTTGATCAATCGATAATAGGAAGTTTGTGGTATTGGAATTTAGGCGATGGAGAAACATCCATCAATCAAAACCCAATACATGTTTATCCTGATTCAGGTAGTTATTTAGTGACTTTATACATAGATAATTCTTATGGTTGTAAAGATACTACACAACAATTGGTAAAAATAGACCCTGTGTATGCAATATTTATACCCAATACTTTTTCGCCAAATGGAGATAATTTAAACGATTTCTTTTACGCCAAAGGGTTCGGGATAAAGCAAATACAGACTTTGATTTTTGACAGATGGGGAAATTTAGTTTTTGAAGGATACCAATTAGAGTCTAAATGGGATGGGACTTACAAAGGAAAACTAGCAGTTACCGACACCTATGTTTATAAAATAAAAGCCGAAAATATTTTTGGAGAATGGAATGACTATGTTGGCAGGGTAACTTTAGTGAAATAATTTTATATTGCTCATATTGGCATGTGAATAATAGAACTATTAAAAAACCCAACTATTCCTTAGCTATCCTGTAAGTTATTCTCTCTTGAGTGAAAGGATTAGTTATTTCGAGAATGTAAAGTCCTTTTGGTTTGTTGAATAGATTTATTTTGTTTGCTCCCTTTTGTAATCTTCCTGTTATTATTTTCCGTCCCATTATATCATATAGCAAAAAGACAGAAGCTGTTTGAAGCCTTAGTGTAATAATCCCTTTTGTAGGATTAGGATAAACACTGATAAGTCCATTTTTTGTATTTTCGGTAACAGTAGTTATACTTTTTTTACTAAAAGAAGAATAAAAAGCATCAAAAAAAGAGGGGTTATTATTGAATAAATGATTTTGATAGTAAGCACTTACTGAGGGTGTAGCAGTGTCCATGTCTAACGAAAGTGTAGATCCAATAACAATATATTCAGTAGAATCAACAAATGAATCTCCAAATGAATCACTATTACTTCCTCCAAAAAAAGTTCCCCATTCAACGGTTTTGACAGAATCAAATTGCATAATCACAATATCTTGAACACCCGCAGAAGTAGGATTTACATAATTAACATTAGTAGGGAAGTTGATGTAGGATAATGAGGGAGAGAAGGTTACGGCATTTACATATAAACTATTATTAAATTTATTGATTTTTAGTACATCATCGGCAATAAAAGATGTCCAAGTTGTTAAAAAGTTGGTGTCTTTTTCTGAAATGAATCCAACTTTAGCTGTAGGAGATATTGTATTATTAAAATTGTAAGAAGCATTTATAGTTGTTGGAAAATTAGCAGAATTGGTATTTCCATAAAAGGTTATCTTTCCATTATTATCTACTACTCCTTTGTACTCGTCACTTCCGCTATCTCCTTCATAAGAAGAATATACTAACTGATTAGAATTGTTAAACATAGCAATAAACGCATCTGTATTGCCTCCAAAAGTTGTATCGGTAATAAGGTTTAGTACATTACTCATGGGTAAATCGCTTGAATAAGTACTACCAACAATGACATAATTATTTCCTATTTCAGCAATGCCATTAATTAAATCTTCATTTCCACCACCATAATAGGTGGAAAAAGTCATTTTAAAATCAGTATTAAATTTTGCGATAAAAATGTCTCTTGTCCCTCCTCCATTAAAAGATTGACTATACTCTTGTGCTGTATTAACAATAGGAAAATCTGTTGAAGCAGTTACACCAGATAAAATAATATTACCCGATTTTGTTAAAAATATTTGAGGGAGCAAATCTGTTTCTCCCCCTCCAAAATAAGTAGAATGAACCATTTGTAAATTGCTATCTAACTTAATTAAGAAAACATCGTTTCCGATAGAAAAAGAACCACCACTACCAATAGTCGATTTATAATAAGAACCTGTAACACCATTATTTATCAAAGGAAAATCGGTAGAATTGGTATATCCACAAAGATAGATGTTGCCAACACTATCCATTACCATTCCTCCAGCATAGTCGTCCATTGAGCCTCCAATATAGGTGTTGTAGAGTAATGAATCATTTTTATCAAATTTAGAAAGATATAAATCAAGATTTCCTCCCGCATAAGATCCTTGAAAAAAAGCACCGCTTTGCTGTACTGTAGTCAAATCAGAACTTGAAGAATGGCCATAAATATACTTATTACCATTTGCATCTTTTAACACCGTTTTTGGATATTCGTGATAAGAGCCTCCAAAATAAGTTGACCAATTTAATGAATAGGTATTTGTTTGAGCAAAATAGGTATTTGTATAAAAACTAAATAGCAACAAGGTTATAATGAATATCTTTTTCATAGCACTATAATTTTATAATTTATTATTTGACTAAAATTAAACCTGAGAATTTTGAGTCATTTACAATAATTTGCATAGCATATATTCCCGGTGAGAATTTTCCTAAGTCATAGGTAAAGCGATTGTTTCCTTTAAGTAATGTTATATCCTTATTAATTATTACTTTTCCAAGGTCGTTAAACACTTTTAAATTAGCCTCATCATTATCATACAACCACGATAGATTCACATTTACAAGGTCATTTGTAGGGTTAGGAAAATAGGAAAAATTAGTAGTAACATCATTACATTTCTGTCCTTTAATAATCATTGACTTAGAGGATGAACCATTAAAATCTACCTGTTTAAGTTGGTAATACGTAGTAAAGAAGGTACTCTCCTCGTCCGTGTAAGAATAATTTTGTATAATATCTGAATTTCCAGCTCCTTTTATAAAGCCTATTGGGGAAAAGTTAGTCCCATCAAAACTTTTTTCTACAACAAAATAATCATTGTTTATTTCACTTACTGTCTGCCATACTAAGCTAGTTTTACTGTTGTCACAATCGCTTTTAAAATAATTAAGCGTAATAGGTAACGGATTATTTATGGTAACACTTGCTAGTGTAAAAGGACTAAAAGCAGTAACTGGTGCTGATGTTATTACTGTTCCTGCTGTGGTAGTCCCTGTTGTTCCTCCATTACCATGATCACGCCACATTGTCCCATCCCATCTTGCAACTCTTAAATCAGAAAGTAAAGTAACACCGCCACTATTAATATTCCACGTAAGTGTAACATTTACATTTGATGTACCAACAGTACGATTTAGTATCCAATATTCTGTTCCTCCTACATGGTCAAGAGTAATATCCTTAATACCAGTATTGTAAGGAATAGTATTAGCCGATTTATTAAAATAAGAAGCAGTAAATATGTCTGTAGTAAGAGCTGGAGCAGACATTATAATAGGTCGATAGCGGAGACTGTCTTTATCTCCAACAGGAAAAGTAAAAGCAGTATTACCCACTTTAGCTATTGGTCCCCAGTTAAAACTACTATCTGATGGGTTGACAGCAGAGCCACTACTTTCAATTTCAAAATAATTAGTTGCACCACTTGTTACAATGCCATGTGTAAAATCAAATACTCCATTAACTTTGTGCTTTGATGAAATGACATTAACACCAAAAGAGTTAATTATCTGTACATCATTAAAAGTTTCTGTTGTTGTTGATGAAACACTTCCTACAGAGAAACATTCGCAAAAACTCACCTTAGATGTATTTGCAATAAAACTACCTTGATTATCCCATCCGTGATATACTTTTAAGTTGTTACTAGCATTAATGGTTAAGGTAGCTCCAAGCGAAATAGTTACATCATAGGCTTCTGCTGTTGAAGAAATAATAGGGTAGTTACTCAATCCTGAAGGAATAGTTGCTGTTGTTCTTGAACCAGGAACACCAGCAGACCAATTAGATGTATTGTTCCATACAGTTGAAATGGCTCCAGACCAAACAGAAGCAGTAGTCGTTAATATACTCACTATTGTTCCGGGTTCTGATGGCAAGGCAGCACAGCCAAACCAGTTAGTCGTGAGGCTACAATATAAGTTGTCATTTATCACTAAAGAAGAATTAGTATAAGTGGTGTTATTTGTTCCTACATTACTGCCATTTAAATTCCATTGATAGGTTGGTGTTGTTCCAGAGTTAGAAACTGTTGCAATAAAATCATCTGTATAATGGCTTGCAATAATGACATTATTTAGTGTTCCATTTTGGTTATTGATTGATACATCAACTAATAGAGGTAGTGTAGGAATTACAGTACTTGTATATAGTAATGTGCCATTTTTATAGTACTTAACTATTCCACTCTCAACAGCAATTTTTATTTTATCATTAATTGCATACCCACCAAAAATACCCCTATAACTTCCTGATTCATAAATTGATAATGTACTAGCACTGGTTAAGTATATGGCATATTGTATAGATGAAAAAGAGGCATTAACATTTGTTGTACTCAACCCAAACATACGGTCTTTATTTGTTAAAGAAGCGATCATTTCAGCATACTCACCATCATGAACAAATTCATTAGAAGCAGCACCTCCATTCCATCCAGAAGCACCTATTTTTGTTAGATTATTTGATGATACTGCCACAATATTAGCATCAAAATCAGTCCAAGTTACAGGAATAGAGATAAGACCTAAATCGCAGTCTGTAGATGTAGGGTCTGGAGATATTTTGATGCTTGATATATCACTAATATCATTTCCTTTTACTCCTCTAATGGTATCTGTTATGGAGGCTGTACATCCAAAGAAACTTGTTGGTGTTACTGTGCAGCTAATCACATCTGAGGCGGTAATTGCTGTATTGGTATAGGTTGTTGCTGTACTTACATTTGTTCCATTGTATGTCCATTGGTAAGTTGGTGTTGTGCCAACATTTGTTACTGTACTTCCAAACTGTCCATTGGTAACATTAACAATGTTTACATCTTTGATGGTGCCATTAATTGAAGATAAGGCAATATCTACTATCATTGGTAAAGTTGGAGCAACATAACTTGAATACAAAAAAGTACTGTTTCTGTAATATTTTACGACATTATTCTCTACTGCAATTTTTAAGGTATCTCCCGTAGCATAGCTTCCATAAGCCCCCATGTATGAGCCATTTTGATAAATGGTTAATCCACCACCTGCTGACATGTAAAAAGCGTAATCTATTGTTGTATAGGAAAGACTTGTATTGGTGGTACTTAAACCAAAAGCCCTAGTGGTAGTGGTTTCGGTTGCAATGACATAAGCATAACCATTATTACTTACACTCTCTACTGAATGACTTCCTCCATCCCAAGCCGAAGAAATAATTTTGGTTACTCCATTGCCTGCTACGACCTCTTTATTAGCATCTTCTCCAACCAATGTTGCTGTTATACTTGCTCTTTTACACGAATAGCTTGGTATAGAGGTTAAATTAGTTGATAGCGAAGATATATCACTAATATCATTTCCTTTTACTCCTCTAATGGTATCTGTTATGGAGG
>CAZVEW010000023.1:0-21188 GCA_964625955.1 uncultured Vicingus sp. | reverse complement strand
CTAACAGCAAACATGTTGGATGGTGAAAAAATAGAAAAACAAGGCAACATTACTTTGGTAAAATAAAAAAACATTAACCATGAAAAGAATTTTAATTATAGCCCTAATCGGTGGTTTTACATTAACTACTTATGCACAAGATATCCATTATTCTCAATTTTATAATACGCCATTAATTGTAAATCCAGCACTAACAGGTGTTTTTGGAGAGGATCAAAGAGCCATGATTATTTATCGTAATCAATATTCAACTGTTGCAACTCCATATACTACTTACGGAGCATCATTTGACACTCGTATAATGGAGAAAAATCGAGGAGGTTTTTCTTTAGGAACGGGATTAGCAATTAATAGAGATGTAGCAGGAGATGCAAAGTTTGGTTTTACAAATGTATTACTTTCTCTTAGTGGGATTATAGCTCTGAATCAAAATCAATTTTTAACTATAGGTGCTCAAGGAGGATTTGAACAGCGAAGTATTAATAATGCAGATTTAGTTTGGGATAGTCAATACGATGGAACAGGCTATAATTCCGGCTTGTCATCACAAGAAACAAGTAATTATAATCAAGGGTTTGGGGCAGCTGATATTAACACAGGAATAGCTTGGATTTATTCTAAATCCAACAAAACAATTGTTGCTAATGATGTTTTTTCTATAAAATTAGGAGTAGCTTATCAACACCTTTCTCAGCAAAAACTAAATTATGGAAATACTACAGATGCACTATATAGTAAATACTTACTTCATGGAGAAAGCAATTTGAGTATTAAAAACACAAATTATTCTTTTAAACCTAGTTTTGTATATCAAAAACAAGGACCATCCCAAGAGCTGCTTATAGGTACTCTTATTCGTTATACGTTTGGTCATGATTCAAAATATACGGGCTTATTAAATCAAACAGCTTTATTGATAGGTATTCATACTCGAATAGGTGATGCTTTTATTCCATCAGTAGGTTATGAAATAGCCAATTGGCAACTTATGTTTAGTTATGATGCAAATGTTTCTAGCTTAACAACAGCAAGTAATGGTGTTGGAGGGTTTGAAATAACATTAATCTTCTTAAACCCCAACCCTTTCTCGGTTGGAAAAAGTAATAGTGCTAGATTTAGGTAATGAAAGATGAACTTTTTTATCTTCTCCATAATTGTTTATTGGGTGATAAAGTTAGCCAATAATACTTATATTAAAATACAAATAAAAGTGGGAATCTTTAATTGTTATAAAATTGTTCAATATTTTTAGCTGCTTTACCCAAACTATGACAAAGCGGAGTATGTCCTTTTTTTCCAATTTTTTTAATAACAATGCTTTTATCATACCATTTGTTTGAAATTTTGTACTTAAATAAGCTTGAAATTTCAATGATTTGTGTTTGAGGAATATCCCATACTTTTATTCGCTCAATTAAACCTGTTTTTGTTAAATTTTCTTCAATTAGTAATTGTTTGACTACCTCAACAATTGTTTTCTCACCAATAAAGTAAACTGTTTTTTTATCCATAAACCCAACACCTTCTTTTTTAATTTTTGGAATTGTAATTAAGTATTGTTTTGTTCCTATAAAAATAGTTTGATTAATTCCTAACTTAGCATTGTAACACAATACATAGTCTTTATTCTCAATCAATTTCATTTTAATACTTTACAATTTTCTTCTGAAAAACCTCTTTACCTGAAATAACCTTTATTAAAAATAACCCAGAAGCTAAGCCTTGAAAATCTATTCTAATTTTAGAATTATAAGGAATAATTTTTTTTATCAATCTTCCATTAATATCGTATAATTCAACTAAATCAATTGTACTATTTTTTAATTTTAGCTCTAATTCATCAAATACTGGATTAGGAAAAATAGTTATTGATGAATTAACTATTTGATTAACAGTAGTAATCATACTGTTTTCAAAAATGTAGGCAGAACCAGCATCAGTAAGAAGGTTCTGCCCATTTGCATCTTGGGTATCAGAAAAAGCTCCTGCTATAAAAAGGGTTGTATCTATGTCAACCGAAAACCCAAACCAATCTTCTTGGGTTCGATCTAAGGGGGTAACTTTTTGAATTTGCTGCCATGTATTATTGGTTTTAGAAAAAATATAAGCTGCCCCAGCATTTGAAATCATTGTAGTGCTATTATTATCAAAATCTTGTTGCCTTGCTCCAACAATTATATTATTTTCTTTTATACCCACATCGTACCCAAACCAATCCTCTGTATTTCTGTCAGATGCAACTAATTTACTTGATTCTATCCAAACACCATTTGCATTTCTCTCATAAATATAAGCGGCACCAGCATTACTTAATTGATTGGTATTATTACCATCTTTGTCATTTTGATAGGCGCCAACCACCATTTTATCATTTGAGATAGCCAAGGCATAACCAAATAAATCGTTAGGAGTTCTGTCTGAAGCAATTATTTTTTGCTCATAAATCCATACCCCGCTACTATTTCTTTTAAAGACATAAACAGCACCAGCATTTGTTTTAATATTTAATCCCAAGGTGTCTGTATCTTGTTGATATGCACCAACAACTGCATAATCACCACTTATTGAAACATCCCAACCAAATACATCAAAATCTTGTTTATCAGGAGCGGTTAATTTTTGAACCTCTACCCAATTACCCGAAAGATTTTTTTCAAAAATATATACTGCCCCTGCCTGAATAACAGTATCTAGAGTAGTATTTATTTCATTTTTAAAAGCAGCTCCAATAATTGCATAGTTGCCATCAACATCAACCGATTTACCAAAGTAGTTCAATGAATCTAAATCTGAAGCTAGCAGTTTTTGAGTTTCTATCCAGTTTCCAGAAAGGTTTTTAGTAAAGACATATACCGCACCACATTGATACAAATAAGTACTATTTATAGTTTCATCTCTTTTATATGACCCTACAAGCATTGTATTTCCTGAAATAGAAACAGCTGTTCCGAAATCATCTTGAGCATTTCTATCAGAAGCAACTAATTTTTGGGTTTCAGTCCAAATTCCTAATTGATTTTCATACACATAAACAGCTCCAGCATATTGTAAATAGTTTGCTCCATTTTCATCATAAGATTGCCTGTGAGAGCCAACAACAGCGTAATTTCCATTAATACTTACACTTTTAGAATAATGATCTGATGCTTGCCTATCAGTAGCAGTTATTTTTTGAAGCTCTGTCCATGTTTGTGCTTTTAAAAAAAGAGAGTAGAAAAAAATAACTACTACTGTAAATATTATTTTCATTTAATTCTTAATTAGTTTATGGTTGTAAATAATACCATCATTATCCTCTACCACAATTAAATAAATTCCATTGGAAAGATGGGATAAATTAAAATATCCATTATCAAAGTTATTGGCATAAACTTTTTCTCCGAACAGATTAAAAACACTTATTTTCGCATTCGTACTTATGTTTCCACTTATTTGAAAAATTCCTGTGGTTGGGTTAGGATAAATAATAAAATCATCATTTTTCTCCACATCTTCAATACCTGTTGCTAAACCAGGAATATCAGCACAATCTACATTGAAATAATCATTCGGGTTAGTATGACTTGCATACCACAAGTCATATTTTTCTCCTAAAGTAGCCCAAACAATTTTCCCTTGATTTACATAAAGTTGAATACCATCAATTATTTTAGCTATGCTATCGGCAAAGTTTGGAATATTTGGAATATCTCTAAAATTAATCAACATATTCATGGTGTAAAAATCATTAGAAGTGGGAGGTATATTTTGAATATCATCAACAATGCTTAAAATTTTAGAGATAACTTCATCTGTTGTGCGAAATAATGCCCCTGTTTGAGGGTTTATGTTGTAACCAATATCTTCTTTACAACCACCTCCAACATGAGTTATCGTGGCATTTGGGTCGTGAGTTCCAAATTGAGTAGGAGATGAACCTCCTTGTGGTTTCCATACGCCAAAACGTGTGTAATCTGCTACATGATTAGGAGATGCCGTACCCCAAACAATATCAGCTTGCCATATAAAATTAGTATAAGTATAACCGGGCGTTGGTGTAGCATATTGTGTCCAGTTTTCATTCATTACAACACTCCCTACGGTTGTATCAGCATACGTTACTCCACCTAAAATATTGTGAGCTAATGTTACACCGCAAGAATCTAATAATTTCGCCAAATCAGAATATTTGTAGGGGTTATTTAAACTTGTGTGATTCGGTATGTCTGCGTAGTCGGGAAGTGGATTGAAATGATTATGTCCATCAACATCAATGTAAGCTGAATTATTAGCCCATTGCAAAATATCATTGGAACTACTTGCACCATTATCCCACGTTAATACGCCATTAATAAAATTTCCGTCTACTTGCATATTGTATTTGGCTTGTTTGGATATTATAGTGTCGCATAATTCTTTAACAAGCGGTTTAATGGTGTTAAAATCAGTGGCACTATCCCTATAATTTAAAGGGTCTGATATTTCATTGTGAGATACAATATTAAAATAAACGGGTGTTTGACTAAACCCAATGCAATATTGAGTTAATAGGACAATAATAATTGTTACTCTTTTTATCATTTTTAGTGTTTTTAAGGATTAATTTTTAGTTGTTATTTTCTTAAATATTCTTTATTGAATGTTTTTAAGTCTATTGTTTTTTCATCTACTTTTAAATTTTTGATGCCTATGGACATTAAATACCTTATCATTACCAAACCTGCTTCTGTAAGTTTTACTTTTGATGTTAATTTAATAATAGCAAGATGCGTTTCTTTATTATAGTTAATGGTAAAATAGAATTCATTGGCGTGTGCTTTTTTTTCTACTATTTCAGCAGTAATATTATCAGGAAATGTAAAACTATATTCTTTTGTTGTTTTACTTTTAATTAGTGCATCAGCACCTTTGGTTAATGCTGTTTGATTAACTTGAGCTATTCCAACGGTTGAAATTAAAATAGTTGTAATTAATAATAAGGTTGATTTCATATATTATGATTTACTTTAGCACAAGTATAGATTTATATCTGCTAAATATAAATTATGTATTGTTTCATGTAGATAATTGAAACAGATTAAATAAACAACCTGATGATTATCAGTGTTTTATGTTCTTGCAAAATCGCTTGGTGTTTTTCCTGCAAATTTTTTAAATGCACGATACATAGATGTTCTTGAGTTAAATCCTGAGGATAACCCAACACCTTCTATTGACATATTTTTGCTTTTTTCGGTAGCAAGAAAGTTAATGGCATACTTAACTCTATTTGAATTAATAAAATCAAAAAAATTCATTTTATAATGCTTTTTTAATACAATAGAAATATGATGTGCTGGCTCTCCTATTTCATTGCTAAATTGTTGTAAACTTAATTTCGGATTTAAGTAAATTTCATTTGCTATTAATCTATCCATTTTTAGACTTATTTTTTCAAAATCTATATTTATAGGGTTAATAGATATTATTTCTTTTTTAATTTGTAATTGTTCATCTTTTCTTTTTGTGAATTCGTTGAATTGATTGCTTGTGAAAAAAGAAGAACTTCTAAGTGCTGTTAAAAGAATAATAAAAAACAAAATATTCATTAAAATAGGCAATATAATAAGCTCTACAATAGATGGGTTGATAAACGAAAAGAGAATAATGCCAATAAGGTTTAATAGAAAAATAGAGCTTATTAATGTTAAAATATACCTATTTTTTAACGTTAAATTAGTTTGTAATTGCATCTCTGTTTTATAATTATTTATAATAAGTCTAAAACTCATTATCGTATAAAAAACAGTCAAGCCAAAAAAACAAACATTACCAACCACAAATTTTAAAGGAAAATCGCCTTTCACTATTTGTTGAAAAAAAGTATTTTGCTCTAAAGACGAAAGTTTAAGAAAATCTACATCAAAATAAAAAAGATATAATAGAGATAAGCCAGTTAAAATGTGAATAATACTAAACAAAGAAAATTTCTTTCCAACAAAATAACACGTATATCTATAAACTAATAGAGGAATTACAATACCTACGGTATTGCTAATTACAAAAGAAAAAGGAATAATTTCATTATTGTTGGTGAGAATAAATAGGTTATGGGTAAAATTAAATATGGGTAAAAAAATGATTGCAGCCAACACATAATTAGGAGGGCTATTATTCTTTTTTATAATCAAAAATAGTGCTAAAAAAAATAAATTAAGAATGGTAAATGCGTTGATAATAAAAGCAAAGCTTAAATTAAAAGGCTCTTTTTTTTGGTTATCAAATGCTACCTTTTTTTGCTCCAATTTTGATATCTTATAATATGCTTGTTTACTTTTTATACTATCATTTATTGTATTATACAGTTTTAGGTAATAGTTTGATTTTTCAAAATTATTTAATCCGCCATACATCTCAGCCAAAGCTTTTGCCACTTTTGCTTTGAAATTTGGGTGGTGAGTTTTATAATAATTATCATCAGTGAATGGTAATAAATATTTTTCAGCTTCTTTATATTGCTTGTTTTCAACCAAATAGCTTCCTTTTATTTGCTGATAAACTCTGGTTACCCACTTCGAACTATCGAGCAGTAAAAAAGCATTTTTAAAATAATCTGCTGCAGCACTATTTTTTGAAATTTCTAAACAACTTTCTGCTATTTTCAAACTAATATCAGCAGATAATCCATTATTATTAATCTGATTAGAAACAGTTAGTGCTTTTTTATAATATTTTATAGCACTTTGATAATCTTTTTGGGTAGCCTTTAATTGGGCAAGTTGAAATCGACTTTGTGCAAAATGATAACTTTTAGGATGAAGACTGCCAAATCGCATATATTTTTTACACCATGTCTCACATACTTCATAAAGGTTTAGAGCCCTATACGCAATACAAGTTTTTAAAAGAGCAGTTCCTTTACAAGTATAATATTCAAAATTTTTAGTGTTATTAGGAATTGTATTGATGATTGAAGTAGTTATTTGTAATGCCTTTTCATACCTTCCTTGTCGCATATAAATTAAAGACTTTATCCGATAAGCATCTAAAAAAGTGATGCTGTTTGGTTGTGCCATTTTAATCGCTAAACTCAAATAATAAAGTCCTGAATCCATTGCTAGGTTTGTTTGGTAGATTCCCCCTATTTCTCGATAACATGAAGCAATTAGCATAGAGTCGTTCATTTTTTTAGAAAAAACTAAATTAGAATCCACTAATTTTCTAGCTAATACAGCATTTCCTTGATACAATTTTATACGAGCGTAATGATTACGTAAGTAAATTTTAGATTTAATTTGATGTTTTAAATTAAAATTAGCTTCAGCCACAAAAAATATAGAATCAACTTTAGCTGGATTTTTCCTTTTTGCCAGCCACATCTCCTCAAAAAGACTACTTAAAGCATCGTTTTCTAGCTCTTGACCATAGCTTACACGAAAAATAGAAAAGAATGTTACGAAAATAAATACTCTTAAAATTATAAGATTCATATACAAAGTTACTTTTTTTTAATAAAAATATGTTTTTAAACATATATAGAAAATTATATGTATCTTTGCATTTATTAATATAGATGTTTATATATGAGTATTGAATTAAACAAATTAGAAGCCGCATCAGAAATGCTTAAAGCCATAGCTCACCCTTTAAGAATAGCTATTGTAGGTATGTTAGATAATGGAAAAAAATTAACTGTTACCGAAATTCATGAAGCATTACATGTAGAACAAGCGGTTGCTTCGCATCATTTAAGTATTTTAAAAAATAAAGGTGTTTTATTATCTGAACGATCAGGAAAAAACTGTTATTACTCATTAAAACATCAACGATTATCGCAAATTATAGCCTGTATAGATAAATGTCAACAATAAATTGGAAATTTTAGGTTACATAGCTGCAATTTTAATAGGACTTTCTTTAGGATTGATTGGCGGAGGTGGTTCTATTTTAACCGTTCCTATTTTGGTTTATTTACTAGGCGTAGAAGCTGCCGAAACTGCCCCAGCATACTCTCTTTTTGTGGTTGGAACAGTTAGTTTAATAGGTGTTATTATTAAAGCAAAACACAAATTAGTTAATTTTAAAACAGCTTTCTTTTTTGGAATACCAACCATTATAGCCATTTTTTTAACCAGAAAATTTTTGGTTCCTGCCATTCCTAATCATTTACTCACCATTGGCAATTTTACCTTAACAAAACGAATTTTTATAATGAGTTTATTTGCTATTTTAATGGTAGGAGCAGCACTTATAATGATAAAAGGACGAAAAAAATTAAATAATATACCGCTTAACAAAAAAAATCATGTGCTTAATTTTTTAGGAGGTTTAGGCATAGGAAGTTTAACAGGTTTAGTCGGTGCTGGTGGCGGATTTATTATCATTCCTGCATTACTAAAATTAGGAAATCTTACCATGAAAACAGCAGTAGGAACTTCATTGGCAATTATTGCTATAAATTCCTTTTTTGGTTTTTTAGGTAGCCTAAACACCATACCTATTGCATGGAAAATGTTGCTGCCTTTTACAACCTTAGCTGTAATAGGAATTTTTATAGGAACTTCGTTGGCTAAAAAAATAGATGGAAATCAATTAAAAAAAGGGTTTGGCTATTTTGTGTTAACCATGGGGACTTTCATTTTAATTAAAGAAATAATTTTAAACTAATAACGATGTACATAGAACAAATTTTTACTAATTGCTTAGCCGAAATGGCTTATTATATTGAGTCGAATGGCGAAGCAGCAATTATTGACCCACTACGAGAAACTACGCCTTATATTGAAAAAGCAAACAGTAGAAAAGCAAAAATTAAGTATGTTTTCTTAACGCATTTTCATGCCGATTTTGTTTCGGGACATGTTGATTTAGCTAAAAAAACTGGTGCAACCATTGTTTTTGGTCCAAATGCTAAAACTAACTTTAAATTTCATGAAGGCAAAGATGCCGAAGAATTTAAAATAGGAGCTATTAAACTTAAATTATTACATACACCCGGTCATACCATGGAGTCATCTTCCTTTTTATTAATAGATGAGAAAGAAAATTCTCCTTATATTTTTACAGGCGATGCTTTATTTATAGGAGATGTTGGAAGACCAGATTTAGCCGTAAAATCAGATTTAACACAAGAAGATTTAGCAGGTCATTTGTTCGATTCTTTAAGAAATAAAATAATGCACTTACCCAACGATACCATTGTATATCCAGCACATGGAGCAGGCTCTGCTTGTGGCAAAAATATGAGTAAAGAAACTTATGACACGCTCGGGCACCAAAAAGAAACCAATTATGCTTTAAGGGCAGATATGACCAAAAATGAATTTATTAAAGAAGTTACCACAGGATTGGTTACACCTCCTCAATATTTTCCGAAAAATGTAGGCATGAACAAAAATATTAATAAAAGCTACGATAAAATTTTAAAAGATGCCAACCAAGCCCTAACGGTTAATGATTTTAAAGCAACATATAAATCTTTAAATGCTTTAATTTTAGATGTCCGCCACCAACATAATTTTGTAAATGGCTTTATTAAAAATGCTGTTTTTATTGGCTTAGATGGAAATTTTGCTTCTTGGGTAGGCACATTAATCGAAGATTTAAACACCCCCATTTTATTAATAGCCCCCAAAGGAAGAGAAGAAGAAGCGATAACTCGCTTATCAAGAGTGGGTTATGACAATGTGAAAGGTTATTTAAAAGGAGGCATTAAAGCTTGGGAAAATGCAGGCGAAGAAGTAGATATTATCCCTAATATAACACCTCACGAATTTGAAAAAGAAATAAATAACCCCAATATTAATATTTTAGATGTAAGAAAAAAATCAGAATACTATGCCGAACACATCATACATAATAACGTAATTAATGTTTGTTTAGACAATATGATACACGAATACAGTAATGTAATTAAAAATAACAAATATTATGTACATTGTGCTGGAGGATATCGGTCGGTAATTGCTATTTCTATTTTAAAAACAAAAGGATATAAAAATTTAATTAATGTAGATGAAGGTTTTGCAGGCATTAAACAATGCGAAAACATCAAAACTTCAGCTTATTTATGCCCTACAACAATGCTATAACAATGAGTGAAGGATATAATGAGTGAAGGATATAATAATGATAGACAAGCAAACAGTATAAAAATATAATAACAAAAAACAATAAAAATGAGTTACGAAAATGTAAATTTACAAGAAGCAACAATAGTTGATGTTAGAGAACCTTTCGAGTTTCAAGGTGGAAATGTAGCGGGTTCTATTAATATTCCACTCGGTCAAGTGCCACAAATGGTGGAAGATTTTAAAGCCATGAAAAAACCATTGGTTTTGTGCTGTGCTTCGGGCAACAGAAGCGGACAAGCAGTACAATTTTTAGCAGCCAATGGGGTGGATAATATTTACAATGGAGGTGGTTGGAATATGGTAGCCATGAGAATGATATAAATTTAATTTTGTGGAATGGGGGATGAGTTCTGTGAAATACTCATCACTCAAAACTCACAACTCACAACTCAAAACAATCTAGAAAATGAGCTTTTTAAGAAAAATATTTGGATTAGGTCCAAAAGTAAATCATCACGAATTAATTGCCAATGGAGCAATATTAATTGATGTAAGAACACCTAAGGAATATAGTAATGGGAAACCTAAAAATTCAAAAAATATTCCTTTAGATAAAATAGGTGGTAAAATTGATAAAATAAAAAAATTAAATAAACCTATTGTGCTGTGCTGTGCATCTGGCATGCGAAGTGGAAGAGCTACGGCAATGCTAAAAAATAAAGGAATTGAAGCTTATAATGGAGGTGCTTGGCATAAATTTTCATGATAAATAGAATTATAAATAATTGGCATTGGATGCGAATTTTGCGTTTAGTAATAGGAGCTTATCTTTTATATGGAGGCATAAGCCAATCAGCTAATTTTATGCTTTTCTTCGGTGGGTTTTTACTTGTTCAAGCCATTTTTAATTTTAGTTGTTCAAGTTGTACTTCAAAAAATTGTAAAATAAATACAACAAAAAATGAAAGCTAAAAACTGGTTAATAAAAAAGAAAATCTCACTTATTACCGCTTTTGTTGGAGCTATAATTGGATTATTGTATTGGAATTTTATTGGCTGTGCCAGCGGTACTTGTGCCATTACCTCTGTTTGGTACAGAACCATGCTTTATGGTGCTTTTTTAGGTTGGCTAATTGGCGATTTTGCAAACGACAGATTAAAAAAATAAACTTAATTTTAAAAAATAATTGTAATAACTTAAAATAAAAACACATGAAAAAAACAATTTTTATTTTAGCATTAAGCACTTCTTTTGTTGCTTTTGGATGTAATAATTCTAATGCTAAAGCAGATAAAACAACTTCTAGTAAAACCGAAATGGTTCAACAACAAGCTGCCAATGTAATTGAAAATGTTGATGTAAAAACATTTAAAAAACTAATAGCAACTAAAAAAGGACAATTAGTTGATGTGAGAACCCCACAAGAATGGGAATCTGGAACTATTAAAGGAGCTATTAAAATTAATCTTTACGATAAAACTTTTCAAGAACAATTAAAAAAATTAGATAAAAACAAACCTGTTTATGTTTATTGTAAATCTGGAGGAAGAAGTAGCAATGCAGCCAAACAAATGGAAAAAATGGGCTTTAAAAAAGTATATAATCTAAATGGTGGCATCACTGCATGGGATAATGCAGGAGAAAAAAAGAGTAAATAGTCTATCAGTATTATTAATTTAAAGTTTTTTGCAGCTATTCATCAAATTTAAAATAGCAGAAAGGGAGTGTAGGTTGTGTATCACAAAAAGCACAACTTTTTAAAATATTACAAGCTGATTTCGATATAAATATTTTTCTTTTTTATTGATAATCAAGTGATTATTGTTTTCGAAAGTTAATTTCCTCTTTTGATGGAGGATTAAAGATGGGTGAAATCTCTCTCCCAACAGATTCTAATATGTCTAGCATATTAAGGAGAAATTACTACTGCAAAGCAATTAAAGTACTGAAAAACAATCCATACTATTTTCTTTTATATTGAAATTAGGGATACCTAACAGCAATAAAAATAAATAAGTAATTTTTACCATTAAAATTATTTAACATTGACAAACTGTATTGTGAAAATACCTTAACTTTTAGCTATCAAACCTTTAAAATATATATTAATTTTTTTGTTTGGATTAATTTTCAATTTTACTGGTTTATCTCAAAATAAAAATAATTTTTTTATAGCCCCAGAATATATGGTTGGACGAGTTGTGCCAAATTACATCGATAGATTTCCAAACACACATCTTCAGCAAGCTTTGGTGTTAAACTTGGGAGCTTTTACCGATACCAGCTCAACGTGGGCTAAATATTATAATTTTCCGCAAACAGGTATTAGCTTATTTTATTCGAATATTGGAAATAATAAAGTTTTTGGACAACAATTTAGTGGACTTATATTTATTTCATACAAAATTTTTAACAAAAGTAAAAAACCTTATTTTTTAAAGTTAGGTATGGGGGCTTCTTATTTTACCACCTATTACGATACCATTTTAAATCCGAGAAATGACGACATAGGTTCTCCTTATACTTGGGCTTTTCAGGCATTTTTATACAAAACTTTGTTGGCAAAAACAGGTTTTAATCTAAAAGCAGGGATTGGATTTTCTCATGCTTCTAATGGGCATACTCAATTACCAAATTTGGGGTTAAACGCTGGCTTGTTAAGTTTATCGGCACAGTTTTATCATAAAAATAGCATAATTGCGGCAACAAGTTTTCATGCTAAAAAAAATAAATCCAAATCGTATTCCTTAAGTTTAAGACAAAGTTTAGGATTTCATGAATATGGCGATGAACATGGTCCTGTTGGCACTGGAAAAAGAAAAGTTTATTCAACATCTCTTTCCTTAGGAAAAACAATTAATAGGCATTTTAAACTAATTGCTGGAGCTACTTATCGTTATTATGAGCAATATTATTATCAAATTACCAAAAGGCAATTAGCCGCATATATTAAGCAGCCAAAATGGGCAGCTTCAAACATTGTTCTTTTTGTGGGTAGCGAATTATTAATGGGGCATTTTAGCATTGATGCAGAATTTGGCGTAAATGTTTATAAACCATTCTACAAACAATATAATAAAGATTTTCAGGTAGCTAATACATTAAAATCTTACGAAAGTTTTAAAGCCAATTTTAAACGGTTTATTGCTAGCAGAATGGGATTAAATTTGTTTTTATTTAATACCAATAAACTACCAAAACATAACTTTTTTGTTGGTGCACATATTAAAGCAAATTTTGGTCAAGCAGACTTCTCGGAATTTACTTTTGGTTATCGCTACCGAATAAATTAAAAATTTAATGCTAAAGAATTTAAAAATTATATGCCTATTTATTATTGTAGTTTTTAGTAGCTACGCATCAAATGCACAACAAATACAAATGCAGAATTTTGGTATTAACGGAGGTGTAGTTATTGCCATAGGAAATAAATTTGATAGAATTGGCTTAAATATTAAGGCTTATTATGCAAAAGATTTTGCTCAAGTTAATGCTGGAGCTAGCATTTATATTAATTTTAAAAATCTTGGACCAAAAAAACAGTATGTTGAGGGCGTAGTTAATTTAGGGCTAGTTTTGGGCTATGGAAAACATACTAACGATACCAACTTTTTTTACACTTCGGTAAGCAATCAAACAGGGTTAAAAAATAGTTTTGGCTATTCGTTTAACTACTTTTTTAATGCTATTGGCACTTCTCAGCAAGTAGGTATTTTCTCTTTTCAATTTAATAAAATTAATTTTATTGCCGAAAATGATTTATTTGCTCACCCCCGTTTAGATAGGTTTAGAACAGGTGCTTTTTTATTGCAATACCGACAAGATAAGTTGCAATTTGGCATAAATTCTACTTTTTTTACAGGGCAAATGGGTAACGAAATTATCGATGAAAATTATCCTTTTTCTCACCTTTATAAAGATACGATTGGCGGAAAATACACCCAATATTCAAACGGTTTGCTGAGTGCACAAATGCAATATGTTTTGCCTTACTACCAAAATACACAAGCAAATATTGGTATAGATGCTGAGAAATTTAGAAATGCTGTACAAAATAGATTTTTCCATGATATGCCTTTTTTGCCTAAAAAATGGAACAAAGAACAGCATGCACATATTCCAATGTTAAACGATAAAGGGGGACAATATTTATATAAAGAGAATCAAAACGTAAAACCTGCGTCAATTTATTTCAATCTTTTCTCTAACCCCAACCTATTTTATTAATTTTAGATTAACAATCCAATATTACTTAATTATTTGTGTGCAAAAAACTACTTTTATAAAATAAAATTTCTAATTTCATCTTTTAATACATTTAAAATATCGCAATCATGAAAAAATTTATCACACTATTTTTAGCAACCTTTCTTTTACATTTTGCTTATACTCAAACCTATAATTCTAATTTTTTAGATGGAAGAATTATGTTTAAACTAAAAGATAATGCTATTGTGCAGCCAAAAGAAATTGTTCAAACAGATGAAAATCATTACAATTTAAAAGTAAATATTTCTGATTATCCTCAATTAGCTAACCTATTTGCAGATTATAGTGCTACTAAGTTGGAGCGACCAAGTTATTTTACAGGAAAGCCTACATTACAAAATATTTTTAGGATATATTTTAACAATTATAGTAAAATTGATGATTTAGTTAAAAAGCTAAAACAATTAGAAATTGTAGAATTTGCCGAAAAAGAGCCAATTTATTACATTAGTTTCACGCCTAACGACCCTTACTATTCTGGTTCTACAGGCTGGTATAATAACTTAGTAAATTCAAGTCAAGCATGGAATATTAGTCAGGGAAGCAATACTGTAAAAGTAGCAATTGTAGATAATGCTGTATTTGCAAATCACAATGATATTACTACTTACAAACAATACGATGTGGCTGATAATGATGCAGATGCAACTCCTCCTCAAGATTACAATACAGATCAAGGATGGTCGCACGGTACGCACACAGCAGGCTTAGCCACTGCCGATATTAATAATGGTATAGGAATAGCTTCTTTGGGGGCAAACGTTGAGCTGATTGGTGTAAAAGCCACACCAAGTACTGCTCCAAATTCAGGAAGTATTTGGTATGGTTATAGTGGTGTGCAATGGGCATGTCAAAATGGAGCAAACGTAGTAAGTATGTCTTTTGGCGGACCAACATCAAGTGCTGCATTTCAAACATTAATAAATGCTTACCCAGAAGTAGTTTTTTTGGCTGCAGCAGGAAATAGTAGTGTAACAACGCTAGAATATCCTGGTGCTTACACCAACGTGATTTGCGTTGGATCTGTTGATGGAAATGACTCGCGTTCTAGTTTTTCTAATTATAATGGAACAACACCTTATGTTGATATTGCTTCTCCTGGTGGATTTACCAATGGTGGTTTAATGAGTACCGTTTATAGTACATCTGGCAATAGTTATGGTTTAATGAGTGGAACTTCTATGGCAACACCTTTTGCTGCTGGACTTGTTGGCTTAATGTTAAGTGTAAACCCAACCTTAACTCCCACACAAATTGAAAACTGTTTAATTTCTACAGGGGTAACCATTAACCAAAGTATAGGCCCAAGAATTGATGCTTATGCAGCATTACAATGTGTACAAGCTACCTTAACAGGAGATCCAATACCTAGCTTTACAGGGACACCAACATCAATTTTTGAAACACAAACGGTTACTTTTTTAGATAATTCTGCTGGTGGCGGAAATCCTATTACCTCTTGGCAATGGTCTTTCCCTGGTGGAACTCCTGCTACATTTACTGGTCAAAATCCACCAGCCATAACCTACAATACAGCAGGTGTTTATGATGTTTCTTTAACGGTAACCAATAGCCAAAGTTCACAAACCAAAACAAGAACTGGCTACATTAATGTTAGTATTCAACCTTACGGACAATGGATAAAAGAAAACTCTGCATTTACAACCGCTTCGAGAGGAATTAATTGGATTGATATTGTTGACCAAAATACCGTTTGGGCTACCGCTTATGATGGGACTGCTGCTGCTGCTAATGTACAAGAATTTACAAAAACTACCGATGGAGGTTTAACTTGGAGTCCAACAACAATTAATATTGGTAACACAGCTTTAGGGATTTCTATGATTGATGCCATAGATGCTAATACTGCATGGTTAGCTGCTTATCCTAATGCAGCAGGTCAAACAGGAGGCATATGGAAAACAACCAATGGTGGTACAACTTGGACAAGACAAAATACAGCAACTTATAATAATGCCAATTCATTTACCAATGTGCTACATTTTTGGGACGCTAACAACGGTTTTTGTCAAGGCGACCCAATTAATGGAGATTTTGAATTATATACAACTACAAATGGCGGAACAACTTGGACACCAGTTCCAGCAGGTAATATTCCAAATCCTTTAGCAGGAGAATGGGGTTATACACGCCAAATAGAAGCTGTAGGTAACAGCGTTTGGTTTACCACCAATAAAGGTAGAATTTACCATTCTACCGATAAGGGCTTAACATGGTCTGTTGCTCAATCGCCAATTGCCGATTTTGGTTCAGCAACAGTAAGCGGAAGTATCTCGTTTACAGATATTAACAACGGTTTGCTTATTGATAATAATGCGAATGTCTATAAAACAACTGATGGTGGTGCTACTTGGACTCAACTAACAACAACGGGAACTGTATTTCCGGGTAATCTTTGTTATATAGAAGGCACAACTACTGCATTTAGCACAAGTGCTGCAACAGGTGCTTCAGGTTCTTCTTATAGTACTGATGGTGGTGTTACTTGGAATATTATTGACAATTTACAACATTTGTATGTAGAATTTATTAATCCTTCTGTTGGTTGGAGTGGTTGGTTTAATACCTCTGCAACAGTTGATGGTATGTGGAAATGGAATAATCTATCAAGTGCTTTAATTGCTGATTTTCAGGGTTCGCCAAGTAATGTTTGTGTTGGAGCAATCGTGCAATTTAACGATTTAACAACTGGGGCAACGCCAATATCTTGGTTGTGGAGTTTCACTGGAGGAACACCTTCCACTTCAACATTACAAAACCCAACCGTTACTTATGCTGCCGCTGGAACTTATCAAGTTTCTTTAACGGTAGATGATGGCAATGGACCAACTACTAAAATTGATACCGCACATATTACTGCTGTTAACCCTCCAGCAACGCCAAGTGCAATTACAGGCAATGCAAGTATTTGTCCGAATATTACAAGCAATTATTCGGTAACCAATGTTGCAGGAATGTTTTATACATGGACACTACCTACTGCTTGGACTGGCTCTAGTGCTACAAATAGTATTACTACAACAAATAACGGAGTATCTGGCAATATTAGTGTAACTGCTGATAATGTTTGTGGAAGTAGCTCTCCTAGCACTATTGCTGTTACAGTATTACCAACAACCGTAGCTAATTTTACATTTAATAATGGAAGTAATGTGGTTACATTTACCAATACCTCTACAAATTCAACTTCTTGGGTTTGGGATTTTGGTGATGCTACAACCACCTCAACATTACAAAATCCATCGCACACCTATGCAACAAATGGTACTTTTAATGTAATGTTAATTGCCACTAATTCGTGTAATTCTGATACAATTTATCAATCCGTTACAATTATTGGGGTTGGTATTAATGAGGTTAGTAATACAATGATTAATGTATATCCAAACCCTGTAAAAAATATACTTTACATAACAGGATTATTAAACTCAGATATTGAAGACAAAACAGTAAGTATTGTTGACGTTTTAGGCAAAACTGTTTTAAGTACTGAGGTAAATAGCACAAAATTTGCTATTAATGTAAGTGGTTTTAGTAAAGGTATTTATTTTGTTAAGATAAACAATGGTATAAAGACCTTTAAGTTTGTAAAAGAATAGTTGTTCTTGAAAATATTTATAAATCTGTTAGGTTTTTAAAACCTAACAGATTTTTTATTTTTACTTCGATATTCATTTTTTTACCCAGCCCAACCTTCTCGGTCTAAGCTGCGGTATTGTATGGCCTCTGCTAAATGCTGGCTTTTAATATTTTCTGCTCCTTCTAAATCGGCAATGGTTCGGGCAACCTTTAAAATACGGTCGTAAGCTCTAGCCGATAAGCCTAATTTATCCATTGCTCTTTTTAATAAATCGCGTCCTTGTTGGTCTATTTCGCAAATTTCTTTTAGTGTTTTAGATGATATTTGAGCATTGGCATGAATTCCTTTTTTATTTTTAAAACGGTTTTCTTGAATTTTTCGAGCAGCGATTACCCTTTCTCTAATAGCATTGCTCGATTCTCCAACTTCTTTATTGCTTAATTCATTAAACGAAACAGGTGTTACTTCTACATGCAAATCAATTCTATCTAACAAAGGACCAGAAATTTTGCTTAAATATTTTTGTACAACGCCTGGCGAGCAAACGCAATCTTTTTCTGGGTGATTATAGTAGCCACAAGGGCAAGGATTCATTGAAGCGACCAACATAAAACTTGCTGGATAATCTACCGTAAATTTTGCCCTTGAAATAGAGATTTTTCTATCCTCTAAAGGTTGACGAAGTACTTCTAAAACGGTTCTTTTAAATTCGGGCAGTTCATCTAAAAATAAAACACCGTTATGGGCTAAAGAAATTTCTCCCGGTTGAGGGAATCCACCCCCACCAACAAGTGCCACATCACTAATGGTATGGTGTGGCGAACGAAAAGGACGAATACTAATCAACGAGGTATCTGAAGATAGCTTTCCCCCCACAGAATGAATTTTTGTGGTTTCTAATGCTTCCATTAGCGATAAAGGAGGTAAAATGGTTGGTAATCTTTTGGCTAACATTGTTTTACCGGCTCCAGGAGGTCCTATTAAAATTACATTGTGTCCGCCTGCTGCTGCAATTTCTAAAGCACGTTTAATGTTTTCTTGTCCTTTTACATCTTCAAAATCAAAATCTAAGTTATTAAGATTCTGGTAAAATTCTTTTCGGGTATTTATTTTTGTTGAATTTAACGCAATATCTTGATTAAAAAAATCAATCACTTCTTTGATGTTATTTACACCAAAAACATCTAAATTATCAACTATTGCAGCTTCTTTTGCATTCTCGTTGGGCAAAATAAATCCTTTAAAACCATCTTTACGGGCTTGAATGGCAATGGGTAATGCCCCTTTAATGGGTTGTAAGCTTCCATCTAACGAAAGTTCGCCCATAATCATATAATTGGCAATTCTTGTTTCATTAATTTGCCCTGAAGCGGCTAAAATTCCAATAGCAATGGTTAAATCGTAAGCAGAGCCTTCTTTACGAATATCGGCAGGAGCCATATTGACAATAGTTTTTTTGCCAGGCATTTTGTAACCCACATTCTTAAGTGCCGCTTCTATTCTTTGTTGACTTTCTTTTACGGCATTATCGGGCAAGCCTACCATAAAAAACTTCATACCTCTATCTACATTTACCTCAACGGTAATTGTAATTGCATCAACACCAATAACGGCACTACCAAAAGTTTTAACTAGCATAATTTATAAAACAAAATGTGCTTCGATATAATGGATTAAAGAGTGGATAACTTTAATGTGTATTTCTTGTGCTCTGTCGGAATATTCAGAGAATGGTGCTTTTATTTCAATATCGCAAGCTTTTGATAATTCACCACCTTTTTTGCCTGTTAATCCAACCACAATCATTCCTTTTTCTTTGGCAATTTTAACTGCTTTCATAATATTAGGAGAATTACCACTTGTACTTATTGCTAATAAAACATCTTCTTTTTTACCTAAAGAATCTACATATCTAGCAAAAATTTCATCATAACCATAATCGTTACCTACACAACTTATGTGCGAGGCATCGGAAATTGATACGGCAGGAATGGCTTTCCTGTTTTCTCTAAATCTTCCTGTTAATTCTTCGGTAAAGTGCATGGCATCGCACATAGAACCACCATTCCCACAAGAAATAGCTTTGCCTCCATTGTTAAAAGATTTTACAAATGCTTGCCCTGCCAACTCAATATTTCTTAAATTATTTTCATCATTAATAAATTGGTCTAATATTTGTTTTGCTTCTAAAAAATTATTTTTGATTAGTTTTAAACTCATTTTAAGCTAATTAAACGATTAAAATATAAAATTATAGCTTTCAAATTTAGATAATAAATAAAGTATATCTATTTTTATAACCAAATATTAAGAACAATATCATGAAAAAAATTTTACTAAGCCTATTTGTAGTTACATTTTTTAATACTTCATACGGACAAAAACCTAGTGAAGAATCTCAATTATCATGCTACCAAAAATATGCGGCTGTTTTTGAAAAAAGGGGAGCGTATAAAGTTGCCGATGGTGTTTATGATGATGTAATTATTACTTTTAGAAAAGGCAGTATGGCCGATTGCTTTTATGGTAAGGTTACAGTTAAAAATGGTAATATTAACACTTTTGAAATGTATTTAAAGTTTGAAGATAATACTTTTGAAAAAGTACACAGAAAATTTAGGTATCCAGATCAACCTATTGAAGTAAAAAATGGCATGAGTAGAACAATGGTTACCGTAGATGATGAGTTAATTACTATTCTTTTTGTTAAAAAAATTAAGCCAAAGAAAAAAGCTTATGTTAAAGCTCCAGATCCAGATTTTGATTTTTAATGCTTGAAAGCAGAAAAACAATCAACAGAAAGTTGTTTGATGTGAATGACCGTTTGTTATGTTTTTTCTTTTTGTCATGCAGAACGATGTTTTACCGAAAATTTATTTTCGAAGTAAAACGAAGTGATGTGTCTATTTTTTGTTAACCGATGTGCCACCTGCCTGCCGGACAGGTGCAGTTAAGATTTTTAAAACTGCTAAAGCAGCCTAAAATCTAAAATGTGCAATCTGCATTTATCTTTTATTTGGAAGATGGCAAGGTGTTAGGGGGGTATTATCATTCAGTTCATTATAAAGGGAATCCAAAACAAGTGAATCTCCATCTATTGGAGAAAAACTTCCGTATAGATAGGTATTTTTAAAAGCATGTTGATATTTCACTATTGGTTTTACATCTCTAGCAGTTAAGCATTTACCGATATGGGTTTTTAAACCAAATCTACTTTCGTCTTGAAAATATAAATTAAACGCTTTGAACTGGGTTGTATTTTCTTTGATAATCTTTTTAAGTAAGG
>CAZVEW010000022.1:5900-21296 GCA_964625955.1 uncultured Vicingus sp. | reverse complement strand
GATTTTTTTTCAACCATCAATATTTATACTTAGCTGGTTAGTAAATATTTATACCCCGAAATTGTAGCAGAAATTAAAAAAGGAGCTTTACCTGAAACTTACTCGTAAATAACTTTTTGGGTAAAAATTTTGTTGCCATTGACCACTTTTACCAAGTAAATGCCTTTGGGATAGTCTTTATCATCCCTTATTCTTAAAAACTGTACCCTATTTAAGGTGTACGCAAAATCTATAAATATATCAGTACCACTATCAAATTTTTTGTTGTATGGAAAATCTTTTGAATCATCATTCCCAATTTTGTTTTTTGAAGCGCTTTCAATATAAACGACACCAAGTCCGACAGCATAATCAACTAAAACTACTTTCTTTATAGCATTATAGCCAAATTTAAAGTAGCCACCGCCCCTTTACAAGCAAATGTTTGCGAGAGAAAGGGGCTTTAAACTAAAAAAGCCTCGTAAACAATGTTTACAAGGCTTTTAGTGAGTGGTGCCTCCAGGAATCGAACCAGGGACACATGGATTTTCAGTCCATTGCTCTACCAACTGAGCTAAGGCACCATTCAAAATGGTCGGCAAATGTATAAAATTATTTTTATCTCTTAAAACATTTCTATACATTTTGTAATTTCGGACTTTATTTTACTTATGAATCTTATCATCGACCAAGGAAACACACAAAGCAAACTTGCTGTATTTGAACAGAATAACTTAATAGATTTTGATGTTTATAAGAACTTAAACGAAGAAATAATAAATACTTTTTTAAAAAAATACCCTATTAAAAATGCCATTATCTCATCGGTAAAAGAAAACATTGATATTAATTTGTTAAAAATATATAATTTTTTACAACTATCTTACACCATACCTTTACCTTTAAAAATAAAATATTTAACACCAAATACTTTGGGAATTGATAGAATTGCTGCTGTTGTTGGTGCAAAAACATTATTTCAAAATGCTAATATTTTAATAGTTGACATGGGTACATGCATCACTTTTGATTTTTTAAACCAAAATAATGATTATTTGGGAGGAAGCATTTCTCCAGGCTTAAATATGCGTTTTAAGGCACTCAACCAATACACAGGAAAACTACCTTTAATTAAATTTGATAAAAAAAATTTAAGATTAATTGGGAACTCTACTGAAACTTCAATCATTTCTGGCATTTATAATGGTATTAAAAATGAATTAAATGCCACAATAGCACAATATCTAATGCAATATCCTAAACTAAAAATAGTTGTTACGGGTGGCGATTATAAGTTGTTTGATTTAGAACCAAAAAATCGCATCTTTGCAGACAAATTTTTAGTGCTTAAAGGATTAAATGAAATCTTAAATTATAATGAGAAAAATTAAATTAACATTCACTTTATTTTTACTTGCCATTGCAAGTGTTAGTTTTTCTCAAACAAGCACTATTTCACCTTACTCTAAATATGGGATAGGCAATTTACACCCACAAAGTTTTTTACAGAATTTTGCTTTAGGAGGCGTGGGTATAGCTTTAAATTCAGATAGAAATATTAATCTATTAAACCCAGCATCTTACTCTGATATTGTTGTTACCACATTCGAAACAGCTTTAACCAACAACGCATTATGGCTTGAAGATGGTAATCAAAAACAATTTCAAAATAATCCGTATATCGATCATATTGCCTTTGCTTTTCCAATCATAAAAAAGAAATGGGGGATGAGTTTTGGAATGTTACCATATTCTAATGTCGGCTATAACTTATCAGGTACGCAAAATGACTCAATAGCTGGAGATATTACCTTGTTAAGTAAGGCAAATGGTGGTTTAAATAGGGCTTTTTTTGGTAATGGATTTAATGTTAAATTAAAATCAAAATTCGATCCTTTCGCTTTGCTTTTAAAACCATTTGAAGCTCCTAAACATGAAAAGATAGATTCTTTAACAACAAATAAAAAAACAAAACATTACTTAAAAGCAGATTCTTTTGCATCGCTATCTTTTGGGGTAAACGGAAATTATACCTTTGGTTCTACAGAAACAGATGAGAAAGTAGTTTATGGACAGTTAACTAATGCATATAATTTATGGACAATTAAAAATAAATTTGTTTCAGATGTTAATGCCGATTTTGGCATGCAATATAAAAAGAAGTTTACCAAGTATAATACCAAATCTAATGATGATGATGTTTATCAATTAACATTAGGAGGGACTGTTGCTTTAGCTTCAAATTTAAGTACAAAACTTACAGAGAACATAAGAACATTTAGTGGGTCGGTAAACTTTGGGACAGTAAAAGATACTATTTTGTATGTTAAAGATGCTCAATCTATTACCCAATTACCTGTAGAATATGGTATAGGATTTTCTATAAAGAAAGAAAATAAATGGCTTTTTGCTATTGACTATAAAACCGCTAATTGGTCGGCAATAAAATCAGATAACCCAATGATTATATTTAATTCAAATTATTCTATTGCCACAGGTTTTGAGTTTATTCCTAAATACAACAATTACCAAGGAAGTTATTTTAGTAGGGTAACTTATCGTTTTGGTATGAGATATTCAACCTCTTATTTTTTGCTTAATAACGAGAGTATTGATGAATATGGCATAACTTTTGGTACAAAACTACCATTAAGAAGAACAGGCACTTCTTTCCCTGAAATAAGTTTAGGGCTAGAATACGGAAATAGAGGTAAAATAGAAAATGGCTTAATAAAAGAAACCTTCTTTAATGTTAACGTTGGTGTAACAATAAACGATAGGTGGTTTCAAAAAAGAAAATACGATTAAAAAATAAAATAAAATGAAGAAAGCAGCAGTAATAATATTATTAGCAATTTTAAGTTTAACAACTTTTGCTCAAAAACAGAAACCTAATTATGGTGCAACTCCAGAAGATAGTCTTGAGTGTATTCAAAGTTTAATTTACAAAGATTACATGAAAAACGACAAGAAATTAGCACTTGAACTATGGAGAAAAGCAATAAAAGTTTGCCCTGCTTCTCAAAAGTCATTATACATTAACGGCTCTAAGTTGTATCAAAATTTAATTAAAAATGAAAAAGATGAAGCAAAAAAAGCAGCTTTAATTGACACCATGCTTTCACTTTACGACCAAAGAATAGCAGTTTTTGGACAAAAAGGGTATGTTTTAGGTTTAAAAGGACAAATGATGTTAAAATATACTTCTACCGATTATGATAACATTTACAAAACTTTAGAAGAAGCTATTTCTTTAACTGGTAATAAAACACAATCTGGAGCTTTAGTAGCAACCATGTACAATATTGTAAACATGGAAAAACACAAAAAGAAATCCCCAGAAGAAGTTGTAGAAAAATACAGCCAAACCATGTCTATTTGTGCTGCTAATATGACAAATCCTAAAACAATAAAAAAATACACAAAAGCAGAAAACTTAATAAGTAATGTTTGTGCATCCTACTTAAATTGTGAGGTATTAGTTCCTTTGGCAGAGAAAAATTTTGAAGCAAAAAAAACAGATTTAGCTTGGTTAAAAAGAACAATGCTACTGTTAAAAAGAAAAAAGTGTTATGAAGCACCAATATTCGCTAAAGTTGCCGAAGCCTATTTTCCTCTTGAACCTTCGGCAGCAGCAGCAGACGGAATGGGACGAATATTTCAGTTTAACAAAAAGTACGATAAAGCCATTGAGTTTTTTAAAAAAGCTGTTGATTTGGCAGAAACAAACGATGAAAAAGCAGAGTATAACATGAGTATTGCCGAAACTTATCTTTCTAGCAGACAATATGCTAGTGCAAGAACCTATGCATTAAAAGCTGCTAGTTTAAAAACAGGCTGGGGAGAACCTTACATTTTAATTGGAGATGCATATATGAGTAGCTCTAAAAGTTGTGCTGATGGTAAATTAGGCAAATGGGGTACTTTTTGGGCAGCTGTAGATAAATACAAAAAAGCAAGGGCGGTAGATAGTGCTGTTGCTAACATTGCAAACAAAAAAATAGCCAAAGCATCTGCCTATTATCCATTAACAAAAGATGTGTTCTTTTATGGTAAGGCCAAAGGAGACTCTTACAAAGTTGAATGTTGGATACACGAAACAACAACAGTTAGAACCAAGTAAATGACTCTAAAGAAAACTAATTTAATAATTTTTAAAATAATCCCGATGCTTTTAGTATTCGGGATTATTGCTGCTTGCGAAAACGATTTAAAAGAAGTAAAAACAATAACAAAACTTAGTGATAGTGCTATCAGAAATGGTAAAAACATAACGCTTATCTATTCCGAAAAAGGAGATGTTAAGATAAAAATACAAGCAAAAAAAATGGAGGAGTATGTTGGCAAAAAACATTACATAGAAATGACCGATGGCATTAAAGTTCTGTTTTATAATGCTGATAAAAAAGTAAGTTCTACGCTCACTTCTAAATATGCAATCCAAAAAATTGATGAAAAAATTATAGAAACCAAAAATGATGTGGTAGTTGTTAATGATAAGGGAGAAAAATTAAATACAGAACATCTTATTTGGTTACAAGATTCTGCAAAAATATACTCTAATGAATTTGTTAAAATTACCACAGCAGATGAAATTATTATGGGAGAAGGTTTTGAAGCTAATCAAGATTTTACCAAGTGGAAGATACGTAAAATTAAAGGGACAATACTTTTAAAAGAAGAGGAAGATTCCTTAAAAACAAAATAATATAATGCAAAAAGTAATACGGTTTTTAGAATTAATGTGGGCTTTCATTGCCATAATATGTTTTATTGTTGCAAGTTACCATCTATTATATAAAAGTATCGATGATGCCCTATTTTTTTATTTTTTTAGTGCTATGGCGGTAGTTTTATATTTTTTAAGAAAACGCCAAAGAAAAAATATTCAAAAAAATACCCCGAATCATTAAAAAAATGTACTTTTAAGTTAGATTTTAAATTAATGACTTACTCTTGGATTTTTCTTATTACGGCAATTTCTTTCTCCGCACTTTTCTCTGGAATGGAAATGGCATTCGTCTCTACCAATAAGTTAAAAATAGAATTAGATAAAAAACAAGGACGGTTTTCAGCAAAAATATTATCTCGTTTTTTAAAAGCTCCTGCTAAATTCATTAGTACCATGTTGTTAGGGAATAATGTCGCATTAGTTATTTATAGCATGCTAATGACCAAATTACTCACTCCCTTTCTAACTTTAAATATTACCAATAGTAGCTTTATATTGATGCTCTTACAAACTATTATTTCTACTTTGTTTGTTTTGTTTTTTGCCGAATTCTTACCAAAAGCCATTTTAAGAAAAAACCCAAATAGAGCTCTTTCTTTTGCTGCAATTCCACTTCAAATTATTTACTTAATACTATACCCATTTACCTATTTTACCGTTGGATTATCAAATTTTATTCTAAAAATATTTAAGGTAGATACCTCTGAAAGTAATTTGGCATTTTCTAAAATAGATTTAGAACATTTTGTAACAGATATTCAAGAAAGACAAGAAGAAGGAGAAGAAATAGATAGTGAAATACAAATTTTTAAAAAAGCATTAGATTTCTCAGCAATTAAAGTTCGTGAATGTATGATTCCGCGAACACAAATTATTGCCATGAATATTGAAGATTCTTTAACAGATTTAATAAATAAGTTTATAACAACAGGGCTTTCTAAAATCTTAATTTATAGAGATAATATTGATAATATAATTGGATTTGTTTACTCAAAAGAACTTTTCTCAAAACCAAGCAATATTAAAACCATCATCTTACCAATTGCTATAATACCAGAAGCGATGCCCGCAAACACTGCTCTACAGCAATTTATTCAGCAGCACAGAAGCATAGCTGTTGTTGTTGATGAGTTTGGAGGAACTTCAGGAATTGTTACAACAGAAGATATTATTGAAGAAATTTTTGGTGAAATTGAAGATGAACACGACAAAGAAAAATACGTAGAAAAACAAATTAATAAAAATTCTTTTAGATTATCAGGGCTTTTAGAAGTTGACTATATTAACGAAAAATACAAAATAAATTTACCAGCTAATGACGAATACGAAACCTTAGCTGGATTAATAATACACTTACACGAAAGTATTCCTTCAAAAAAAGAAATAATAACACATAAGAACTTTGAATTTATTGTTGAAGAGGTAAGCAATAATCGTATTGAGTTAGTTACCCTAAACATAATAAATATGGAAGATTAAAGGTTTTAGAGAGGTTCTAAAAATAAACACTAAATATCCTTTAGATAAGACTTTTATATGTCGTAATACAATCGTATATTCGCAGCCCAAATATTTAAAAGAATGGCAATAATAGGAAAAATTAGAGAAAGATCAGCATTACTATTGTTAATAATAGGATTTGCAATGGTGGCTTTTATACTAGGCGATTTAGCTAAATCAGGTAAAAACTTTTTTGGAGGAGGAAATAATCTAGGAGAGATAGGTGATGTAAAAATTACAGGCGTTGAGTTTAATAACAAGCTAGATGAAAAAATTGCCCAATGGGAAACCCAAAATAAAAAAGTTGCAGATGGACAAGTTAGAGAAGGATTAAGAGAACAAGTTTGGAATGAATTAATTAGAGAAGATTTATTGGTAAAGCAATTTAATATCTTAGGTATTACGGTTAGCCCAGAAGAGTTAGACGATATGATTACAGGAAAAAATCCTCACCCAAGCGTAAGAAAATCATTTACCAATCCACAAACAGGCGTATTTGAATCAGCAAAGGTGATAGAGTATCTTAAGGGATTAGACAGGCTTCCGCCCGAACAAAAAAACCAATGGTTAATGTTTGAAGATGCCATTCAAAAAGAAAGAATAGCTAATAAATACAATACAATGCTTACCAAAGGTTTGTATGCAACATCAAGTATTATTAAACGAACTTATAACGAGCAAAATGAACTTAGAGATATAAAGTTTGTTGCAAAGCGTTACAGTGAAGTTGCTGACAGCACAGTTAGTGTTAGCGATGCAGAAATGCAAGCATTCTATGATGAACACAAAAAAGCATACAAACAAGAAGCCAATAGAGATATTGAGTATGTTAAATTTGAAGTAACACCATCTGCAGCAGATACTGCTGATGCAAAAAAATGGATTAATGAAGTTTATGAAGAATTTAAGGCTGCAGAAGATGATTCTGCTTTTGTTGCAAGCAATCCTGATGAAGCTTCTTTTGCACCAATCTACTATAGTCAAGTTGATTTCCCTAAAAATTTAGATTCTACTTTATTTTTTGCCGAAATAGGAACAACAACAACACCAAAAGAAGAAGCAGGTGCTTTTGTTGTTACAAAACTAACGGATATTAAAATGGTGCCAGACTCGGTAAAAGCACGTCATATTTTACTAAAATATACCAAAACCGCCAAAGACACAACCCTTAAAGGGAAATTAGATAGCATTAAAACTATTATTGAAAAAGGTGGTGATTTTGCTAAAATAGCCAATGATGTATCAGAAGATGTTGGTTCAGCAATTAAAGGAGGAGATTTAGGGTGGTTTAAAGATGGAGCTATGGTAAAACCATTCAATGATGCTTGTTTTAATGGGAAAGTTGGTGATTTAACAATTGTACAAACAGAGTATGGTTTTCACTTGATAGAGATTACCGCACAAGCTAAAAAAGTAAAAAAAGTGCAATTAGCTAAATTAGCTAAAACGATAGCTCCAAGTTCTGAAACTTATGATGCAACGTTTTCTAAAGCTAGTTCTTTTTATTCAGCAAATAATACCGCAGAAAAATTTACAAAAGCTGTAAATACAGAAAAATTTAACAAACAAGTTGCTATTGGTGTTCAGGTTGCAGATAGAAACATTAATGGATTACAAAATGCTAGAGACTTGGTAAGATGGGCTTTTAACAACGAAGAAGGAAGTGTTAGCGAACCAAAACAATTTGAAAATATATTTGTTGTTGCTCTTTTATCAAAAGTAAAAGAAGAAGGTATCGCACCATTAAAACAAGTTAAACTAGAAATTGAAAGAGGTGCCAAGAAAAAGAAAAAAGCAGCCATGTTTACCGATGAAATGAAAGGAATTTTAGACTTAAAACAATTAGCTGAAAAAACGGGGCATCAAATAGAAACCGCTACTAAACTTAATTTTTCTTCTTATTCTGTACCCGGATTAGGGCAAGAATATAAAGTAATTGGTGCTGTAACCACAATTGATGCAGGATTAATGACAAAAACACCTATTGAAGGACAAACAGGTGTATTTGTTGTCTTAGTCGAAAATAAAACTCCTGCTCCGCCAACAAAAGATTATTCAACAATAAAAGAGCAATTACAAAGACAATTTACAGGAATATCCTCTAAAGTTTTAGATGCTTTAAAAGAAAAGTATGGAGTTGTTGATCAACGCTATAAATTTTACTAATTCTTATCGTTGACAGCACGTTTAAGCCCTATTTTTGTGCGAATCTTATTTCATTAGAAGCAGTTCTTTTTACGAACTTTTTGTAAAGTTGATAGCGAATTATAATCTCGTTTACGTAATTGTAGGTAATATACCCTTTGCAATAACCATTTCTAACCACAGGGTCTTTATAGTATTTAGCTTTTGCTTTATTTAGCACAAAAAAATCTACATTTTCATCCCAAACAAAAGGGTTTTTGCCATATTTTTCTGCCAATCGCCTAGCATCAAGAATGTGTCCTGGACCAATGTTATACGAAGCCAATACAAATCTAATTCTTTGGTTTGTGTCGGCTATAATAGGTGTCCAAAAATTATCTAAATACTTTAAATATTTAACTCCAGCAACAATGTTATCATAAGCTGAGGAAGTAGTATCCACTCCGAACTTAGCACCTGTTTTTGGCATAAATTGCATTAATCCAAAAGAACCTCCCCAACCTCTTGCTTTATTGTTAAAATGAGATTCTTGGTAAATAATTGAGGCCAATAATTCCCAATCCCAACCTATTTTTTTAGCTTGTTTCTTTAAAATTTTATCAAAAGGAGAAATATCACCACTCTTTAAAGTGTAATATTTATGATTAATTCTTTTTTTAAATAATCGTTGATTCTTAAAATACTTATTATACAAAAGTTTAAAATATTTAGTCTGCTGAAAAGTAATTAACCAATCATTAAAAGATTGTAATAATTGTGGTGAGTTTTTGCGACAAGCCATCGCTATATTTTGCTCAGAACTAATTTCTAAGCTAACGTCAATATTAGGATACAACCACTGATTAACAGTAGCAATATTTTTATCTGCAATGGTATATGTTATTTGATGAAGAGCTACTTTCTCGATTAATTCTTCCACACTATACTCGCCAGAAATTGTTTGTATATTAATTCTTCCACCAATCTCATTCGATAAGCTTTTAAGTCTAGCGTAAAAAGACGACCCTTTTCTTACGGTTATTTCCTTTCCTTTTAGCTCTAAAGCAGAACTTATCATTAACTTTTTTAGTCTATGTTTTTTTAATTTTCGCCAATTTTCTGGTTTCGATTGAATTAATACTTGCTTCGTAATTAAAATTGGATTGGTAAAATTTACCTTTTTTAATCGTTCTTCGGTAATTGTTAAATTAGCAGCTACAATGTCAGCAACGCCTTTATTTAAATTAGCAACTATACTATCCATGTTTATTATCGGAACAACTTCAAGTCTAACCCCTATTTCTTTGGTATATTTTTTTAACAATTCATACTCAAATCCCATCGCTTGTCCTTTGTAAATAAAATAACTTGTTGGACCATAATTAATTAATACAGTAAGTTTTTTTATAACATTAATACTATCTAGGTCTTTATAAATAGGGCAATTCTTATGTGCATTTTTTTCTATATTGGTAGTGTTACAACCTATAATTAAGCATATATTAGAAATAAAAACTAGGAATAATAATTTGCGCATAAAAATTACATTTATTTAACAACTATTTGTTGGTATTGATTATTTAACTGTTCTTATATTTACGCATTAAAAAAGATAATGTTATTATTTTGAAAACCTTCTTTAAAATATCTCTTATCCTAGCATTATTTTTGTTGGCTAATTTTAAGGTATCTGCTGCAAGTTTAAAAAAAGGATACGAGGCTTTAAGTATATTCGATTATTTTAAAGCAAAAAACATATTTGAACAATCATTAAAGAAACAACTAACAGGTGCTAGTTATGGGTTAAGCATAATATATGCCCGCAACGATAATCCTTTTTACAACTTAGATTCTGCATTGGTTTATATAAAAAAAGCAACGAATTCTTTCCCTTTGCTCTCTTTAAAACAAAAAAAGAAACTAAAATTGCTTAAAATAGATACAGTTGCCATTTTAAAGCAAAGAAAAATTATTAACGAAAAGTGTTTTTTAAGGGCTAAAAATTTAAATACAATTAAAAGCTTAAACCACTTTATAAAAAACAATAACAAGGCTATTCAACACCAGCAAGCCATTGAAATAAGAAATAATTTAGCGTATAAAATTGCGAAAGATAAAAACACCTCAATTGCCCTTCGGAGTTTTATTAAACAATACCCTTTTGCAAAGCAAATACCCGAAGCAAAAGCAAGGCTCGAAAAGATTTTATATAATGAATATACCTTGCCTAATACAGTAGCAAATAATGCAAGGTTTATTAAAGATTACCCTCATAATCATTACGTAAATAGGGCAGAAAAGAATATTTATGAAATTATGACTAAGCGTAAAAGAGTGGTAGATTATTACTCTTTTATAAAGAAATTTCCTACTAACTCTAATGTGCCAAAAGCTTGGAGAAATATTTATAGCTTATCTACCCAAATTAATAGCCCTGAAAAAATTAAATCTTTCTTAAAAAAATATCCCAATTATCCTTTTAAAGAGGAATTAGAAAAAGATTATTTGTTAGCAAACACGCCTTATTACAAAATGGTAAAAAATAACAAATGGGGCTTTATAGATGGAGAACTTAAACAAGTAATTTCTTTTAAGTACGATTTTGTTAACAATTTTACAGAAGGACTTGCGGCCGTTTCTTATCAACACAAAATAGGCTTTATAAATAAAGCGGGTAAAATAGTAATTCCATTTAAATATGATGATGCCGACCCATTTACCAACGGACTAGCTATTGTTAGTATAAACGATAAATATGGTATAATAAACAAAACCGGAGAAGAAATGGCTCCCTTAATTTATGATGACATAGGAGAAATAAAAAACAAATACATAGCTATTAGTTTAAATGAAAGATATGGGTTTATTGATATAAAAGGTAATCTAAAAGTAGGTTTAAAATATGAAACAGTTGGCGACTTTAATAACGGTATTGCCTATGTAAAGCAAAATAATTTGTATGGCATAATCGATTCTAATTTATTTTATGTGGTAAAGCCTAAATACCAATGGATAGATAATTTAAATAATAAGTTTATAAGAGTTAAACAAAATAATTTATATGGCATTATTAACAGAAAAGGAGACTACATTGTTCAACCAAAATATACCCAGATATCTAAATTCCAACATGGTTTAGCAATAGCAGTTAAAGATAGTATGTATGGTTACATTAATACAAAAGGAAAGGAAGTAATAAAGATTAATATTCCTTACGAGGAAGGTGTTTTAAATTGGGCATTATTTAATACTAAAGGATTTGCTCGTGTAATTACAAAAGGAAAATTTGGCTTAATAGATACCTCTGGAAACAAATTTTTGCCCGCCATTTTTGAAGATATAGGAGAAATATCAACCAATTTAATTGCCATAAAAAGACATGGGAAATGGGGCTTTTGTGATTATGATACAAAATTAAAGATTCCTTACAATTTTGAATTGGTTACGGGCTTTAATAATGGATTTGCCATTGTTAAGATTAATAAAAAATATGGCGTAATTGATGAAAAGGGGTCTTACGTTATTGAAGCAGAATATGAATCAATAGCATGGTTTTACCAGCAAATCTTAATGGTTAAACTCAATGGATTTTACGGTCTTATTAATTTAAAAGGAGAACAGATTTTACCTCTAAAATACACTAAAATTGAATTTACTACGGATAAAAAATTACTAAGATTATATTTAAACAACAAATTTGAGTACAAACCTGTTAAAACTGTTTTTAGTAAATGATAAATAGTTTAAAAAGATATTTATCGAAACGGTTAAAGCAACAACTTCCTGGAAAAACAGCTCATATAGAGTTAGCTCCTTACCGAAACGTTGAGTTTAGTAAAACAATTATTACAAATGCAAAAAAGAGTGGTGTGCTTATTTTGTTTTATTTAAAAGATAACGAAATTTATACTATCTTAATGCAACGCAATATTTATAATGGGCAACATAGTGGGCAAATTTCATTACCTGGAGGAAAACGTGAAAAAATAGACAAAAACATTTCCCAAACGGCTTTACGCGAAGCAAATGAAGAAATAGGTGTAAAAATAGAAGCTATTGAGGTTATTGGGCAGCTCTCTAATGTATATATTCCTGTAAGTAATTTTCACATTACACCAGTTGTAGGGATAACTAATGATATGCCAAAATTTATTTTAGATAAACGAGAAGTACAAGAGTTAATAGAATTAAAAATAGATACATTAATTAAAGAAAATCCACAAAAAACTAATATTAAGTTGCACAACAATACAATTATTAATATCCCTGCTTTTATAATAAAAGATAAAGTTATTTGGGGAGCTACGGCAATTATATTAAACGAGTTACGCCATATCCTTCAAGGTTGGAATAACAGCTAATAATCGCTCTGTAGTTATCAGTTTATCAGCCATTTTGGTGTTAAATTGTATATTATATTGATAATTTTCCTTAGTAATCACAAACATATTTACTAAAAGGTATTATTATTTTATATATTTGGCTCAATCTTTGACTTTAATCAAAAAAATAATATCATGAAAAGAAGTTTATTCGTTTTTATTACTACTCTATTTTTATTTTCTTGTTCCTCGTCCTCTAAGCAATTAGAAAGTGGAAATTATGATGCAGCATTAAAAAAATCGGCAAAAAAAATTAAAAAAAATCCTGGAAAATTTGAAGAAGTAGATACCTTTAATGATGCTTATAAAATGGCTTACAATAGAGATAATGACGAAATTAATCGCTTAAAGCAACAAGGAAACCCTGCCAATTGGAGCAAAATTTATGTTTTATATTTAAAAATGAAGAGCCATCAAGATTTAGCCGCATCTTTACCACCAGTAGGAGTAGTTTATGAAGAAAGAAATTTTAATAACGAAATAGCAACAGCGAAGACAAATGCCACACAATATGCTTACGCAAAAGGAGAGAACTTATTGGCTAAAAACGATAGGTTTGAAGCTCGTAAGGCTTATGCTAAATTTCAAGAGGTTAAAAGATATGATGCTAATTTTAAGGATGTAAACGAAAAACTAAAACAGGCAAGATTCCTAGGAACAACCAATGTCTTTTTTAGGATAGAAAATAACGCAAACATTGTTGCTCCCAAAACAATGATGGAAGAAATCCAAAATATTAATATAGATGATTTAGATAAAAAATGGCTTAATTACGATTCCTATATTGATACTACAAGATTATACCATTATTCTATTATTCTGAATATAAAAGTGATAGCTGTTTCTCCAGAGCAATTAACACAAAAAGCAAATGCCGAAAGCAAAGAGATTGAAGATGGTTTTGATTATGTTTTAGATGCCAATGGAAATGTTAAAAAAGATAGTTTAGGAAACGATATTAAAGTTACTAAATACAAAACAATTCGATGTAAAGTAATAAGATACAAACAAAAGAAAACAGCCAGAATTACAGGTACTTTAGATTATTATGATAACGCAAGCGATAAGTTAATGAAAAGCGAACCAGTAACTGCCGATGCAACATTTGAGCATTTTTATTCTTTGGCTAAAGGAAACTTAAGTGCATTAAACCCAGAAACTAAAAAAGAATTAAAAAGTAAACCCTTACCATTTCCTACAAATGAAACCTTAATTGTACAAGCAGGTAATATCTTAAAAGGAATGACAAAAGAGATTATCGTTAAAAATAAAAGGTATTTAAAATAAAATTGATTTTGTAAAGAGCTTAAAAATTAGTGACAAATATTTTTTCTAAATATTTGCAAATCAAATAAAAATCACTACTTTTGCCGTCCTTTTTTAAAGGAAAAATGTTTAACTAAAATAAATTGGAAATGACAAAACGTTATGAAACTGTTTTCATTTTAACTCCCGTTTTATCTGTAGATCAGGTAAAGGAAACAGTTGTAAAATTTAAAAAATCTTTAAAAACCGCAGGTGCAAAATTACTGCATGAAGAAGATTGGGGGTTGCGAAAATTAGCTTATCCTATTCAAAAAAAATCAACAGGTTTTTACCATTTGTTTGAGTATGAAGCCGAAGGAGCTATTATAGAAAACTTAGAAGTAAACCTAAAAAGAGACGAAAAAGTAATGCGTTTTTTAACCGTATCTATGGATAAACATGCCATTGCTTTTGTAGAATCTAGAAAAGGCAGAGCAAAAAAAGAAAAACCAGCAGAAGTTGAACAATAAAATTTAAAAATCATGGCAGAAAATACATCAGAAATAAGATATCTAACACCTCCTAATATTGAATTAATTAAGGAAAAATATTGTAGGTTTCAGAAAAATAGAATTAAATACATTGATTATAAAGATGAAAAATTTCTACTTCAATTTGTAAACGAACAAGGTAAATTGTTGCCAAGAAGAATAACAGGAACATCTCTAAAGTTTCAAAGAAAAGTTTCTCAGGCAGTAAAAAGAGCAAGACACATAGCTTTAATGCCTTATGTGGCAGACATGCTAAAATAAAACTACTATCCAAACAATTAAGCGTATTTGAAAATTTAAATTAATATTCAAATCTCTTAAAAAACAAAAAAGATGAAAGTAATATTAAAAGAAAATATAGAACACTTGGGTTTTAAAGACGAAGTTATTGCCGTTAAAAATGGCTATGGTAGAAACTTTTTAATTCCTAAAGGAAAAGCTAGTTTAGCTACCAAATCAGCCATTAAAGTCTTAGAAGAAAACCTAAAACAAAGAGCTGTAAAAGACAAAAAAATTAAAGATGAAGCCTTAAAAACTGCCGAAGTGTTAAAAAACACTACTATTAAAGTTGGAGCAAAAGCAGGAGAGAAAGGTAAAATATTTGGATCTGTTAATACCATTCAATTGGCAGAAGCCATCGAAAAATTAGGTCATAAAATTGACAGAAAATACATTAAAATTAAAGGAGAAGCAATTAAAAATTTAGGTTCTTATGAAGCCGATGTTAGGTTGCATAAAGATGTTTCAGCCATTATTAAATTTGATGTAATTGAAGAATAAATAAAAGATTAATGTGCAAGTATTAAATTAATTGCTTACATTTGTAGCCGAAATAGAGGTTAAGTAAAGAGGGGACTAATAAAGTCCCCTCTTTTATTGCAAA
>CAZVEW010000022.1:0-5800 GCA_964625955.1 uncultured Vicingus sp. | reverse complement strand
AATAGAACAACTAATAAAAAATACTTTACAAGAAAAAAACTGTTTTGTAGTTGAACTTGCTGTAAATGAAACTAATAATATTTCACTAAAAATAGACAGCTTACAAGGGGTAACAATGGCTGATTGTATAGATTTTAGCAGAGCAATAGAACATAATTTAGACAGAGAGATAGAAGATTTTCAGCTCAACGTTTCTTCGCCAGGGCTTGATAAACCTTTTATTGTAAAAGAACAGTACATTAAAAATATTGGCAGAAATGTAAAAGTTACTCGAGTAGAAGGAAATGTAATTAAAGGCATATTAACAGCAGTTAATGATGATGACATTATAATTGAATTTTCTTACAAGGAAAAAATTGAAGGGAAAAAGAAAAAACAAATAATAACAAAACAAGAAAAAATACTATTTAATAACATAAAAGAAACAACAATAATAATTTCGTTTAAAAAATAAACCCAAATGGAAAGTTTAAGTTTAATAGATTCGTTTCAAGAATTTAAAGAGTTCAAAGATATTGACAGAGCAACACTAATGAGTATTTTAGAAAGTGTATTTAGAAGCACCATAAAAAAAAGATTCGGTGATGACGATAATTTTGATTTTATTGTAAATATTGATAAAGGCGATTTGGAAATTTGGAGAAACAGAGAAATTGTTTACGATGGTGAAGTAGAAGATGAAAACAAAGAAATATCTTACTCTGATGCAATTAAAATTGAGCCCGATTTTGAGGTCGGAGAAGAAGTGTCGGAAGAGGTGAAAATGGAAGACTTTGGCAGAAGATCAGTTTTATCGTTAAGACAAAACCTAATGTCTAAAGTAATGGAGCTAGAAAAAGATAACCTCTACAAACAATATAAAGACAGGGTTGGGGATTTAATTACTGGAGAAGTTTATCAAATATGGAAGCGAGAAATACTTATCTTAGATGATGAGGACAATGAATTAATTTTACCAAAAACAGAGCAAATATCTAATGATAGATTTAAGAAAGGGGATAATGTTAGAGCAGTAGTTGTTCGTGTCGAAATGAAAAACAATAAACCTTTAATTATCTTATCAAGGACTTCCCCATTATTCTTAGAACGTTTATTTGAATTAGAAGTGCCAGAAATTTATGATGGATTAATAACCATTAAAAATATTGTAAGAGAACCTGGTGAAAGAGCAAAAGTAGCAGTAGAATCGTACGATGATAGAATTGACCCTGTTGGCGCTTGTGTTGGTATGAAAGGAGCAAGAATACACGGGATTGTTAGAGAATTACGTAACGAAAATATTGATGTGATTAATTACACAAATAATGTAGAATTATACATTCAAAGATCACTAAGTCCTGCAAAAATTACAGCAATAAAACTAGATAGAGAAACAAATAGAGCAGAAGTGTTTTTAAAACCAGACCAAGTTTCGCTGGCCATAGGCAAGGGAGGATATAACATAAAACTTGCAGGAAAATTAGTTGGCTTTGAAATAGATGTTTATAGAGATGTAGATGATGGTGTAGATGATGTTGCTTTAGATGAATTTGCTGATGAGATAGAAAGCTGGGTTATTGATGAATTAAAATCTATTGGCTGCGATTCTGCTAAAAGTGTTTTAGAATTATCGGCAGAAGAATTGGTTAAAAGAACTGATTTAGAAGTTGAAACAATAGAGGATGTAAAAAATATTCTTAAACAAGAATTTGAAGACTAATAGGAACATTAAACTAAATTATTAATAGATTTTATATACTTTAGTGGCTCTAGTGTAATACAGAAAAAGGCATATAAATTTTTAAATTTATTTAAGTAAAAAAAGATGTCAGAAGGAACAAAAATAAAAAGATTAAGCAAAGTAGCAAGAGAATTTAACGTGGGTATCCACACCCTTGTTGATTTTTTGGCATCAAAAGATGTAACAATAGAAGGAAACCCTAACACAAAGATAGATAGCGAAATTTATGCTATCTTAATCGCTGAATTTCAATCAGACAAAAGTGTTAAGGAAGAATCGAAAAAAGTAAATATTGGTACAGAAAAAGAAACAATAACACTAGAACAAGTTCAAGCAGTTGCTGCCCCTACTGAGAATAAAGAGCTTGCTACAGAGATTAAACCAGAAGCATCTAAGCAAAAAGAAGAGGATTTAAAGGTTGTTGGAAAAATTGATTTAGATAAATTAAATCTAAAAACTAGACCAAATAAAAAAGTTAAAGAAAAAGCTAAAGACACCCAAGAAAAAGTAGAACCCCCTAAAACTATTGTTAAAGAAGAAACCAAAGCAGAAGAGTTAGATCAAGCCCATACACCTAAAAATATTGAAACTAAATATGAAAAATTAGGTGCTCCAAAAGTTTTAGGTAAAATAGAATTACCTGTAGAAAAGAAACCAGAAAAAAAGAAAAAACCCGTAGCATCTTCTAATGCAGAAACAGAAGCAAGCAAAAAGAAAAGAAAAAGAATACCTAGAAAAGTTGACCTTAATTCTGGACATAAAAAACCTTTTGTAAAAGGAAGAAAGGGTAGAAAAGTTGAGAAAAAGCCAGAACTTACTGACGCAGAAATTCAAAACCAAATAAAAGAAACCTTAGCCAAACTTACTGGCGGAGGAAAAAGTAAAGGCGTAAAACACAGAAAAGATAAACGGCAAGCAGTTAGCGATCAAATAGAAAAAGATTTAGCACAAGAACAAAAAGAAAAAAGCGTTTTAAAAGTTACCGAATTTGTTACCGCTAGCGAATTAGCATCCATGATGAACACAAATGTAACCGATATTATTGCCGCTTGTATGAGTTTAGGATTATTCGTTTCTATTAACCAAAGATTAGATGCCGAAACAATATCTATTATTGCCGAAGAATACGGTTTTACGGTTAACTTTATTTCAGCATCGGAAGACCAAGAAGTAATTTTAGAAGTAGAAGACGACCCAAAAGATTTAGAAGATAGAGCCCCTATTGTTACTGTGATGGGACATGTTGACCATGGTAAAACCTCCTTGTTAGATTACATTAGAAAAGCAAATGTTATTGCTGGCGAAGCTGGCGGAATAACGCAGCACATAGGAGCCTATTCCGTAACTTTAGAAAATGGTAAAAGAATTGCTTTTCTTGACACCCCTGGGCACGAGGCTTTTACAGCCATGCGAGCTAGAGGAGCTCAAGTTACCGATGTTGTGGTAATTGTTATTGCCGCAGACGATAATGTGATGCCACAAACAAAAGAAGCTATTAACCACGCACAAGCAGCAGGAGTACCCATTGTATTCGCCTTTAATAAAATAGATAAAGAAGGTGCCAATGTTGATAAACTTAAAGAAGAATTATCAACAATGAATATCTTAGTGGAAGATTGGGGTGGAAAATACCAATCTCAAGATATATCAGCAAAAAAAGGAACAGGAATCCAAGAATTATTAGATAAAGTATTGCTTGAAGCTGAAATGTTGGAACTAAAAGCCAATCCACATAAAAATGGTGTAGGAACAGTTATAGAATCAGAATTAGATAAAGGAAAAGGATATGTTTCTACCGTATTAGTACAGGCAGGCACAATGAAAATTGGCGACATTATTTTAGCTGGTTGCTACAGTGGTAAGGTAAAAGCAATGTTCAATGAAAGAGGTTTGAAAATAGATAAAGCAGGACCATCTACCCCAGTATCATTACTAGGATTAAATGGAGCGCCAAGTGCAGGAGACAAATTTTATGTAATGGATGATGAAAAAGAAGCCAGATCCATTGCCGAAAGAAGACTTCAACTGCAAAGAGAACAAGGCGTTAGAACTCAAAAACATATTACTTTAGATGAAATAGGCAGACGATTAGCCATTGGAGATTTTAAAGAATTAAACGTAATTATTAAAGGAGATGTTGATGGCTCTATTGAAGCACTATCCGATTCGTTACAAAAATTATCGACCGATCAAATCGAAGTAAACATTATTCATAAATCAGTTGGTCAAATTAGTGAAACCGATGTAATGTTAGCAGCAGCTTCAGAAGCAATTATTATTGGATTCCAGGTAAGGCCATCGCTTTCAGCTAGAAAAATAGCCGAAAAAGAACAAATTGATATCCGACTATATTCTATTATATACGATGCCATTGAAGAAGTTAAAGATGCAATGGAAGGTATGCTAGCACCAAAATTTGAAGAAAAAATTACTGGAACTATCGAAATAAGAGAAATCTATAAAATATCTAAAGTAGGAACAATTGCTGGTTGTATGGTGCAAGAAGGAAAGGTAAACCGAAACAGTAACATTAGAGTAATTAGAGATGGTATTGTAATTTATTCTGGTACGCTAGGATCTTTAAAACGATACAAAGATGACGTGAAAGAAGTTGCCAAAGGATACGAATGTGGCTTGAATATTGATAAATTTAATGATATTAAAATAAACGATATAGTCGAAGCTTACGAACAAGTTGAAATTAAGCAAAAATTAAAGTAGTTAGTAAAAACTAAGCACATACCAAATTAAATGAAACTTGATAAATACATAAGTCAACTTTTATACCAATACGATTGTGTTGTAGTGCCAGATTTGGGCGGTTTTGTAGCCAATTATAAACCTGCAAGCATTAACCCTTTAAAAAATACTATTTCACCTCCATCTAAAGGAATTTCTTTTAATAAAAATCTCAATAATAATGATGGTTTATTAGCCAATTTTATTGCTCAAAAGAAAAACATCTCTTACGATAAAGCTTGTGCAGAAATAAAAAGCAATGTTAATCAAATTAAACAAAAACTAAATACCGAAACAACGATAAAGTTAGAGGGTATAGGCGTTTTATTTTATGATGCAGAAAAACGAGTTCAATTTAATCCAGAGAATTCATTAAACTATCTTTTAGATACCTATGGTTTAGATACTTTTTATTGTCTTCCCATCAAAAAAACTACTTTAGAAGAAAAAATTACCAAAGAATTCAAAGACAGAACAGTACCTTTGGTTGTTGTAAAAAATAAGAAGTTATCAAAAAAAATATTAATAGCTGCTGCTGTGGGCATACCTTTGGCAATCTTAACGATTTGGATTCCAACTCAATTTGATTTAAGCAATACAGGTTATGCCAATTTGAACCCTTTTAAATCATCACTTAAATCAACTTATATAGCAAAAACTCTTCCTACTAAAAACAATAATACACTTAACGAAGATAGTTTTATAGATGCCCTAAAAGAGGCTGAAAAAAATAAAAAGTTTTTAAATTATTCTTTTATCAAAGGCGAAAATCCAACGATAATTAATACCAAAGAAAAAACTACAGAAAAACCCATCTCAACTTACGTTGTTGATAAAATAGTTGAGCTGCATTACCATATTATTGGCGGTTGTTTTTCTAAAAAGAACAATGCAAAAAGAATGGTTAAAAGATTAAAAAAAGAAGGTTTTAATGCCTCTATTATTGGTAAGCGAAAAGGTTTGTGGACAGTTAGTTACAACAGCTTCTCTACTAGAAAAGAAGCAGTTAAAGCTTTAGCTGAGGCTAAAAATAACAATGAAAAGGCATGGATTTTAAACATGTAACTTTTTAACCTGAGTTCCTACCATTTTAACATCACAACAACCTCAAATCTTCAGGCGTATCAATGGCTATTCCTTCAAATGTTGTTTTGGCTACTTTAATCCGATAGTTATTTTCTATCCATCGTAATTGTTCTAATTTTTCTGTTTTTTCTAATTTCGACTGAGGTAATTGACTAATTTTAACAAGCACATCAGCTTTATAACCATAAATACCAATATGTTTGTAAAAAGTTTGTTGGGCAAGCCAATTTTCTTTTGCTACATTTTTTAGTTCAG
>CAZVEW010000021.1:0-21359 GCA_964625955.1 uncultured Vicingus sp. | reverse complement strand
TCTCAGCTTAAATCTTACCAAAAATGGATTAGGAATTTTTGATAAAGATTTAAACACTTTTTTTGTTACTACCAACCTCAAAAAATACTGGCAATTAGGTAAAAACAGCTATTTCTCTTCATCAATAAAAGGAAAAATTTCTTTAGCCGATAATCCCTATATACTATTAGGCGGATTGGGTTATATAAATAATTTGGTTAGAGGGTACGAATATTATGTTATTGACGGAAAAAATTATGGGCTCTTTAAATCACAATTTCGATACAACATATTTAATAACGTTTTTAATGTAAAACCATTACCATTTAATAAATTTAATAAAATACCTTTAGCCATTTACTTAGGAATTTTTTTTGATGCAGGCTATGTTGATGATAATAACTTTAAAAAAACAAATTCGCTAAACAACCAATTAATATACGGCAGCGGTATTGCTTTAGATATTGTAAGCTATTATGATATTGTTTTTCGTGTAGAATATAGCATTAACAAGCAAAAAGAATACGGCTTATTTTTACACTTTATAGCACCAATTTAAAATATTTATCAAAATATTGTTTACCTTCACGCTAAATTTAACAAGTGAAAATAGCCATCTACAGTAAAGAAATCAATAAAAAATATTTTCCTTTTATTGAGGATTTATTCCGTTTGCTAAACATAAAACAAATAGATTTTATACTTTACCAACCTTTTTATAAGCTAATTAAAAAAAATATTAGCCTTACAAGTAAAGTTAATTTGTTTACAACTCATAACGAAATAAATAATGCTGATTATTTGTTTAGCATTGGTGGAGATGGCACATTGCTCGAAGCCATTACCTTTGTGAGAAATACGCAAATACCAATTTTAGGAATCAATACCGGTCGTTTAGGCTATTTATCAAGTGTTTCTACTAGCGAAATTAAAATTGCCATTGACAACTTAGTAAATAATCAATTTAGTTTAGATAAACGAACTTTGCTTAGCTTACATACCCAAGATAACTTTTTTGGAGAATTAAATTTTGCACTAAACGAAATTACTATTCTAAAAAAAGATAGTTCATCAATGATAACCATTCATACTTATTTAGATGATGATTTCTTAAATTCGTATTGGGCTGATGGATTAATTATCTCAACACCAACAGGCTCTACCGCCTACTCATTAAGTTGTAATGGACCAATAGTGTTGCCAAATTCTGGTAATATTATTATCACACCAATTGCTCCTCATAATTTAAATGTTAGGCCACTTGTAATACCCGACAACAAAGAATTAAAACTAAAAATTGAAGGGCGAACAGATAATTTTTTAGTAGCAGTAGATGCTAGGTCAGAAAGTTTGCCTATTTCGACAGAATTAATGATTAAGAAATCAGAATATAAAGTTAATTTAATCAGACCAGAAAAATATAATTACTTAAATACACTTAGAGGTAAACTATTGTGGGGGGTTGACAATAGAAACTAAAATTATGTCCTTATCTTGCGTGGATGATTATAATTTTTTTATTATTAAAAATAAAATAATATATTTGCACACATTACAATTGATGCAATGAACTTTATAAAGAATATACACCGAATAACACCAGTAATATTAGTTGTATTACTATTACCATCCTTAGCTAATGCTCAAAGGTGGAAAAGACAAAGAAAAGAATACTCTTTTGGTATGGGAGCAACAAACTTTTTAGGTGATTTAGGAGGTGCAGATCAAATAGGCACCAATGGATTAAAAGATTTAGAAATTTCAGCTACAAGATTTGCCGTTACAGCAGGGTATAGATATCAATTAGCGAAAGATTGGTATGTAAAATCAAGTCTTTATTATCTTCAAGTAACAGGTAATGATAATTTAACTAAAGAACCTGCAAGAGCAATGAGAAAATTAAATTTTAAGTCTCAAATTGTAGAATTCTCTTCTCAGTTAGAATATAAAATTATTAAACAAAAATCCGGTCACCTTTACCGTTTAAGAGGAGTAAGAGGGAAAAGTTGGTTTCGTTTTGAGGTTTATCTGTTTGGTGGTGTTGGTGCAATTTGGTATGACCCTAAAGGACAAAGAAATGGTAGTTGGCAACGTTTAAAACCTCTTCATACCGAAGGGCAAGGATTAGTTGGAGCACCAAAGCAATATTCTGGATTTTCTTTGGTTATTCCTTACGGAATAGGAATAAGTCGAAATTTAGGAGGTGGTGCTGGTTATGGTAGGTTTAGCACTTGGAGTATTAGCTTTGAGTTGAGTATGCGTAAAACATTTACGGATTACATTGATGATGTAAGTACTGTTTATCACGATAATGCTGCTATTCAAGCTAATTATGGCGATGATGCTGCATTTTTCGCAGACCCATCAGGGAATTTTCATGGATTAGTTAGCGATGGAAATGGAGGACTTGTTGGGCAGCAAAGAGGAGACCCTACAGACAATGATGCATACATGATGGCTATAATATCTCTTAACTATAAAATAAGTAAGAGGAGAAGGAATCTACCTAAATTCTAATTCATCAGATTAAAAAAATATTGAAACAAGATAAAATTTAATTACTAAATTACCGTTTATTAGTTATTAAAATTTAGAAATGAAATTAACTCAATTCTTTTGCTTGTTTTTATTGTTAATAGGAAATCATTTTTACAGTCAAAACTCTGAAATAGGAATTTTTGGAGGTACTTCTTATTACAATGGAGAAATAAATCCAAGTATTCAAATAGCTAATAAAATAAGACCTGTGGGAGGGCTTTTTTACCGAAAGAATTTAAATAAGCGATACGCTTTAAGATTTGGGGGAAATTATGGGAGGTTGGCCGCACAAGAAAATTTGAACGCTACAGCAATTAGTAAGTATAGGCAACTTTCTTTCTTTTCAAGCATAATAGATGCTTATGGGATTTTGGAATTTAATTTCTTACCTTACCAAATAAATAATTATACAACATCTAACTTTACCCCTTATGTTTTTATAGGATTAGGAGCCTTTAGGGTGAACCCAAAAGTAGCACAAAATAATGTAAATGATAATTCAACAGGAGCAACTATTTCACCATCTTTACCATTTGGTGTAGGAATTAAGTTTAAATTAGTGAAAAATCTTGGTTTATCTATAGAATGGACGACTCATAAAACTTTAACAGATAGAATAGATGGCCTCACTAAAACGTATTCAAATGGCTATCAGTTGAGCAATACTCGTAATAAAGACTGGTATTCATTCTTTGGTATCACACTAAATTATAAATTTTTATCAGATTCAGACATCTGCCCTGGTGTTATTAACTAACAGATTACTATCTTTGGCTTTCCAAAAAAAATAAATACATTAATGGATAATAAAACTCTTTTAAATAAAAACAAACTACCAACGCATATTGCAATTATTATGGATGGTAATGGTAGATGGGCAAAAGAGCAAGGGAAACCTAGAATTTTTGGGCATAAAAAAGGAGTTTTATCGGTTAGAAATGTAGTTGAAGGAGCAGCTGAAATAGGACTCAGATACCTTACGCTTTATGCATTTTCAACAGAAAACTGGAATAGACCAAAAATTGAAGTTAATGCACTAATGCAATTATTAGTTAATACTATTAGTAAGGAAGTCAATAGCTTACACAAGAACAATGTGCGCCTTTTAACCATTGGTGATTTAAATAGATTACCTAGTAATTGTAAAAAAGAACTAGAAAAAGCGGTAAATAAAACAAAAGATAATAAGGGGTTAAGTGTTGTAATTGCTCTAAGTTACTCTTCAAAATGGGAAATAACGCAAGTGGTAAGGAAAATTGCCTTAAAAGTAAAAAATAACGAAATTACACTAGAAAGTATAGATGAAGATTTTGTAGAAAAATACATGGAAACTTGTAATATACCCAATCCTGAATTATTAATTAGAACAAGTGGCGAAAAAAGAATTAGTAACTTTTTATTGTGGCAAATTGCCTACTCCGAATTGTATTTTACAAATATATTATGGCCCAATTTCAGGAAAGAAGATCTTTTTAAAGCCATTGTAGATTTTCAACAAAGAGAAAGAAGGTTTGGTTTAACAAGCGAACAAATAAAAAAATAATTTTAATGAAAAAATACATTTATGCCATATTAATAACCCTTTTACTACCGTTTCTTTCTAACGCTCAATTTACTGTTAATTCAGCAATTGAAGATATTAGTTACGCAAGTCCTAAAGAATATGAAATTGGAGGCATAACAGTTTCTGGAGCAAAATACTTTAGTAATCAAGCCATTATTGCTGTCGCTGGTTTATCCATAGGAGAAACTATTCAGGTTCCTGGAGATAAATTAACAAAAGCCATAAAAAACTTATGGGCTCAAAAATTATTTGGAAACATAGCAATAAAAGCAATCAAAATAGAGAAAAATAAGATATTCTTAGATATTAATGTTTCCGAACTTCCTCGATTGCACAAATTTAAGTTTAAAGGAGTAAAAAAAGGAAAACAAAAAGATTTAAGAGAAGCTATTTCGTTAATAACAGGAATGATTGTAACAGACAACCTCATTATCAATACTAAAAACACAATTAAAAGTTTTTATGTAAACAAAGGTTTTTTGAATGCAAAAGTAGAAATTATACAAAAAGAAGATACCATTCGTCCTAACAATGTAATATTAACCATAGAGGTAAATAAAGGAGAAAGAACCAAAATACAAGACATTAATTTTGAAGGAAATAGTGCTATTACTTCTGGAAAACTACGAAGATCTATCAAAGATGTCAAAATAAGCCGTTTCTATAATATATTTACCGTTTCAAAATATATCCCTAATACTTATAATGAGAACAAATACAGTATTATAGATATATATAATGAAAAAGGATTTCGAGATGCAAAAATTGTATCAGATTCTGTATATAAGGTGAGTGATAAGCTAGTAAGTATTAACATTAAAATTGACGAAGGCAATAAGTACTATTTTAGAAATATTAAATGGGTAGGAAACGCTGTACATTCTACAGAAGAATTAAATAAGATTCTAGATATAAAGAAGGGTGAAATTTATAATAAGAAGACGCTTGATTCTAGGTTGCTTATGAATCAAAGTGGTAGAGATGTTAGTTCTTTGTATTTAGATAATGGCTACTTATTCTTTCAGGTAAATCCAGTTGAAGTTAACATAGAAAACGATTCTATTGATTTAGAAATGAGAGTTTATGAAGGGAAAAAAGCGATAATAAATAAAGTAACGATTGTTGGTAATGATAAAACCAAAGATCATGTTATTAGACGAGAAATTAGAACCAATCCTGGACAACTTTTTAGCCGACAAGACATTATAAGAACACAAAGAGAACTAGCTCAATTAGGATATTTTGATCCTGAAACTTTAGGGGTAAACCCAAAACCAAACCAAGAAGACGGAACTGTTGATATTGAATACAAAGTAGAAGAAAAACCTTCAGATCAAATAGAATTATCTGGCGGTTGGGGTGGAGGAAGAGTACTAGGTACACTTGGGGTATCATTTAGCAATTTTTCGATTAAAAACTTTTTTAAAGCTAGTGCTTGGCGTCCTTTGCCTGCTGGAGATGGGCAGAGGTTAAGTTTAAGGGCTCAATCAAGTGGAACTGGATACCAATCTTACAGCATGTCTTTTACAGAACCTTGGTTAGGTGGAAGAAAACCTAATTCCTTAAGTGTTAGTTTGTCTAATTCCATTCAAAGTGTTGGGTCTGGCGATACAAAACAATCTATTAACATATATACAGCCTCCGTTGGTTTGGGTAAAAGATTAAAATTTCCAGACGATTTCTTTACCTTATACAACGAATTATCTTACCAATACTATGTATTAAATAATTACTTTTCTACTTTTGCTTTTTCTACAGGATTTGCAAATAATATTGCCTTTAGGCATGTCTTATCAAGAAATTCCATTGATAGCCCAATATATCCTCGATCAGGATCAAGCTTAACGCTAACCTTAAAATACACCTTACCTTATTCTTGGTTCAGACCATCAGGAACCGATTATAGTACTTTATCCTCTCAAGAAAAAAATAAATTTGTTGAATTCCATAAATGGAAATTTCAAACACAATGGTTTACGCAGTTAACACATGGTAAAAGGTCTTTTGTGCTAAATACTAAAATGGGATTTGGGTACTTAGGTAGTTACAATAAAAGTTTAGGTACATCACCATTCGAAAGATTTTATTTAGGAGGAGATGGTTTATCAGGCTTCTCTTTAGATGGTAGAGAAATAATTGCTCTTAGAGGCTATGGTAACGGAGTTTTATCACCTAATACAGGAGCATCTGTAATAACTAAATATACGGCTGAAATACGTTATCCATTCTCCTTAAATCCAAGTGCCACAATTTTTGGCTTGGTATTTGGAGAAGCAGGTAACTCATGGGGTTCGTTTAGCGAAGCAAATCCATTTCAAGTTAACAAAGCTGCTGGTGTAGGAATTAGAATTTTTATGCCAATGTTTGGAATGCTTGGATTAGATTGGGGTTATCGTTTTGATGATGTACCAGGGCAACCAAATAATACCGATAGAACCGAAATACATTTTAGTATTGGAGGTAATATTGATGGTTGGTAATAACAATATTAACTTTGCTTTATTATGAGCAACTAAAATTGAGGAGGAAATAATGATGAACTTAAAAAAGTTAAAACAATTAATTCTTATCTTTACTTTATTTATAGCTACAACATCTGCATTTAGCCAAAAAGTAGCCTATGTTGATACGGAATATATTTTAGGAAATATTCCTGAATATAAAGAAGCACAAGATGAATTAGACAAATTATCAATTGAATGGCAAAAACAGCTTGAAAGACGCTATGCTGAAATTGATAAAATGTATAAAAATTACCAAGCAGAGCAAATTTTACTAACCGAAGACATGAAAACTAAACGAGAAGATGAAATAGTAAAAAAAGAAAAAGAAGCTAAAGAATACCAAAAACTTAAGTTTGGTGTTAATGGAGATTTATTTAAAAAACGTCAAGAATTAGTAAAGCCCATACAAGATAAAATTTACAAAGCCATTCATGAAGTTGCTAATGCAAGTGGCATTGATATTGTATTTGACAAAGCTAGTGCTTTAACCATGCTTTACACCAATCCAAAATACAATAAAAGTGATGCTGTATTAAAAAAATTAGGATATAAACCCGGAGAAACTAAAAAATAATTTAGTTTTACAAAAAATTAAAAAAATGAAAATGAAAAATTTAAAAGTAATCGTATTAATGATAGCAGTTGCAATTTCAACTGTAGGATTTGCACAAAAAGGTATTAAAGTTGGACACATAAATTCTAACGATTTATTAACAGCCATGCCAGAGCGAGCAAAAGTAAAAAAGCAAATAGAAGATCATGCCAAACAACTTACAGCAACCTTAGATGCTATGAGAAAAGAGTATGACACTAAAGTTGCTGCCTTTCAAGGTAAACAGGATGTAATGACTGATGTTATTAAAGAAATGAAAATTAAAGAAATTACTGATTTAGAAAAAAGAATTACTGATTTTCAACAAACTGCACAAACAGATTTGCAGAAAAAAGAACAAGAATTGTTACAACCTATTATTGATAAAGCTAAAGAAGCAATAAATGCTGTTGCTAAAGAAGGCAATTACACTTATATTTTAGATGATAGTGTAGGAGTTGTTTTATATTCCATTCCTGCTGATGATATTATGGCAAAAGTTAAAAAGAAATTAGGCATTCAATAATTCAAATTATTTTACTACTTTAAAAGCTCCAATTAAACAAACATAAATTGGAGCTTTTTTTATGAACGATAAAAACAAAATATCAAATTTACCCATTGGAATTTTTGATTCTGGACTTGGAGGGTTGTCCATTTGGCAAGAGATAAACAAAGTACTTCCTAACGAATCTACCATCTATTTAGCCGATAGTAAAAATGCTCCTTATGGCAATAAAAGTAAAGCAGAAATTATAAAATATGCTATAAAAAATACCGAAACACTTTTAAAATATAATTGTAAAATTATAGTGGTTGCCTGTAATACCGCGACTACTAACGCTATAAGCATTTTAAGAGAAAAATTTAGCCTGCCATTTATCGGCATAGAACCTGCCATTAAACCCGCAGCACTTACTAGCAAAACAGGTAAAATTGGTGTTTTAGCAACGCAAGGCACTTTAAAAAGCGATTTATTTATTGCCACTTCAAGCACATTAAAAAAACACCTAACCATTATTGAAACAGAAGGCAAAAATCTTGTTAATTTAATTGAAGCTGGTAGAATAGGCGAAACAGAAATGTTACTTAAACAATATTTAACCCCCATGGTACAAGATGGTATTGATAACCTAGTTTTAGGCTGCACGCATTACCCTTTTTTAATTCCAATGATAAAAAAAATAATACCCAATAACATTAAGATTATTGATTCGGGATATGCTGTTGCCAAACAAACAAACAAAATATTAATTGCTAATAAGCTTTTAAATACGGAACAAAATAACAACAAACATATTTTTTATACCAATAGTAATTTAGCTATTTTAACTGTTTTTTTAAAACAATTAAATTTAACTAATTATTCTTCCCAGCAACTTTGTTTTTAGCAATTAAACGATGGTATAAGGCTTTGTATTTTGGCAAAACATTGTCGATATCAAATTTTTTAGCTTGCTCGTAAGCATTCAATTTAAACTGGGACAAGATTTTATCATTTTTAAGTATTTGAAGTGTATTTTTTGCCATATCTGCTACATCACCAACATTACTTAAATAACCAGAATACCCATGTTTGTTAACTTCTGGGATTCCACCAGTATTGGTAGAGATTACAGGAACTTTAGCTGCCATTGCTTCTAAAGCTGCTAAACCAAAACTTTCTGATTCGGAGGTTAATAGAAATAAATCGGAAGCAGATAAAATGTGTTCGGTATCTTTAACTTTTCCTAAAAAGTGCGTTAAATGGCAAGTTCCTAAATCTCTGCATAAACTTTCTAAACGATGTTTTTCAGGCCCATCTCCAACCAATAAAAGCTTAGCTGGAATTTCTTTCCTAACAATATCAAAAACCCTTATCACATCTTCTACCCTTTTAACCTTTCTGAAATTTGAAACATGAACCAAAACTTTTTCGTTGTTAGGAGCAAAAGATTTTTTAATTGCAGCAGCGTTTCCATTGGTGTTGTAATGTTCCAAACAAATAAAATTTGGAATTACTTCTATGTCTCGTTTAATGTTAAAATGCTTGAGGGTGTCTTGTTTAAGACTTTCTGAAACAGCGGTTACGGCATCTGACTCGTTAATTGCAAAAGTAATTACTGGTTCAAATGAAGAATCTTTTCCAACCAAAGTAATATCTGTTCCATGCAAAGTAGTAATAAATGGAATATAAATACCTTCCGATTTTAAGATATGTTGTGCCATATATGCTGCCGAAGCATGAGGAATAGCGTAATGAACATGTAAAATATCGAGTTTTTCGAATTTAACTATATCCACTAATTTGCTGGTAAGTACCAATTCGTAAGGCTGATAATCAAAAAGAGGATAGCTAGAAATTTTTACTTCGTGATAAAAAATATTTTCAGAGAATAAATCTAACCGAACTGGTTGTTGATAGGTAATAAAATGAATTTTGTGCCCTTTTTCTGCTAAAGCTTTACCTAATTCTGTAGCAACAACACCACTTCCGCCAAATGTTGGATAGCAAACAATTCCTATATTCATATTGTATTTTTAGTAATAGATAATAAAATTACATATTGTTAAGGGGAATTCTAATAATTCATTGTTAAATTTGATTTTTAATTACTTTAAAAATGGAAGCCCCAAAAATACCTCGTTTGTTTGGCATAAAAACTAAAAAACCTAATCAGTTTTATTTTGAACCTCGCTACTATAACAAGCGAAAAGAGGAAATGGATAAAAGATATGCTCAAATAAGTAAAGAAGTAGCGTTAGAAAAAAAACAGCAATCAACTCCTACTAAAGATTTTAAATCTACATTAAGAGAAAATTGGGGTAGTGCTTCACATCGAAAAAAAATAGGGAATGTGTTTAATACCCGAATAATTATTTATGCTGCGGTACTCTTAATCTTGGCTTATTTTATGCTTAGGTAATTTTTTAAATATCAAAATACCTATTAATAATAGCTGTTTTTAATCCAATAAAAAATAAATTACTAAAATTGTTTGTTGAAGGATTTTTATAAGTTCTATTGGTTACTCCCATTTGTAAAATTAATTGCGATTTAGGATTTATAATGTAAGATACTTTTAAAGTGTTGTTTATAATATTCGTAGTATTTCCTTGTGTTACAAAATGTCCATAATCTTTAGCTCTATCGTTGTAAGGTTTGTAAATATCTTGTCCAATGGTAGTGGTTAAACTGGTATCAAAACCTATTTTGGCATAAGTTGTTAAAGTTTCAATAATCCATCTTTTTTTATGATAGCTTAAATTTGCGGTAAATTCTTTAAAATTTGCACCTAAAGGGTGAGCTAGAGGTGCGTTAAAATGTCCATAGTTTTGTAGCGTATTAATGTTGCTATTTTCTATAAAGTAGCTGTAAGTAAAAGGGCGTACAATATTATATTCTAATTGCAATTTTAAGTTTTTAATGGTTAAAAAATCATACATTTTTAAGCCTGCTTGCACGCCAAATTTATTACCCCACCAGCCATTACCAGCTTTTAATTCTTTTAATAAAAACTCATCAAGTAAAACTTGACCATAAAAAATATTTTTCTTTTTAATTTTAATTTTTAAACTTCCTCCTAATAAGGCGTTATCAGCCGAACCTTGTGCAAATTCGGTTGACCTTAAAAAAATAATTGGGTTTAAATAACTAATTTCATAACCTCGGTAAAAATTACCTTCTTGTGCCTCAAAAATAATGCTCTCGAAAAATCCAAAATTTAACCATTTTGTGGCATTGTAACTCAAGTAATGAATGGTAGAAAATTTTTCTTTATAGTTATTGTAAATGCCATTAGTGTTTCTAATATCCTGAAAATTAGTATAAAGTGCCATGTATTTAATTTTCCAAATATTGGCTAGTATTTTTAAATAGGGATAGCTGTTGGCATTATCCGATAAAAATAATGAGCGATAACCATCACCAATAAAATTTTTACCGTAACCTGCCTGAAATGTAAAATTTTTATCTGCTGTAAAAGTGATGTTTCCTTCAGAAAAAATTGATTTATTATTTTTAGAATAGCCATATCCGGGACTAATATTTTTTGTTTTGACAATGGTATTAATGTAGGAGGGATAAATGGAGTTATCGAATAAATAAACAAATTCTCCACTCCATTTTTTACCTAAGCTGCTTTTAAGGTTTAATCCAAAGGAGGTTTCGTGTAATGTTGATGTTTTGATGTTATTTTTTTCTAAAGTAGCCGCAGTATTGATAATAGGGTTTAAATTTAATGTAAATTTATTTTTACCTAAATTGATTAAATTTTTATTGGATAAACGTTTTAACAAATTTGAATTTCCTTTGTAATTAAGTTTACTTAGAGTAGTATCGTAATTAATTATGCGGTTAATTTCATTTTGTGAATAGGGCTGAATTGCAGTATGAAAATTAGCTGCAACGGCTAATTTTTGTATAAAAAGATGCTCAAAAGTTCTGTTGTTTGAAATAGTATAGTTTTGTGCATTAAGCACGCAAACCTCTAAGAAAACAACAAGTAACAAGGTATATTTTTTAAACTCTTTCAATCTAGGAGATGCTATTTTTATTAGATGTTCTTTTAAGTTTAATTAAAAAAGGTATTTGAATTATAAGAATAATACTTGAAATGATTACAATAAATGAATAACTCGCATTAAAGTATTGGGCAAAAATTGAGGATCCTATTACTAATAAATTAAAAATATAAATAATAATTACGGTTTGTTTATGTCCTAAACCTAAATCCATTAACCTGTGATGTATGTGATTTCTATCTGCAGTAAAGGGGGAAATCCCTTTTAAAGCTCTTAAAGTAAATACCCGAATGGTATCTATTAAAGGGTAAACTAAAATAGACATAGCTAAGATTGGTTTTGATATATTTTTAATGATGAGTGGTAATTTTTGAGGGTCGTATTCTATCATTTCGATGGCTAAAACAGCAAATAGGAATCCTATGGTTAGTGAACCCGAATCGCCCATAAATATTTTTGCAGGATTAAAATTAAACCTCAAAAATCCTAATAAACTACCCGCTAAAGCAAATGATAAAACGGCATAAGTCATATCTCCTGCATAATAAAACCACAAGCCAAAAACTCCTGCTGCTATTACGCCAACTCCGCCAGCTAAGCCATCAACACCATCGATTAAATTAAAGGCATTAATAATTACAATAAAGGTAAATACCGAAAGCATTATTCCTGCCCATTCGGGTATTTCTCTAACGCCAAATAAACCATGCAAACTTGTAAGTTTAACGTTTGCCATCAACACCATAATAAAAGCGACAAAAAGATGTGCAGCTAATTTTTTTACAGGAGCTGTGCCAATAATATCATCTTTCATACCCACAAAAAACATAATTAACAAAGAAGGTATTAGGTATTTAATTATTCCCATTTCGTTAACAGGAAGCCATAATAAAAACGAAAAAACAGTGCCTGCAAAAATCATTAAACCTCCCATTGAAGGAGTTATTTTGGTGTGAATTTTTCTTGCTTCAGATGGCTCGTCAAACAAGCGTTTATGAATGGCTATTTTTATAAAAGATGGTGTTGCAAGCAATACAATGATAAAAGAGGTTATTATGGGTAAAATTAATTCTTTCATGGTATTTAAAAATCGTTGTACAAATTTCTTAAATTGGTTCTAAAAGCAAAGTAAATATAATTTGTTCTATTAGAGGTGTTTAAAACCTCTTTATTTCTATTTGTAACACCTAAAACCAACGACATATTATTTTTTGGATTAATTAAATACCCAATATGAGCCTGAAAAGTGGTTATTTTAGTGTTAACGATAGGCACATATACTTGTACATTATTTACATCAAGATGCAATAAATTTGGGGATATAAAAATATTATTTCCCTCATTTTGTGTGTTGGCTAAGTTAATTTTTAGCTGTGTAAAAAATCTTTTGTATTTATAATTAATAATGCCCACAAACTCGTTAAAATTTGCTCCTAAAGGGTGAGCTAAAGCTTCGTTAAAATGAGAATAATTTTGTAAAGTAACTTCAGAAGAATAAGTGTATGGTGTAACTTTATTGTATTCGGCTTGTAAGGTAAGGTTGTTTATAGCAAAAGATTTTATGCCCACTTGATAGCCGTATTTATCATTTCCATCATAAACAAATTGGTTGTAAACTACCGTTTTAAAAGGGAGTTTGATTTTTAAATTGCTGCCTATTAAAGAATGATTCTTTGTGTTAAATCCTGTTTGTAAGGTGTTTACAAAAATAATAGGATTTAATTGCTGAAAATTATAGGCTTTTGTGCCTTTATTATCTTCGGTTTGCCAAATGGTAGATTCAAATAAACCAATATTTAACCATTTTGCGGCTAGCCAACTAAAATAATGAACCGACATAGATTTTCTGGTAAACAATGCTTCGGTTGTTGAACCACTTTCTCGTCTTACTAAATTTGATAAAGCTGCATTTAGCTTGGTATATTGAAATTGGTTTTGTTTGCCAAATTGTACCGTAATTTTAAAGTAAGGATAGTTGTAAGCTACATCGGATAAAAGTAAAGAACGGTAACCATCGCCAATAAAATTTTTACCATTTCCTATTTGTAAGTTAATGAATTTTGCAGGTGTGTAAGAAATATTGGCTGTTGCCGAATTATAATCAAACCCCGTACCTTTAAATTGTTTTATTCTGCCTTGACCAGGAACTACATTTGTTGCCGAAACATAATTGGATAAATATAGTGGTAAATTTGCTTGATTTTCGTAAACAACACTTTGAAATGAGAGTTTTTTACCAATATTTCCTCTAAAAATAATGCCTCGTGTATTTTTATATAAATTTGGTTTATTGATGTTTGTATCTTGATTGTCAACACCTTTCTCTAAATTAAAAAGTGGGTCGATGGTTAAATAAAAATTACCCGAATCAATGACAATAAAATTTTCGTAAAATAACTTTCGGGCAAACCAAGAACGATTTTTAAGGTGGGTTTTGTTAATGTTGATAAGGTAATATTTTTGTGCTGATTTTGAGAGGCTTGTTAAAGAATCTGTTTTAATAAAAGATTGAATAATTGGTTGAAAAGAAGTATGGGTTTGGTTATTTTTTGAATTAAATTCTTTTTGATTGACTAAATTAAACGCTCTGTTTAAGGGCAAATTTTGTTGTTGAGCAAATCCTGCAAAAGAAATGACAAACAAGCTTATAAATACAATATGTTTATATAAATTATTCAATTTGTTTTAATGCTTCGGCTACGGTTTCTACTGGTTTTTGACATGCTTTATTATAACATACGTATATCATGGTCTTTCCGTTGGTGTACTTTTCGGTTAACAAAGGTAAATTACTTTTGTTAACACTTCCTATAAATATTTTATTAGGAATATATTTTTTATTAAACGCTATTCTTTTTTGGTTTGCTTTTTTGCCCAAAATTGCAATTTCGTAAAATGGTTTTACTTGGTTAAGCATTAAAATTGCCCAATTTGTATAACCCGAAATATAGGATGGAATTTGGGCTTCAATATTTTTTAACATTTGCACCGATTTTTGCGTATAATCGTCATTATCAAAATATTGTCCTAATAAAAATAAAGCTTTTGCCATGCTCGAATTTGAAGCGGGCATAACATTGTCTGATAGTTCCATTTTTCTGGCTATTAGTCCTTTGGCATTGTTAGATGTAAAAAAGAAGAAGCCAGATTTATTATCGTAAAAATGGGTAATTGAGTAAGCTGCTAATTTATTGGCTGCCATTAACCATTTTTTATCAAAAGTAGCTTGATACAAATCAATAAATGCTGCTATGGTAAAGGAATAATCTGCTAAATAACCATCTAAATTGCTTACGCCATTTTTATAGTTGTGATTGAGTCCGCCATCTTGTTTTTGTTGGGTATTTAAAATAAAGTTGGCATTTTTAATTGCTGCTTGTAAAAATTCATCTTCATTAAAAACATTGTAAGCATCAACATAAGCTTTTAACATTAAGGCATTCCAAGAGGTTAAACTTTTATCATCTAAACTAGGTCTTATTCTTTTGGCTCTTGCTGCTAATAATTTTTTATCAATTTTATTAATTTTTGTTGTTAGTTCATGGATAGAGATGTTAAATTTTGCAGCAATTGTTGCATCATTTTTTTTACGTAAAAGAATATATTTCCCGTCCCACTTACCATTAGCATTAATATTATAATAATCTTCTGCCAAAGGAAAATCATTACCTAAAACTTTTTTTAATTCTTCTTTACTCCAAACATAAAACTTGCCTTCCTCCCCTTCGCTATCTGCATTTAGCGATGAATAAAAAGCACCATTTTTTGCGGTCATTTCTCGTTTAATGTAAGCTAATGTTTGATAAACAATGTGTTTATAAAGTGGTTTTTTTGTTAATTGATAGGCTTCGCTGTATAAAGATACCAATTGTGCATTATCGTAAAGCATTTTTTCAAAATGAGGTACTTTCCAATATTTATCTGTAGCATAACGAGAAAAACCACCTCCAATTTGGTCGTAAATACCTCCAAAAGCCATTTTATCTAACGTAAGTTGAATAAAATTTAGCAAATCTGTATCGTGAGAGAAATAATAATACCGCAATAAAAATTGATAATTGTTGGGCATCGGAAATTTTGGGGCATGATTGCTGCCTCCTTCAACATAATCGAGCTGTTTTTTTAAACGTGCCACTCCTGTATCTAACACCTCCATAGCAAAAGGAGTAGCATCTACTACTTTGGGTAATATTTCGCTTGTTTTAATTCCTTTGGTTAATTTATTGGCATAATCAATCACTTTTTGTGGATCGGTTTTGTATTCGTTGGCAATTGCCTTTAGCAACTGCATCCATTGGTTTTTTTGATAATAAGTTCCGCCATAAAACGGTTCTCCATTGGGCAAGGCAAAACAATTTAGTGGCCAACCACCGCTGCCAGTCATCAATTGAACGGCATTCATGTAAATTTGGTCAATGTCTGGTCTTTCTTCTCTATCTACTTTTATGCAAACAAAATATTTATTCATTATTTTTGCAACCTCCTCACTTTCAAACGATTCGTGTTCCATTACGTGGCACCAATGGCAAGCAGCGTAACCTATGCTTATTAATAATAATTTATTTTCTGTTTTGGCTTTATGCAAAGCTTCCTCGCCCAAAGGATACCAATTTACAGGATTATGGGCGTGTTGTAATAAATAAGGGCTGGTTTCTGTTATTAAATGATTGGTGTATTTGTATTTTGTTGTATCCATTTTTAGTGTGGTATTTTCTTTTTTTGAGTCTTTTAGTTGAGAACGTTCTCCTTTACAAGAATAAAGAATAAAGTTTAACGATAATATTATCAGTAAAAATATTTGCTGCATGATTAATTTTAATAGTTGGGATATTTAAAAGAAATAATTTTACAATTTCATTCTTTTTTTAAAGTCGATAGGAATTTTTTTGCTCAACCCTTTTGCCCTTGCTTTTATGTTTCCTTTAATTTGTAATTCTATTGCATTTTTACTTAAAATACTCATTAACAAAGGCAAAGATTTTGAAGCCATATCTTTTATGGTTGTTACCACGATAAATTGGTGTATTTGATTCGATTTTTTTGGTAAAACAATTTTATTAGCAATGTTTGCTGTCCCTATTTTTCGTCCTTTTGAAAAAAGTACTAAGTCGGATTTAACAATGCTAATTTTGTAATTGTTAGGATTTTTAATTTGCATAGCTATTGCTAAAGTTATGCCTTTGGTAGAAATTTTTTTGATGCCAAAATCGGTAACGCCAAGCATTTCAACTTCTTTGTATTGAAAGCAGCTAACAAGGGTAAGGCACGATAAAATAATTACTAAGAACTTAATTTTTTGATGCAACATAGTTTTTTATTACTGACCTATTATTTTTAATGATGTACAAATGTAAACATCTGAAATTGGATTTTATATCCTGTAAAAGTAAATTAAATGAGTACTTCTCCGTTCATTTCTTGTGGGATATCAATACCCATAATTTTTAATATTGTTGGTGCAATATCGGCTAATTTACCATCTTTAATTTTATTAAATTTACTATTAATTAAAATACAAGGAACGAGGTTTTTAGAGTGTGCTGTATTTGGTGTGCCATTTTCGTTTATGGCAAAATCTGAGTTACCATGATCGGCAATAATTATAAAAGTATAACCATGTTTTATACCTTTTTTAACGATTCTTTCTACGCAATTATCAACTTTTTCAACGGCTTCAATTATGGCATGATAAAATCCTGTGTGCCCTACCATATCTGAATTGGCAAAATTTAGGCAAATAAAATCTGCACTTTCTTTTGCTATTTCTGGTAAAATAGTTTGGGTAACTTCTTCAGCACTCATGGCGGGTTGCAAATCGTAGGTGGCTACTTTTGGGGAGTTTATCATTAATCGTTTTTCGCCTTTAAATGCAGCTTCTCTACCTCCAGAAAAGAAAAATGTTACGTGAGGGTATTTTTCGGTTTCGGCAATACGTATTTGTGTTTTATGATTTTTTGCTAAAACCTCGCCTAAGGTATTGTGTAAATTTTCTTTATCGTAAATAATATGGATATTTTTAAAAGCTTGGTTGTAGTTAGTCATGGTAACATAATACAGAGGAATGGTTTTCATATCATACTCACGAAAATTTTGTTGGGTTAACACCGTGGTTATTTCCCTACACCTATCTGTTCTAAAATTAAAACAAATAACCACATCATTGGGTTTTATTTTGCCAATAGGATTACCGTTTTTATCTACACTAACAATGGGTTTTATAAACTCATCGGTAACATTATTATCATAAGAATTTTGTATAGCTTGTAGTAAATTGGTACTTTTTTCTCCTTTACCAAAAACCATTAAATCGTAAGCCAATTTTATTCTTTCCCAACGTTTATCTCTATCCATTGCATAATATCTGCCAGTAATTGAAGCTATTTTACCAGTGGTTTGTTGTAATTTTTCTGAGAGTTGTTTAATTTGACCTTTACCGCTTTTGGGGTCGCAATCTCTACCATCGGTAAAAGCATGAATAAAAACATTTTCTAGGTCATGATTTTTGCAAATTTCGCAAAGTTTGTATAAATGGTTTTGATGCGAGTGGATTCCTCCATCAGAAACTAAACCTAAAAAATGTACTGCAAGTTTATTTTTTTTAGCATAATTTAAGGCTTCGAGCAAAACAGTGTTATTTGAGATGTTATTGTTTGCTACCTCTTTATTTATTTTAGCAAAATCTTGGTAAACAACTCGTCCTGCACCAATATTTAAGTGTCCAACTTCTGAGTTTCCCATTTGTCCATCGGGCAACCCCACATATTTACCAAAGGTTTTTAATGTGGCATTGGGGTAATTTTTTAAACAGAAATCGAAAAATGGTGTTTTAGCGTTAAAAATAGCATCAGATTTTGATTTATCGCCTAAGCCCCAGCCATCTAATATAAGTAAAGCAACTTTATTGGGTTTCATTTTTTATGTTTTTCAACGACAAAGTTACTCCATTTTTTGAAAGAAATGAGTTTTTAGAACTCCCCTATAAATTAGATACTTCATTTTGTTTTGTGCTGAAATTAAACTGGTATTATATCCTTACTCCGACTACACCCTTCGACAAACTCTGGGTAAACTTTGCATTATATTCGTTCATATCTTCACTCCTATAATGCAAACATCATCAATTTGCTCCAAGTCTCCTTTCCAAGTTTCAAAAGCTTCATCAATTAATGTTTTTTGTTTTTCCATTGCTTTATCTTGGATAGATAAAAGCAATTCTCTAAAAGCCCTTACTTTAAACTTCTTGTCTTTTTCTCCACCAAATTGGTCAACATAACCATCAGAGAAAATGTATATAGTATCTCCTTTTTTTAACTGAAAAGAGTGAGTTGTATATGGCGTTGGATTATCAGATTGACCAATGGGTTGTTTGTCGGCTTTTACTTCGTGAAGTTCAAAGTTGAAAGTTTCAAGCTGGAAAGTTTTTACTTCATTACCCATTAACTTTTGATTTTCCACTTTTGATTTTTTTCTAATAATCCATAAAGGGTTGTTTGCTCCAGCATATTGGAGTTTATTTCCTTCCAAAGAACATAAAGCGATATCCATACCATCTTTAACTTCTTCATCTGATTTCTCGAACTCTTGAATAACTATTTCTCTTGTTTTATCAAGAATTTCTCCAGGATTTGTAAGTCCGTGTTCTCTAACACTTCTGTTTAAACCATTATTACAAACAACACTTACCATTGCACCAGGCACACCGTGTCCTGTGCAATCGGCTGCTGCGAATAAAACAACAGCCCCCTCTGACTCCCCCAAAGGGGGAGAACCAGTTGTTTTATTAGCCCCTCCTTTGGAGGGGTTGGGGAGGCTCTCCATCCAATAAAAGTCTCCTGCAACAATATCTTTGGGTTTGTAAAGAATAAAGCTTTCTTGCAAATATTCTTTTACCACTTTAGCAGGAGGAAGAATGGCAGACTGTATTCGCTTGGCATAAGTAATAGAGTCCATTATCTCTTGGTTCTTTTCTTCAACTACTTTCTTTTGCTCTTCTACTTCTTGTTTTTGTATTTCTATAACCAACTTTTGATTTTTGGTTACTCTAAGCCGATTAAACACGATAATTAGAAATATTACAACTAGCCCTAATCCACCACCAGCAGCATAGGTTAAAATTTGTTGCTTTTCTTTTTTTTCTTGTTCAATAAGTAATTGAGATTTATACTTGGCATCATCAATGGCTTTTTGTTTTTCGTACTCGTATTTGGCTTGTTGATGAGCCGCTGCTTTTTGCGTTGCCTCATTATTAATGCTATCTTGCATGGTAATGGCTAACTTGTACATTTTTAAGGCTTTTATTCCCTTACCTTGTTTTGCGTAAATAGTACTTAACAAATTAGCAGCAAGTCTAATGTTATCTGGGTAACCAATTTCTTGAGCTAAAGTCAAGGATTTTAAGCCATAAGATAATGCTAAAGGAAAATCTCCTTGGTTATAATAAATAGTTCCTATATTGTTGTAAGAGTGCGTTATACCTTTTTTATCTCCAATTTCCACTTGAATTTTAAGGCTTTTACGGAAGTACTTTAGGGCTAAGGAAATATCTCCTTGATTTCTATGAATAAACCCGATGTTGTCGAAAGAGGTAGCCATGCCTTTTTTATCTTTTATTTCTTCTCTTATTTTAAGGCTTTTGTGGTAATAGGTTAGAGCTAAGGAAATATCTTTTTGTTTTTGATGTATAAATCCGATGTTATTATAAGCATAGGCCATGCCTCTTTTATTACCAAGTTCTTTTTGAATATTAAGGCTTCTATGGAAGTACTTTAGTGCCAAAGGAATATCTCCTTGGTTATAATGAATAACCCCGATGTTGTTGTAGGAGTATGCCATACCATCTTTATCTCCAAGTTCTTCTTGAATTTTAAGTCCTTTATGGTAGTACTTTAGAGCTAAAGGAATATCCCCTTGGTTTTTATGAATAAGCCCGATGTTATTGAAAGATGTGGCCATGCCTTTTTTATCTTCAAGTTTTTCTTGAATTTTAAGGCTTTTATGAAAGGAAATTAGAGCTAAGGAAATATCTCCCTGATTATTATAAATAATCCCAATGTTGTTGAGTGCATTAATAAGTGAGGTTAACAAGCTTTTTTTTATTCGAGAAGGTGGGTGGGAGTCGATTTTTTCCTGAACAAAATGATAAACCCACAAATTATATTTTGGGTACACCCTGTCATCTGAACACTTATCTACTAAAAACTCAATGGCTTTTATCTTACTAGTATCCTCTTTTGCTTTGTGGTAAACTTTTAGGCAGCTGTCAATTAGTTGCTTATTAGTTGCTGAGAGTTCTTTTAGGACTATACTATCTACCAAATAATATTCTTTATCGGCAAACTTTTGGGCAACCCCTTGTAAGGAGATGAGAAGTAATAATATAGAAGTAAACTGTTTGATGCCTCTAAAATAGAGATAAAAATTGTATTTGTGCCAAAATTCCACGCCATTCTCAAAACCATTCTACTCCATTTTTTGGAGATTTAAACTAAAAAAGCCTAATAAACATTGTTTATTACAAGGATTTTAGTGGGTGAGGCTGACAGGACTATTATCGAACCAAGCATTACAGTTTGACCTCTAAAAATTATTAACCGCTGTTGAAAATGCAGAACGCTGTTTTGTTGTCCTTAGGTACTGTCATAAAAAGCAAATAAAAGTTAATTTTTTTTATAATTTTGTT
>CAZVEW010000020.1:9559-22040 GCA_964625955.1 uncultured Vicingus sp. | reverse complement strand
ATTTCGTTTTTGGTGGTGTAAGAAAAATAGTTTCCTGCTAAAATAATTTTAAACTTTTCGAGTTTTTGATACGCTAATTCTCCTGTAACTTTAATAATATCAATATCATCGTAAATTATTGAAAACTGATTTTGCAAGGTATTACTTAAGTCTTTTACGTATAGCGGTTTATCTTCAATTTTTTGTTTACTAAAACTGGTATTAAAAGTAATATTGTTACTTATGCTACCTCTAATTCCTGCATAAATATTGTATTTTTGATTGCTATTTAATAGGGATAGCGTTGTGGTGTTTATAAAAGGATTTTCGGTAGAAAAAGTGTTTAAATTATTGGCAATTACCGCTCCTTTTATTCCCACATAAGGGATAATAATATTTTCTACTACGTTGTATTTAAATTCGGCTTCGGGGTAAAAATGAAATTTTGTTTCTGTAGAATCTTGGTTAACATAAAGCCCTAAACCTACGGTAAATTTCCAATTATCTGTGCTGGTGCTAATGTGTGGTTTTAAACCAACAATTAAGGTATTATTGGGTTTAATGGTGTTGTTTAATTGGTTAAAATTTACATCTAAATCTATGGCATAAAGCTCTTTTTTATAATATTTATTGAGTGTTCCATTTAGTGTAAAATTATTTTCAGCTACTTGATATAAATCGTTTAAATAATGGTAATTCATATCAAAATTATAATCGAATTGGGTGGTATCGGTAAAATTTCTGTTTAAACTAACATTGGCACTAAATTTATTAAAGCGTTGTTTAATGTCATTTTTATTAGGAACAATTTTTAAATCGTTTGGAATGCCATAATAATGCACCACATTTCTATCGTAAGCAAGTTTACTAAAGAGTGTAAATTGTTTGGTAAATAATTTTCCAAAACCACTTAAATGATTATCGCTATAAGCACTATAATCTATATTATTAATTCCTGCCGAAGAAAAATGTTTACCATAAAATCCGTAGGCATATTTTTTAGCTCGTTTTGAGTCGAAATAGATTTCTGCCAAAGGGGTTGTGTTGGTGCCAATGCCAACTTTGGCATAACCGTTATATAGTTTTATTAATGGTTCTCCTTTTATTCTAGCAGGTTTTATGGGGGTTATATCAAAATTTGTTGGTGCTTGTTTGTTTAAAAAGTGGTAGGTAAGGGTGGGAATTATTTTTCCTGTATCTTTAATAATTGGATTTTCTTTTATTTTAAAGGCATTAGATAAAAATGGTTTGTAAGGGTCAACGGTTATTACCCTTACAGAATCAATGGTAGTATTTTGGGCAAATATATTGAGCGTACAAAATAACAGGACAGCAATTAAGCAAATGCCATCAATTTTAATGGATTTTATGGATATAAATTTTTTATTTATCATGTCCGTTTTTCATTTTTACGGTATCTTTTATTGTTGGTGGTAATTGCTCATCAATTACTTTTTCATCTTCTAAAAATAGCTTGTCTAACGCTGCGTTATCATTCAAATCTAAATTTATACTATCCTCTTCTTTGGCAGCTACTTTTTTGGCTTCTTCTTCTTCTTTTTCAATTATTTGTAATTTTTCGGTTGCTGTGGTAACTAATGCTGGGTATTTACTATTGTCAATAATACTTTTTAGGGTAGCTTTGGCTTGAAAAATATTTTCGTTTGCTACGTAATTATCGGACAATAAAATCAAGGCTTTTCCCATCCAATAATCGTAGGAAGGGAATTTTTTAATTAAGCTAAAAATTTCAGTTTCACATTTATCATATTCTCCTCTTAAATTTAAGATGTAAGCTACATTATACTTTGCTTCTGCACCAAACCTGTTGGCAGATGTTGCTGCGGTGGTAAATTCTGTTAAGGCTAAGTTATAATCGTCTTGTGCCATGGTCGATTTTCCGTAAATTAAGTGAGCTTCGGTAATAAGGTGGTTATCGTTAATATCTTTATTAATAATTAATCGACAATATTTTATGGCTTCATCGTAGTTTTTTAACTCAAAATTTAAACGCATTTGTGCTACTTGTGCTTTAAACACGTTTTCTTGTACATCGGCTAAATATTCTAATTTACTGTAATTATTTAATGCGGCTGTTTTATTGCCTAATTTTTGATTGATAATTGCTGCCTGCAACAAAGCATTTTCGGTAAATTTATTTTTTGGTTTATTAATTACGTAGTTAAATCCTATTAGTGCTTCATTATAATATTTAGATTTGTATTCGCAGGTGGCTTTGTAATAGTTGGCATTTACAACATAATTTCCGTTCGGATATTTTTCGAGGTATTTACTTAAATCGTTTACCGCCTTATTACAGTTTCCACTCATGTAGCTATTTTCGGCTACTTCGTAATAATCTGCATCTAAAACCATTGCCGAAGAATCTGCTCCTCCAATACTAGCCAAATAATTTTCGTAAGTATTTAAGGCACCTTTTGCTATGTAAATTTTCTTTATTTGCATTAACGATTCTTTAGCTTGCATAGTTTTTGGGTAATCGGCAACTACTTTTTTAAATGAAATTAATGCTTTATCGTCTTCTTTATTATTGTAATAAATTAAGCCCTCTTTTACCAAGGATTTACTGATGTAAGGGCTGTTTGGGTATTTATTAATTAGCAAATTAAAGTTACTTAGCGCTGCTGTATTTTTGTTTAACACCAATTGTGTTTTACCCAATTCAAAAATGGCATCGTCTAATAAATGCGATTTTTGTTTTCTGGCAATTAAACTATCTAAAAGGGTAGCTTTATTAGTATAATTACCAACAACACCATTAGCCACAGCACTTTGGTATAAAGAATAATCTACTTGATACAAATTTAACTTGCTTGCTTTATTGTAATATTCAATAGCGGCTTTGTACTCTTTATTAATAAAAAAGCAATCGGCAATTCTATTTAACACATCTTCTTTAATTTTAGCTACGGTTTTTTTATCGTTTTGGATATATTTTCTAAACCAATTTTTGGCATTTTCATATTCTTTTAACCTAAAATAGGTATATCCTAAACTATAATTTGCTTTGTTAAAATTGATTGAACTAATAGAAAATGGATTAAAAACAAACTTTTTAAACGCATTAATTGCCGTGGTATAATTGCCCAATCTATAAAAAGAGGCTGCTCGCCAATAGCTATTATCAACGAAAATGGCATTGTTTAACGGATATTTATCCGACTTATTAAAATTAACTATTGCAGCTTTGTAATTATGGTCGTTAAATAATGATATAGCCCTGTAATAAGCAATTTTTTGGTAAGCTTCTTGCAATTTTAAATTAAGTACCTTAATGTTTTCTAAAGAGTTTAAGGCAGCTTTATAATTTTTAGTGGTATAATAAACCGTTACTAAAAAATCGTAGGCATTATTTAGTTTTTTAGATTTTGGATAGGTATTTATAAACTCCTCAAAAGCTTTAATGGCATCATTAAAAGGTTGGTAAGAAAGCTCGTAAGAAATTTTAGCAAAACTAAAGAGAGCATCTTCTTTTATTGCTGCATCATAATTGAGTTTAGATGCAATTCTAAAAGCACTTCTGGCATATTTTTTTTCTCCTAACTTTAAATAACATTCGGCTAAATTGTAATAAGCTATTTGCGATAAACTATCGTTTTTGGTTATTGATTTTTTAAACCAGTTGACTGCTTTTTCGCAATTTTTGCTTTTATAATACGCATAGCCTAATTCGTACTTGTCGGTTCTGTTAGATAAATAGGCTTTTTCTTTGTTAAACCTTATTAAGTAAGGAATAGCTTTTTTAAACTGCCCCGTTCTGTAATACGCTTCACCTATTAATCGAGCAATTTCTGGGGCTCTTTTCGGAATAGCCACATCTAGTAGTGCTGGGGCATAAGCTATTAACTTATCGTACTTTTTTTGCAAATAATAAATTTGAGTAATATAATAAGGGGCAAGCGATGCAAATTTCGATTTTTTGTTTAACGATTGGAAAGTAAGCAATGATGATTCGTATTTTTTTTGCAAATAGGCAATATGAGCATAATAATAACGTGCCGCAGAAGTATATTTATTGTCTGTATCTTTAATTTCGAAAAATGCTTTAGAAGCCTCGCTATATTTTTTTTCCATAAAATAGCTGTATCCTTTTTTAAACTGATATTCGGCTATTTCATCATTACTTAAATCGTAAATATCAATTTTTGCAAACCATGCTAAAGCTTCTTTATACTTATGTTTCCTAAATTTATACTCGCCCAAATAAAAATAAATTAATTTTACTTTAGGACTTTCGGGATAGGTAAAAATAAATGCTGTTAACAATGCTTCGGCATCAATGTTAAATAATTTTAAACCACAAATTGCTCGGTAATACATCGCATTAACTGCTATTTCCGATTTATCATCGTCAATATTTTTTAAAACTGTTGTAAATTTTTCTTGAGCTGCTGCATATTTTTCTTTCTCAAATAATGCTAACCCCGATTGGTAAATAACATCTTTATTGGTATAAATAGTGGTTTTTTGCGAAAACACACTAAGGCTTATTCCACAAAAAAGTATAATTAATATGCTTATTTTTTTTAAAACCACTCGCTTTTTTAATTTAATTATAGGTTTGGATAAAATTAGAAATGTATAAAGTACTTGCCCCCTTAATTACTTCAAGTTTTCAACGTGAGAATGTTTACATTATTTCATTTGTAAGTCATTAATAAGTGTTATCTTTCAATCTAAATAGATACATTTGTTTTTATTTATTTGTATATAAAATGATTATCTCGATTTCTTCCGCCAAAATTTTCCAAAAAAATAATTTAATTTTAAAAGATGTTAACTTAGCAATAAAAGCAGGCGAATTTGTTTATTTAATAGGCAAGACGGGTGCAGGAAAAAGTAGTTTGTTAAAAACAATTTATGCCGATTTACCTTTAAAAGAGGGTGAAGCTACCGTTTGTAATTTTGAGTTAGCAAACATAAAACGAAAAAATATTCCTTTTTTAAGAAGAAAATTAGGCATTGTTTTTCAAGATTTTCAGTTGCTTACCGATAGAAGTATTACCGATAATTTAAAATTTGTTTTAAAAGCCACAGGCTGGAAAGATAAAGCCAAAATTGATAATAGAACTAAAGAAGTACTTAATAATGTTGGTTTAGCTAGTAAAGGATACAAATTTCCGCACGAGCTTTCTGGCGGAGAGCAACAAAGAGTTGTTATTGCAAGGGCTTTACTTAACGAGCCAGATTTAATTTTAGCCGATGAGCCAACAGGTAACTTAGACCCCGAAACCTCTGAAGAAATTATTAAACTACTATTTGATATTAGCAAAAAAGGCAAAGCAATTTTAATGGCTACACACGATTTTGATTTAATGGGAAAATATAAATCCCGAACAATTAAGTGCGAAGCTAGTACCATTAAAGAGGTTGCTAACACATTAAATAGCAATACTTTTAATGCCGCCACAACAAAAGAAAGAGGAGAGGGAGAGAATTTATAAACTTAAAACCTAATGTTATGAATATCTTTAAAACTTCATTAATTACTTTGTTGATTTCTTTTTATACTTTTTGTATTGCCCAAAATAGAGAATGGCAGTGTATAAACGAACAAGGAAATGTAGTTTTTACTCTTCAGGCAAGATGGGTATCTAATTTCTCCAATGGTTTAGCAAGTATAAAAACACAAGAAGTTGTAAACAATAAATGGGTAACAAAGTACGGGTTTGTTAACAAATCTGGTAGCATTGTAATTCCTTGTATATATGATAAGGTTAACGATTTTAACACAAATGTTACTTGGGTAAAGAAAAAAGCAGATAATTATTATATTTTAATTGATAAATCGGGCAACATAATTCCGACTAAGCATTACAAAAAAGTGGGAAATTTTTACAAGAATCACAAAGATGTTTGTGCTGTTTATGAGGATAATAAAATGGGGTTTATAAATAATGCAGGGAAAGAGATTGTGCCTTGTAAATACTTAGGGTCTAGTACTTTTGAAGAAGGATTGTCTTGTGTTACAGCCTATGATGGGACTGTTGAAAAATATGGATTTATTGATAAAACAGGCACAGTTGTTATTCCTTTCCAATACAGGCAAGCAGGTTCTTCAAGTTTTAATAATGGCGAATGTAGAGTTACTGTGTCGGGTAAAACAGTTTTAATAAACAAAAAAGGAGAAATTATTTTTAAAACAAAATATAAAAGTTTACAAAATTTTAACCATGGATTAGCTGCGGTTTCTACAAAACCAGACAGAACTGGTTGGGGATTCGTAAATAGAAATGATAAATGGATTGTTAAACCTATTTATGATTATGTTACTTCTTTTAATGAAGACGCTTACGCTATTGTAGAAAAAAATAATCTTAAAGGAGCCATAGATACTACTGGAAGATTAATACTTCCAATGAAATATGAAACTATTTATATTGAACCTACTAAAGATGGTCGAATATGTGCCGTTTTACCAAGTAAAACGCCAGTATCTTTATTAAATGCAAAAAAAGAATATTTTGATAAAGATTTTCATAAAATTACATTGAACAATGTACTTTATCTCTCTAATGCAAATGGAGGTAATTTAATGAAATTTACAGCTTTAAATAAAAGACTAGGATATATGAATCGGAAATTTGAGGTAGTTATTCCAGCCACTTATAAAAAAGCTTTTAGTTTTAGTGAAGGATTGGCTTGGGTTAGGAAGTGATACCAATTTAACATCAAAACACCCGATATAAATCATTTCTATTTTCCTTTTTTATCGTTAAAAATTATTTCCGTAACTACAGCTATGCAAAGAATTTTTGTTTATTAAGCCCAAAATTCCCTTACAACGCTTTCAACTTTTCTGTTGCTTGAACTTTATAAAAACCATTTTCATTTATAATTTGGTTTAATAATTTTTTAGCTTCTTTATTATTTTTAAGCCTAATAAAAGTAAGTGCTTTATACCAATTTGCTTCTTGGTTAAAAACTATTTCTTTATTAATAAGTACTTTGTTCAATTGCTGTAAAGTTTTAGTGAAATCGTTTAAGTTATAATTGCATAAACCGGCATAAAACAACGCATTTACATCTTTTGGGTGTTTTGCTAAAATTAAATTAAACTGTATTAAAGCAGCTTTATAATTAGCTAGTTTAAACTGATGAATGCCCAATTTTAATGTTTGCTTGTAAGTTATTTTTAAGGTCGATTTATCAAATTCCTTATCCGCTAAATCTTTGTCTGCTTTGGTCGGAAAATTGGGAGAAATTGAAGTGGATTCAGCCTCTTTCTTAAAATCTTCGTCATTTTGATACTCAATAATGTAATCAACTACTTTGTAAGTTTCAATGTAATCTATTTTATGAAGTTGAACAGGATTTTTAGTGTAAGTAGGAGATAATGCAGCTTGTTTATTAGCGTTGTTTTTACTGCTGTATTTATCCTTGTTTTTTTTGTCTTTAGTTGCAATTTCTGTTCCTTTATTTCCTGTTCGGTAATTTTGAGCTGTTGTTATTCTTTTTTTGCTTAAAGTACTATCTGTAATAATGTTTTTACTTAACTTATCAGTTATAATACCATTGTTTCTATTGTTTTCCATCGCCATTACGGTACTAGTTTCAGAAGAAGCTGCTACTTCATTATCCATTTCAGATTCTTCAATAACTAACGATTCCGTAATATTTTTTTTGTTTTCAATGTTTAGTTTATCTTTTTTGCGTGTTGTTTTTTCGTCTTTAGCTACTAGAATTGGAACATTAGGCTGTTTTTTTGTGGTATTTTTCTTGGTAGCCTGTTCTGTAACAACAGTTTCTTTTTTTTCTTTGGCAGGAAGTATAAAATTCTCTTGAGGTAAATCTTGTGTTGTTTTTTCGGTTTTAATATTAAGGGCTAAGCTATCCTTATTTTTTAGGTTAATGTTAAAAAAGTTAAAGGTAAAATAGCCCCCAAACACAATCACCAATATAGAAGCAGCAACCATTAAGTTGCTAATAATTAAAAATTTTGTGTTTTTTCTTTTTACCCGTTGATCTATTTTATGATTAATGGCAAAAAGCACAGAAGAATTTTTGGCATATTTTAATCCTTCCATTGCATCGGAACATAATTCACAATCTAATAAGTGCTTTTCTACCTTGTGCAACGCTGTTTTATCGAGTTGTTTGTTGATGTATTTAAGCATAGTTTCTTTAGAGATGCAAGTCGTAGTCGAAAATATGTTGTTATGTAATTCTTTCATTTTAATTTTAATTATGCCAACATTACATTGGCTAAATTTCTTTTACCATTTTGTATATAACTTTTTACTTGTTTAATTGAAAACCCTGTAATACCAGCCACTTCATTGTAACATTTTTCTTGCAAAAAAAACAATTCGATACAAATACGTTGTTCTTCTTTTAGTGTTGTAATTGCTTTTTCTAAATCTGTTAAAAGTCCTTCTTTTGCTACTTTTTCGTGTACCATAAAAGGAGTGTCGAATGTTTCTTCGTGCTGATAAACTGCTTCATATTCATTTACCCGTTTTTGTTTGGTTTGTTTTTTTCTTAAAAACATTAAACAGTTGTTTTTGGCAACGCTATGCAACCACGATTTAAAATTAGCAATGTCGTGTTTTTTTAAATCGGTTAATAATTTCTCAAAAACCTGTAAAGTAGCATCTTTACTTTCTTCTTCATTTTTAAGATATTTAAGGCACACACCATAAACTAAATGAGCATATCTTTTATATAGTTCTCCTACAAAATAACTATCGTTAGTTTTTTTAAAACGAGCAATTAATTCGTTATCAGTTAATGATTGTATGTTTTTTGCCTTAAATAATCTCATTTATAGCTTATTTGTATGCCTGAGCCAAATCAAAATAACTTTTTGTTTCTATTACAATAACCCCACCAGTAACATCTCCATATTGAGCGGGAATTCCACCTGTATAAACTTTAATGCTTCCTATTGCTTGGGCAGGGATTCCTATGCCACCAGTAATAGATTTCATGCCATCAATAATAAATTGAGTTGATGTTGGTCTTGAACCTCTAATGTACACATCTTTTCCGTTTGGTGCAAGTGTTACCCCTGGCAATGTAGTTACAATGGCAATAGGATTGTGCAAATTTACAGTGTGCTTTAATTCGTTAGGTAATATTTTTTGCACTTGTGGTTCGCCTTTATCTATTAATTTATCTTTATATATAAAATAGGTAAATACAGGTAACTTTTCTGCTGTAGTTTCTAAATTAAGATCAACAAAAGTAATATTGCCAGAAGTTACAGTTACATCTTTGGTGATAATTGTTTTATATCCTGGCATTTTTGCCGTTAAGGTATATTTACCTGCATTTAAAGGTTTTATTGTATATTTTCCATCTAAATTTGCTGCATCACCTCTTATACTCCCAGCTTCTTTAACAAAAACAGCAACATTAAATAAAGGCTTACCTGTTTTTTTATCTTTAACAATTCCTTTAATTGTTCCTGTCTGAGCAAACATTGTAAATGACATAATAATCAGTATTGCTAATAGGGTTGTTAATTTTTTCATAATTTTTAGGGTTTAGGTTTAACTATTTTTAATTTGATAAGAATTCTTGCTTTATAGATGCAAGTCGATTATAAATTCCATAAAAAAAATAATTTTCATCCAAAATAACTACCGCTTATCATTTAAATTATTTGAATTGTTTAATTAATTGTTAATTTTAGGATTTCAACCTAACTCAAAATAGATGAATACTTTAAATAAGACCTTAATAGGAGTACTTGTCGTTGTTTCCATTTCTTCTTGCAGTAACAACCAAGATAAACGACCAACCAAAACAACCAAAAAATACATTGCCTTTAATACTCATCAAATAGACTCAACTATCTCACCTTGCGAAGATTTTGAAAAATTTGCTGTAGGAAATTGGTTAAAGAACAATCCTGTTCCAGCAGCAGAAAGCCGTTGGGGAAGCTTTAATATTGTGCATGATGCCAATGAAATTAAATTAAAAGAGTTAGTAGAAAATGCAAGTAATTCGGCTAGTAAACAGAATTCACCAACACAACAAGTGGGCGATTTCTACACCTCAGCATTAGACTCTTCAAGGCTTAATGAGCTAGGAATGAAACCAATTCAGCCCATGTTAGATAAAATTGATAAGATTAGCAATATTCAAGAATTAGTAGAAACAATGGCTGAAGCTAAAAAGATTGGTTCAGGCTCTATTTTTTCGAGTTATGTAGAGATTGATGCTAGAAATAGCTCTCAATATATTATGCATTTATCTCAAGGAGGTATTGGTTTGCCTGATAGAGATTACTATTTTCCAAAAGACGAGAGAGGAAAAAATATATTAGCAGCATATAAAAAACACATTGCAGCTCATTTTGTTTTAATAGGAAATGATTCCTTAAAAGCTACAAAAATGGCTACTAATGTTCTTTCCATCGAAACTGATTTAGCTAAAAATTCTATGACAAGACTTGAACGCAGAGACCCCATAAAAACCTATAATAAGATGAGTACTAGTCAACTTCAAAAACTTTGTTCTGTAATAAATTGGAAAAGTTTCTTTAGTGCAGGAGAACTTAAAGAAGAAAGCGTAGCTAATTTGGTTATAAGTCAGCCAAACTACTTTAAAGCATTAAATAGTACTTTAAAAAAACATAGTATAGCGGACTGGAAAACGTATATGAAATTTCAGTTTATAAATGATATGGCAAGTAATTTAAGTATACCGTTTGAACAAGAAAATTTTAATTTTTACTCAAAAACATTAAGAGGCGTTAGTGTTATGAAACCTCGATGGAAAAGAGCTTTAGCAAAATGTGATGCTTATGTTGGAGAACAATTAGGAAAACTGTTTGTAGATAAATATTTTCCAGAATCATCAAAACAAAAAGTGTTGGATTTAATTGGTAACATTAATAAAGTTTTTAAAGAAAGAGTACAAAAGTTAGATTGGATGAGCGACTCTACAAAAACAAAAACCTTAGAAAAGTTAAGAAAATACACTTATAAAATTGGTTATCCTGATAAATGGAAAGATTATACAGATGTAGAGATAAGTGCCAATAGTTTAATCGAAAATGTATTTAATGCCAACAGGCATCACTATTTTGAAAATATTCATAAATTAGGTAAACCTATTGATAAAACAGAATGGGGAATGAATCCTCAAACAATAAATGCTTATTATAATCCAGCAATGAACGAAATAGTATTTCCTGCAGCAATTTTGCAACCCCCATTTTTTAGCCCTGATGCAGATGATGCAATTAATTATGGCGGAATAGGAAGCGTTATTGGTCACGAATTTTCTCATGGCTTTGATGACCAAGGCAGTAAATATGATGGTGATGGTAATTTAAATAATTGGTGGAGTAAAGAAGATAGTGCTAATTTTAGTAACAGAACAGCAAAATTAGCTAACCAATTTGATAATTATGAGGTAGCAGAAGGTAATCATGTGAACGGACATTTAACCATGGGCGAAAATATTGCCGACTTATCGGGTATTACACTTGCTTATTATGCTTTACAAAAAGCAATGGAAGGAAAAGAAGACCCTATGATTGATGGTTTTTCCTATAATCAAAGGTTCTTTTTAGGCTGGGCACAAGTTTGGCATGCTAATATTAAAGATGAGGCAAGTATTATTAGGGTTAAAACTGACCCTCATTCTCCTACAAGGTATAGAACTATTGGCCCTTTAACCAATATGAACGAATTTAGAGAAGCTTTTAATTGTGCTAAAGGTGATAAAATGGTTGCTCCCGACAGTTTACAAGTTAAAATTTGGTAAAGGAAAATGAAATTTCTTTACCTTAACTCTTTAGGGATTAAACAAATAGGTATAGGATTCATTTTGTGTTGGTTAGCTGTATTTAATCGTGTATAAATTGCTAAAACTTCCTTTTCGCGGCTTGTAAGTAGTTTATTTAAAGTAGCATCTTTTTCCGTCATTCTCATTGCCCACTCTAGTTCTGGGTAGCTTGCTCCTATTTGGTCTTCATCAGTTCTATCATCACCCCAAAGTCCATCGGTTGGAGGTGCGTTCATAATTAAATCGTTTATCTGTAATTCTTTTCCTAATTGGTAAACTTCTGTTTTTAATAAATCGGCAATAGGACTTAAATCTACTCCTCCATCACCATATTTGGTATAAAAACCTACACCAAAATCTTCTACTTTATTGCCTGTACCTAACACCAAATAGTTATTTAATGATGCAAAATAATATAAAGTCGTCATTCTAAATCTTGCTCGTGTATTGGCAAGAGCCATAAATCGTTCTTCTTCGTTTTTTATTTTAGGAACTGCTTGTAAAAAAGCATCGAAAATGGGAGTTAATTCTGTTTCAATAGAAGTAACATTTTTATAATTACTTTTTAGATAATCAATATGTTTTTTTGCCCTATCAACTTGTTTTTTACCTTGATAAATAGGCATTTCAATACACAATAACGGCAAGCCTGTTTTTGCTGCTAAGGCAGAAGTTACTGCAGAATCGATTCCGCCAGAAACACCTATAACAAAGCCTTTTGTGTTAGATTTTAAAACAT